>CAZISX010000046.1:3871-7332 GCA_964542005.1 uncultured Spirochaetales bacterium
ATTGCTAAAGGTATTGGTCTCAAATTCAGTAATTAAAATTGTTCCTTCTTTTGTTCCATCGCTTTTGAAAAGTTTGGAGAGATTATTTTCTGTTGTTATAAAAAAGATGTTTTCATTGGTGGATGGAATCGCTGTCACAATGTTTTTGGAAGAGAGGATTTCTGTAGTTTTTTCTGTTTCAGCGTCAAAAACAAATATGTTTATTGTGGCATCTTCATTTGCAGTTAGCAACACTTTCCCATTACCTAAAGAGGTTAAATTAGCAAAGCCTTTAAATATTGACCGGTAATTTTTCCCGTCAGATAGAAAAACTTCATTTTCTGTTGTAAAGTAAATTGCATTGCCTGAAACTGCCATTTTATATATTTTAGGCCAATCTTTATTCAGTTTTATCGTTCCCTTTGTTGTTCCGTCTGTTGTGTATATTGTTCCTGTCGGAATGCTGTCGGCGGAATAGAGTTCATAGTCTGAAACAAAAAATATTTTGCCGTCATTAGTCATGCTCAACGCATGTATTCCATCAGTCCATTTGTCTGATTCAGCAAGCTTTAAAGTTTTTGTCAAGGTGCCGTCAGTTACAAAAAGCTCAGAAACGCTAGGGGCGGGAGATCTGTGATTTGTTGTAAAGTAGAGTTTTTCTCCATCTTTTAAGATAGTTTGAGCTGAATCTTTCGCAAGAATCTCTATTTTCCCGTTATCATTTATTGACACAAATTCTTCCCCGTTGTTGTTGTCTGAGTTGTAAACATTTAAAAATAGTTTTTTGTTGTGAGAGGTTACAATTTTGACACGAGTGTTTTCTGAAAAATAAATCTGCGACAAGTCAATCTTAGAAACATCGCCGCCTGAATCAGACCAGCTGTAAAGAGCCTCCTCTGAAAAAGTAGTTGAAAAGTATATTTTTCCATCACTATTTTCCCACAATTTCCAAGGATTGTTAAGATAGCTTCCCAGAGTTCCCTTTGTAATATCTGCAACTATACCGGTTCCTTCCGGTGTGCCATCGCTTTGCCATATTTCCCAGCCTGTTTTCTCATCATTTCCTGAAAAGAAAAGCTTGTTATTTAATACATCAAGACCCGCTCCAATTGAAAGAGGCATGCTGGGTTCCTTGTTAAATACAGCGGTTCCAACAGGCGTTAAATCAGTTTTCCATATTTCATAGTTGTTTGTTACAAAAAAATAGTAATCTCCGGCAGGGGCAACAGATACAAATGTAGTATTTTCATCCAGCTCCAAATCAATAAGAGATGAATTTTCAGCAGTTCCGTTTGTAATGTAAAGGAGTTTTTCATTTACAATGTAGATAATTTTGTCGCTGTAAACAAAACCGTTATCAAAGGACAGGTCACCGCTGTAAAGAAGTTTTAATTCGCCGGAAGAATCATCAAGTGAATAGAGTGCGTTTGTTTTTTCAGCATCATTTTTTACAAGAAAAACAAGCTTGTTATCAATCATATTGCCGGTTATAGAGAAATTTGTAAAAGATTCTACAATAACTGTGCCATTTTCTGTTCCATCGCTTTTCCAAACAGCCGAATTTTCTGTCTCATTTGAGCTTGTGATAAAATAGATGTTTTTTCCTACGGAAAATGATTTTAAAACAGGCTGAGGAATCTTTTTTATCAGGCTTTTATTGGAACCGTCAAAACTGTAGATATCGTAGTTACTATGGTTTTCTGTTGCAAAAAGAATAATTTTATCGTTTAAAGGGATTGCTTTATCCGCATTGTCAACATACATTGTTCCGTCAGGCGTGCCATCAGTTTTGTAGAGAGCGTCACCTTTTATAAGAAAATAGAGTTCATTTTTAAACTCAAAAAAATTGTTAGGCATTGAGCTGCTTGGTTTCTGAAAACCATAGTAATCCGAAGTTGTTCCAGGTGCGAGATCTTTTAAAAGCTTAACTTCTTTTTTCTCTTCGTCAAAAATGAAAAGTTCTGCACCGGAGATTCCATCATAAGCAGCTAAATATATTTTCCCGTTAAATCTTGCAAAAGCCGGATATAAGTTGTTGGGTTGTGGTTCTGCATATTCAACCAGCGGAGTCGGAAGGATAATATCCTTAGCAATAAGCTCCATTGCAGTTCCGTCTGTTCTGTAAATTCCGGAGTCTCCGGTTTTATCAGAGGTTGTAACTGTAAGATAGAGATAATTTTCAAAAATAAAAGAAGTAAGCACAAAAGTATTGCCTGGGATCTGGTTAAGATCTGAGATCATTGTTGCTTTGAAATCGGGAACAACGCATGTTTCAGTCTCTTCCCATATTCCGTTTTTACACTCTTCTTTCAACAAGCCTCGCTCCTTTTCTCCGCAAGGTGTTTGTCCGTTTTGCAAAGCTCCTTCTTCGCAGAGTACAGGTTCAATATCAAGCTTTACATCTGAGGTAGTCTCAAAATCACTGTCCTGAAGAGGTGTCTCAGAATCTTTCTCATCATCAGTTTCAGAAATGTCAGAATCTTCATCCGGCAAAACAGAATCATTTTCCACAGGAGTAGAAAAATCATTATCTGTTACAGCTGAGTCTGTTAAGTCTGAGGGATTACTTTTAATGCTTTCATCACATGAAATAAAGATAAGCGAGGCAAAAATAAAAATAAAAAGAATGAGATTCTTGTAGAAATTAGAATTTTTCATAGTCAGCTCCTTCAAGTGTTTAATATAGCCAAATCTTAGACAAAGAATTTATTAAAAAAGTTTCGAACTATTTTTTTATATATTTTTAATTGGTTAAGCAGCGCCAGTCCTGATTGAGATGGTTGACTTTTGTATTTCCGGTAAAACTGTCGCCAAATTTTCTAAAGATATGCAAGGAGGTATTTCTATAATTTTTCCTGCATGTTATGGCTTATTTGTCCATAGCGTTTATGGGTTGAGGTGTTGACAATAAAAGAGAAGCCATAGGCCAATGATTTCCATGACTAAATCGAACGATTCAGGTCGAAACAAAATTCATTTGAAACATTTTTGTTATTTTGATAAAAAACGGTGTTGTAAAATTTTTTTTATTGTATTTGAATTTATATTGTGCTATCTTTTGTAATCTTTAAATTTTTACTGGTTTTGGAGTACAAAAATGCACAAAGAACGCAAAAGCGGAATCCTCATTCATCCCTCATCTTTGCCTGGAGAAGATGGTATTGGCAATATTGGCAAGCCATCATTTGATTTTATCAACTACCTGCACGAAGCAAAACAGAAACTTTGGCAGATTCTTCCTCTTCATCCAGCGGGTTTTGATGGAAGTCCCTACAACGCAAAATCAGCTTTTGCAGGCAATCATGCTCTTATAAGTATTGAAAAATTAAAGGAAAAAGGATTTATCCAGACTTATGAACCTCATATTCCTGAAAGTAAAACAAAGGTTAATTTTGGAGAGGTTTTGAGGTTTAAGGAATCTGTTCTTTGTGAAGCTTATGAAACTTTCAGGGAAAACAGACTTTTTAACAACGATTTTGAGA
>CAZISX010000046.1:7342-9559 GCA_964542005.1 uncultured Spirochaetales bacterium
CATCAAAATTATTGGAGATATTCCGATTTTTGTCTCTCCTGACAGTGCTGATGTCTGGGCAAATCAGGAATTATTTTATCTCGAAGATGGCAAACCAACTCTTATTGCAGGCGTTCCGCCCGATTATTTCAGCTCGACTGGTCAACGCTGGGGAAACCCGCTTTACCGGTGGGATGTTATTGAAAAAAATGATTTTTCATGGTGGATTGAAAGACTTCGCCATACTTTTAAACTTTACGATATTTCAAGAATAGACCACTTCAGAGGTTTTTCTGCTTCCTGGGCTGTTCCGGCCTACGAAACAACTGCAATAAATGGTTCATGGATGGATGTTCCGGGGAAAGCTCTTTTTGAAAAAGCACATGAAGTTTTAGGTAAACTCCCTGTTAATGCTGAAGATTTGGGAAGCATTACCGAAGATGTTTTAGAACTTAGAGATCACTTCAAATTTCCTGGAATGAAAGTGCTTCAATTTGCATTTCATGGCGGCCCGGACAACCCTTTTCTGCCTCACAACTTTACAACTTCTAATTGTGTTGTCTACACAGGAACACATGACAATGATACAACAAAAGGTTGGTTTAACAGGGTTTACGGCGAGGAACGATGGAAAGCAGAGCACTATCTAAACCTCTGCTGTGTCGAAAATGTGCATTGGGATATGATTCGTCTCGCAATGTCAACTACTGCAATTTATTCAATTATTCCGATGCAGGATGTTTTGGGATTTGATTCATGGGCAAGGATAAACACTCCAGGAACTATGGGTGGTACAAACTGGTCATGGCGTTTCTCATGGGATATGGTTGGCCCTGATACAGCCAAAAAACTTGCTGAACTTACCTGGTTTTACTACCGTACCTGACTTATAGCGATTGCGGTCAGTCAAAAAATCATTGCTCAGATTCTCTTAAAAAACTTATTGCCGGCCCGTTCCATTCCTCTGTTGCAAGTTTGAAAACAAAAAAACCGTTGGGATCAACAAAAATCGCGGAAGGCTCTTTTGCTGAAGGGATTTCTACCACCACAGAGTCTGATTTTTCTGGAAAATCAATTTCTTTAGTAATTTCAACACCATCAACAACGATAACTATTGGAAGTTTTTCCATTCCGTGACTTTTGTTGATTCTTCCAAGTGTGAATTTGGCAACTCCGTTTTCGTAAATGTAGTCAACAGCTTCAAGCTTAGGACATGGTTTGCCGTAAACCCAATCTGCAAAAAGTTTCTCAAAATACTCCTGATTGTTGTAGGTTTCGCCAAGAAAATCTATCAAATCGCGGGTAGTTACGGAGCTGAATTCTTTTGCTTCAAACCATTTTTTAGCAAACTCAATTCCGTTTGAGTTGAAATCTCGGATAAGTCTCTGATTAAGCATTTCAACAAAAGCTGCCCCATATTTATAAAAAACCGAAATTCCATCACCAAAAAGTACCATGAAATCCATATCTTCAAAGCTAAGAGGTGATGTGTCAAAAGCTGCGCAAGTGTTTGCAGCATCAACGCGATACTGGTTTTTAATCTGCGAGCATGATTGGGAGTCGTACATGGCGCACAAAATATTGTAGTTTGTTGACCACTCATCAAAACCTTCAGCTATCCAGAAATCATTAAAATCTGCAAATCTTACATTGTCGCCCCACCAGTGATGAACTGTTTCGTGGATTGTTACCATTGCAATTATGGCTTCGCTAAACATGTAGGAACTGTTCATAAAAACAATTGTTGCGTGCTCCATTCCGCCCGCTGTAAACTCGGGAATATCCATAAAAGAGATTTTTTTCCCAAATCTATATGGCCCGATATTTGCCTCCATCCAGTCAATTGCAAAAGCGGCAGAGGCAAAACCTTCCTGTAGTGGCTGGCTGCTTCCCAAAAGTCTTGTTCCAAAAATTTCAACCCCGCTTTTACTTTCGCCTGACTTGAAAAATTCATAGTTTGGAGATGCTGCAAAAGAGATAGCATAAAGGGGCATTGGTGTATCAAGTTTAAAGGTATAGGTGTTTTCTTTTTGTTCACCTGTAACGCCGGGGCCAAAAACTTTCCATGAATTATCCGGCGCAATAATTGTGAGTTTCACGCCATCGACAGGGACATTTGTATCATTTTTGCTGTCCATTTTAAACATACTCTGCGGAACCATCAGCCACCGCGGTGTGTAGTATGGCTCGGTGAATGGGCCTAATACAAAATTTTCACCGTCAGACCAGCGGACAAAA
>CAZISX010000046.1:9569-25529 GCA_964542005.1 uncultured Spirochaetales bacterium
CAGAGAGATTGTGTATGAAAATTTGAGAGAAACACTCTCTCCAGATTCAAATTCAGCCACTTCAAAAAGAGCTTTCTCGCCATCGTATGAAAACTTTAAATCTGATTTAAGATTTTTAAAATTATCACCATAAAGAAGAACTGTGTTTCCTTCTGCAGAGCTCTTAAATGTAAGAATTTCTTCAATATTATACTTGTTTTCTGACTGATTTCTAAGATCAACGGTAGCTTCGATAGAAAAATCTTTGTTTGGGAGATATACTTCAGAACCTGGAATAATTTCAGTATCTTCCACCTCTTTATCCTGATCTGAATCTGTAGTCACGGAGTCTGTTTCGTCTAAATCATGGGACGAATCTGTGTCACTTGAAAGAGTTTCGCTATCCGAGAAAGAATCGTCTTGCGACTCCTCTTTTTTGGTAGCTGAATCGCTGCATGAAGCAATAAAGAACAAAAAGAGGATAAATAACAATATTTTCCTCTGGCAACTAATTTTTTTGAACATTCAAACCTCCATTGAAAAGTGCAGCATAACTTTATCAGATTTGAATTTTATGTCTAATTTAAAATCAGAGGGTGATTTTAAAAGGTAATTGAATCCTGGAATTACCGTGCAAAAAGTTTTTCCTGATTCAAAAGAATCTCGGCACAACCTTCACTATCTTTAATTTTTGTAGAATAAAAAAAGCTTTCACCATCTTTTGGATATGTTTTTCTCTGAGCAGAAAGAAGCTCGGTCTGCCCTTCAATTACAAACTGATCTTCGCCCCACAAAATAAGGCCATCCATAGTGTTTTCGGTAACTTCTGTTGAAATAAGCTCTGTCCATGTTCTCTGGATAATATACATCGAGCCTGTTATCACGCCTCCTTCTAAAAAAATAGTAACTCCCGGGTTTCCATCTTCATCAGAATCAAATATTCTGGAGTCATTTTTATCCTCTGGAAAAGAGCTTTCAAAAATAGATTCATCCCTTTTTATTCCGCGAACCTCATATCTTCTGGGTTGCGAGTATTTCCAAATATTTCCAGCAAATTCAATGCTGCTCGGGGATTCTTTAACAAGGAGATTTTTATTAAATCCTTCAGGGAAGGTTACTTTTCCAACAAAAGAACCCAGCTCTGTGCCAACCGCACAAATTTTACTTTCAATCTCAATTTTATTGTTGGATTGAATGTATTTTCTACTCATAATTTTTGTTGTTACAGCATCTGCTGGAGGGAATCCTACAATTTCACTTTTTGAAGGTGTTATCTGAAGTTGTGCCCAGACACCGGAAAATCTGTTTTCAATATTTTGCTGATCAGGCATCTCCTCAAAATCATTATCACTTTTTTCGACATCGCTATCACTCGCAATAGAAATTGTTTCATTATCTTTTAGCAAAACATCTTCATCAAAATTATCATTTTCCGGAATAAGAGCGGTGGAATCAGGAGCTTCCTCTTTTGATTTCAGGAGATTTTCATCTCCTCCAATTCTGCATCCTGCTAAAAAAACAAGTAAAATCAAAGATATAATAATGTTGAATTTTTTCAAGTCAAACCTCAATAATGAACTCGAAGATTAATTCCCGCTGTAAGGAAAATTCCGCCAGACTCATATCCAGGAAATCCTGGATTGTTGGTTTGCAACCCTTGCGCGCCTTCGAGAGTTTCGCCAGTTGTATAGTTTTGTGCATTATCAGGGAGTTCGTCTGTTACAGGATTTTTTGCCAACATGTTTTTGTCCACACTTTTTGGAATAAGATAATTAAATACGCAGGAGAGGATTGCAGAGATTTTAAATGAATCAATCTGAAATTTTTCCTCATATCCTGAACCTATTGAAATTGTGTCATTGTCAACAAAATTTGTTCTTCCAATCTGCTCTGGAACAGGTGACGGAACATAGGATAAATCAAGACCGAAAGCTCTTTTTTCATTTTCAAAAGTAGTTCCTGCTGCAATGGAAATAGTGTCCGCCCATCCATCAACCGGCTTTTCACCATGTCTTGTTTCATATTCCGACCATCTGGCATACATTAGAACAGAGTGAATTGAAAGGGTGGAATCAATCTTGTATTTTGAACCTATTGATGCCCTAAATGGCTGATATCCATACTGATATTTAAAAGTAATTTCAGAAACTCCCTGCTCTTGATTTTCATTTTCCATTCCATTTATTATTGTTTTTGTTTTTATCTCCATTGGATTTATCTCTGTGAGGTGAAGCGTTGCTGTTAAGGTAAGTTTATCTCCTAAATCAAGGGTGCTTCCAAAAAAAGGGGAGAAAATTGTTGTTACTCCGACAGCAGGCTGGGCTAGGGCAATGTCTGGATTTTCCGCTCCATCAGGGAGATAAACAGTTGTATTTCCATAAGTTTTATTCTCCATAGACATTCCAGCTCCAAGGGAAAATATTTTAATGAATCTATGTGCGGCCGATATTGAAAAAGATGGAATTGTAAGATTGTCGCCAAATAATTCATAATGGAGTCTGTTTGAAAAAAACTGTTCTCTCTCATCCGCATAAGATGGATTTGTTTCCTGAAGCCCTTTTGCCGGCAGTAGGGTATAAAATCCTACAACTGTATTTTTGTCAAAAAGAGGTTTTGTAAAACCTAGCGAAATATAGCTGACAGGCTCTCTTTCATGAGTATTTTTCCGTTTATTCATATCCTCTATTTTTTTACTCGGCAATGGTCTGTAATTTGTTTTGTTATCCCAAAGAGGCGTTTTATCGGGCGAAGATGCATACTTAGCACTATCAGGAACATTGTATGAATTATCTTTTTTATCCAATGAAATTGACATGTTGGGCGCAAATAAAAAAGAACCGAATTCAACAGTATCTCCTAAATTAATAAGGAGTGCTGGATTGAAGTATGCAGATCCGGCTCCGCCCGCAGCAACTCTTCCTGTTAACGGATTTGTATTTCCCTGATTTCCCATAATTTCAAGAGAAGACGAGGCATGAAGTGTGAAAAAAACAGCAAAAAATATTGTAAGCAGCAGCATTTTAAAAAACATAAAAAACAAAACCTGAAACCAGTTAATAAAAAACATTTACAAAACAGATTATATTATATATATAGAAAAACAAGAAAAATAAAATTTTTCAAAAAAACTCTTTGACTTTTTGACTTTCTTAACCTAGAATGCCTCCAGACTTTTTTGTTTAATTGTTCAAAAACTCAAAATTGGAGGCAAATATGAAAAAAAATCTTCTTTTTGTGAAAAGCCTGGCATCAGTTCTTTTTATTCTTCTTTCTTCAACACTCTCGGCGGAAACGCTTTCTCTTGATAACTGTATAGAAATTTCTCTCAAACAGAGTGAAAAAATTGAAGCAGGTAAAGCTGCTGTCGAAGGTGCTTCTTTCGAGAAATATTATTATGGAATGATGATGTTTCCAACCGCAAAAGTTTCAGGCAGTTATCTGTTTCTCAAATACATCCCGGAGCAGGAGAGCATGGCAATTCCGATGGGACAGATGTTTGGAGGACTTAAACAGGCAAACCCAGATCTTAATGTTCCGCAGGATCTTATCGGAACAACAATGACTTTTCCAGGTGCGCCTGATAAGCAGCGGACAGCGGAAGTTTCTGTTACTCAGCCGATTACACCGCTTTGGAGTGCTTACAACGGTTACAAAGGTAGTCAGATGTTTGAAGAGGTTGAAGAGCTTAAGATAAAACAGAATACAGAGGCTATTTCTCTCAAAGTTGCTGAATACTACTATAATTATATGATGCTTAAAAAGATGGAAACACTTCTTGATGAAACAGATAAGCAGCTTGACCGCTATATGCAGACTGCGCAGAATTTTGTTGATGCGGGAATGAGCGACAACAGAGCTGTCTTGAAAATCAAGATTGAAAAAGCTAAGGTTATGAAGGAAAAAACTAATGTTTCCGGGATGGAAGATCTTATTAAGACCGCTTTATCTCTTTTGATGAACAAAGAAAAAGATAGTTTTGAATTACAGTCAAGCGAGGCTGATGGTAGAAAAGTAAGCGAGAATTACAAGGAGCTTCTTTCTCTTCAGGAAAAAAACAGATCTGAATTTTCGATGCTTGAGAAAAATGTTAAAGCGTATGAAATTCTTGAGAAAATTTCCTATCAGGGACTTATTCCAACAGTTGCGCTTACTGCTGGTTACAAAAAAAACTGGGATTCAAGTTCTTTCCAGCCAGAGGGTGTTCTTTATGCTGGTGCTGTTGCAAACTGGGAGATTGGTTTTGACTGGTTTAAAAACTATTCATATATGAAAAAAGCTAAGGCTAATTCTGTAAAAGTTCAGCTTGAAAGTGTTGACTCAAAAAAACAGATGCAGCTTCAGATTGCGAAGCTCAACTCCGAACTCAATGTAAAATCAGAAGAGATTAAGATTGCTGAGACTGAGATTGAGCACGCAAAAGAAAATCTCAGGATTGAAGAGAGTAAATACAACGAAAAAATGACAACTGAAACAGAGCTTCTTGATGCGGTTATTGCTCTTAATCGGGCTAAAACAAGCCTTCTTACAGCATCTTACAATTATTCAGCTGCTCTTTGGAATATGGCTAAAACAATCGGTGTAAAAATTGATGATATTGCGAAATAGGAGCAAATAGTGGAAAAATATATAGAAAAACATGTTGATAAACATGGCGACAAAAAAGCATATATTATCAGAAATTTTACAAAGCTTGTTGAAACTTTTGGGATAAACCGGGTAACTTTGACTGATGTTGCTCAGAAGAGCGGTCTTACAAAGTCTGGAATTTACTATTATTTTGACTCGAAAGAGGCTCTTTTTCTTGAAACTTGGGCACTGATTTTTTCTGAGGTTGGAACTCTTATGGAAAGTGAGCTTTCTAAGATAGAAAATCCTGAAAAAAAATTTTACAGATTTGTTGAGCTCAGAAGCCGGATTTTTAGCGATCCATCGCTCACACTCTCTTTTTTCTCAAGATGTTCTATGGAAATTATGAATGAAATGGAGAGATTTGTTTTCAGTTCACCTGAAATAGTAAATAAAATAATGGAGTTGCACGAATTTGAAAAGCAAAATATAAAAAATATGCTGAAAGATTTGTGGGGTCAGCAGAATTATACCGAGGAATTTGCTGAAGTAGTGTCACAGTTTCTTCATACAATTTTTGAGGGATTTATGGTTATGCTTAAACGGATTGAGCAAGCACCGAAAGAGCAGCAGAAATGTTGTCTGAATGCTGAGATAATTCCGACAATGCTTGCAAAAATACTTACTTATGGAATCAAAAATATTAATAATATCAATGGAGAAAAACCATGAAAAAGTCTCTGATTATTGTTTCTGTTTTAGCTCTTCTTTTTGCTGTTTCATGCAGTAAAGGTGCTGCAAGTGAGGAGAAAAAGGGTGCCAAAAATGAAAAAAGCACAATTTTAAAAGAGGTCAAAATTATAAAACCTCTTAAATTAACTAAAGAATTAGTTGTAAAAGAGGGTGTCACGCTCTCTCCAGAGGAAAAAGGTGCTGTAACAGCTGAAGTTGGCGGAAAGCTTAATAAATGGTTGGTTGAAGAACACCAGCGGGTAAAAAAAGGCCAGTCAATCGCAGTACTTGAATCTCTTGATTATGAGATTTCTGTTGAGCAGGCGAAATCCAATCTCGCAGCTCTGGAAGCTCAGTTTGCAGGCGTTGAAAAGGATTATGGACGAATCAAGGAGCTTTTCGCAAAAAATGCTATACCAAAACAGCAGATGGATTCTGTTGAAACTCAGTACAATGCTCTTTCAAAGCAGATTGAATCCGGCAAAAAAAGCATCTCTTTAATAACCAGAAGACTTGAAAAAACAGTTATAAAAGCACCTTTTGACGGTGTTATAACCTATAAAAAAGTGCCGCTGGGCTACTCTGTTATGATTGCAATGCCTGATTCAGGCGATATTGCCGGAATTGAAAAGACAGACAGGTTAAAGGTTAGCATCAATCTTTCCGAGATTTATTTCAGCGAAATAGAGAAAGATGATGAAATCGAGTTTTTTATTCCGTCTCTTAACAAAACTGCAAAAGGAAAAATTCACTCAAAAGGAACAACTATTAATGCTATGAAAAAATTTAACATTATTGTGTTGGTTGATAATAAAAAAGGAGAAATTCCGGCAGGCTCTTTTGGTGTTGCAACACTGAAATCAAAAGCAAAAGAGAGAATACTTGTTCCTCCGACTGCGGTAAAAGTGACAGGCGAAAAAACAGGCGAGATTTACACGCTGAAAGATGGCAAGGTTGAGGCAGTTATTGTTTATGTTGGATTTCCTTTTGAAGAAGGTCTTGAAATTGCTGGAATAATTCCTGATATGATTGTCAGTGACGCATCAACTGTAAAAGCTGGCGAATCTGTGGGCGCAGCAAACAAATAAGGGAGAACAAATATGTTTTTATCAAGACTCTCAATAAATAACCCTGTTTTCATTATAATGCTGACACTGGCTCTAATGATTTTTGGTATGGTCGGCTATTCCAAAATGGGAACAGACATGTTTCCTAATGTTGATATTCCTTATGTTACAATTACCGCGATTTATCCTGGCGCAGATTCGAGAACTGTTGAAAACGATGTTGTAAAAAAGATAGAAGATGTTGTCGCGACACTGCCCGATATAAAGCACATCAACGGTGTGGCTCTTTCAAATGTAGGTCAGGTTGTTATTCAGTTTAATGACAAAGTTGAGGTAAACCGTGCCGCGCAGGATGTAAGAGATAAAATCGCAACAATTATGGATACTTTGCCAAAAGATGTAGAGACTCCGCAGGTTGAAAAGATAGATCTTCAGGCAATTCCTGTTTTGTCGCTGGTTATGAAGGCGCCTCCGGGCGAAAACATGGCTAAAATTACCGATATTGCTGAGAAAAAGATAAAAAATGTACTCCAGACAATTAATGGTGTTGGCTCGGTTGATATGTACGGAGGAAGAGAGAGGGAAATCAAGGTTCTGATGAATCCTCTCAAAGTCGCAGGCTACAACATGTCGGCTGGCGATATTGTTAATATTATGAGAAGCAGATTTACAGAAATTCCAGCCGGAACTGTAAAAATGAACAAAGATACCGAAGAAATTGTTGTAAAATCAAACTCAGAGCCTGCTAAAGTCTCAGATATTGAAAACACACCTGTTGCTTCGATTCAGGGAAATTCAATACTTGTAAAAGATATTGCCAGAGTTGAAGATGGTCTTGAAGAGGAAAAAAGTGCCTCTTTTCTTGATAAAACCGCAGCAGTCGGTCTTCAGGTTCAAAAACAACGCGGCGTAAATGTTGTAAAAATGGCTGAAACAGTTAAGGCTGAGATTGAAAAAATTAGAAAAACACTGCCTGAAGGTTATGGTGTTGAGATTGTTTCTGACAACTCGCCATTTATTAAAAAAGCGATTACAAGCTCGATTGAAGATGTTTTTATAGGTGCATTACTTGCTGTTCTGATTATTTTTCTTTTCCTTAGAAATACTAGAGCAAGCTTTATTGTAGCGACCGCATTGCCAGCTTCAATTATTGGAACATTTTTATTTATTTATGCTGTCGGATATACACTTAACTATATGACAACATTGGCATTATCTCTTTCTGTAGGTCTTCTGGTTGATGATGCTATTGTTATTATTGAGAATATTTTTCGCCACATGGAAATGGGAAAGAAGAGGGTTCAGGCAGTGCTTGATGCAACTCAGGAAATCGGTCTTGCTGTTCTTGCTGTTACGCTGACTCTTGTTGCTGTTTTCGGCCCGATTGTTTACATGGAAGGTATGATTGGAAAAATGTTTCAGGCATTCGGATTAACTGTTTCTGTTGCAGTTTTAATCTCCCTAGTTGTGTCTTTTACTGTTACACCGCTTCTTTCCTCTATGATTTTAAAAGAGGAGTCTCAAACCTTTTTCCTCTACCGCTGGATGGAAAAACTCCTGATTTTTCTTGAAAACGGATATGCAAAAATGATTTCTCTTGCTTTAAAACAGAAGCTTTTGACCTTTATTGTTGCTGTTGCTCTTTTTGTTGGCGGTCTCTCAATGACCGGACTTTTAAAGAAGACATTTATTGATAAGCAGGATCAGGGAACATTTGATATAAACATAGAACTTCCAGGCGAAAGTTCGATTGATTTAGGTAAGGATATTGCTGCTCAAGTTGCTGATAAAATTAATGTTTTTGAGTGGAAAGAGCTTATGTTTACAACAATTGGCGGTGGAGCCAGAAGCGAAAAAAACAAGATTCTTTTTAGAGTAAAAATGAAAGATAGAAACAAGAGAACAGCGACTCAGTTTACAGCCATGGATGATTCCCGAAAAGCTCTTGATTTTCTCAAAGAAAAGTACAATGCCAGAATTTCTGTAACAGAAAAAGATGAGCTTGGCGGTGGTCACGCAACACCAATTCAGTTCAATATTGCTGGAACAGATTTTGATCTCTTGAAACAAGACGCTGCAAAAGTTCTTGCTTTTATGGGAAAAGACGGCGCATTTACCGATATTATCAATTCAGATCAGGGACTTAGAAAAGAGATTAAAATCAAACTCAACCACACAAAAATGAATGATCTCGGAGTCAACCCAGTTGAAACAGCAGCAACGCTAAGATACCTCTTCTCGGGTGAAAAAATCGCCAATTATAAAGAATCCGGCGAGATGTATGAGATGAAGGTTTACGCAGACACCCCATTCAAAGACCTTGATTTTATTAAAAATATTTCACTTCGAGGCTCAGGAAGAGAGATGGTCAGAATGGGAGATATTGCAGATGTTTCTTATGGCGCATCAGAAGTTATCATCAACAGAATGGAGAGAGCCAGAATTATCAAAATAACAGCAAGTTTGAATCAGGGCTACGATTTAGGCGGTCAGGTTAATAAACTTAAAGATTTTGCGGCAGAAAACTTCAACAAGGAACACAGCGTGTTTTTCGGCGGAGATGCAGAGATGATGAAAGATACATTCTCAAGTCTTTTAGGTGTTCTTATTACTGCAATATTTCTTATTTATATTATTCTTGCATCGCAGTACAACTCATTTATTCACCCGTTTTCAATTATGGCAGCACTTCCATTTGCAGTCACAGGAGCGTTTGGCAGTTTGTATCTGACAGGACAGTCACTCGGATTAATGAGCTTTATCGGTCTTATCATGCTTATGGGAATTGTTACCAAAAACTCGATTCTTATTGTCGATTTTACACTTCAGAAAAAACGGTTTGGCATGGATACAACAAAAGCTCTTATTGAAGCAGGAAGGGTAAGGCTTCGCCCTATTCTTATGACAACGCTTGCAACAATTTTTGGTATGCTTCCTGTTGCGATTTCTTCTGGGGAAGGTTCTGAAATCAAGCATCCAATGGCTTACGCGGTTATCGGTGGTGTAATTTTCTCAACAATTGTAACACTTTTTGTCGTTCCTGTTATATTCTATTTCTTTGATAATATTGCAGAATTTTTTGTAAAAAAAATGGCTAAAAAAGAAGAAAATCACAGCAAGCCTGAACATTCTTAGTCTATCTTCAAAAGATTCAACTGCCTCTATTCTCTAAAATATTCTCTTGACAGACAAAACCATTAAACAACACAAAAATCTTTACAAAAAACAAACCCTCCTGTATTCTCAACTGTCAATTAAAAAAATGAGATAAACAGCACAATGTTATCAAGTCTTGGAAATAACAATTCCCTTCTTCGTGACGGGGTGGCGCGAATGCGACGGGGTAGTTCTCCTTTCTTTATTCTCAGCTTTTCGGATTTTGGCTGTCATTCCCGCGAAGGCGGGGATCCATCCCCAAAACCTCAAGGAGCCGCCAGAAATGACTAAGTATCATCAAAAAACGCTTGGTAATCACCCAAAAATGCCAGGTCATCAACAAAAAACGCTTGGTCACCACCAAAAACAGGTCGGTCACCGGTAAAAAACGGTTGGTCATCACTGTATTTGCGAAAGTCGCGCTCAAAAACAGATCAGATTTACTGAAGAAACTTGGATTTTAACCATAATTTTAGGCGGTAAAAAACAATGAAAAAGATTATTGGTTTGATGGCGATGATTGTTGCGCTGATGATTATCGGCTGCGGCGATGACAAGAAAGATGATTCTGACAAGCCTTCCCAATTAACTGACGATGATGCAAAACCATCTTCTTTAGTTGTTCTCTGCACTGGTCAGAATAAATGTTACAACAATTCTTCTGAGATAACCTGTCCGACAGAAGGCTCTGATTTTTATGGTCAGGATGCAGAGTATTCAGACCTATGTACACCAAAAAATTTCACAGCAAATAGCGAAACCGCAACAGATAACAACACGGGACTCATCTGGCAGAGATACCTTCCAACAACCTACGCAGGCTGTTCATGGGGAGATCCAGTCGGTGCCAGATGTACCTGGCAGGAAGCGATAAATTATTGCGGAAATCTAAACCTTGCTGGGAACTCAAGCTGGCGACTTCCAAATATTGAAGAGCTTGAAACATTAATTGATTATGGAAAAACAAATCCAGCAATAGATACAGCAATATTTCCGAATACGCTATCAATTTACTTTTGGTCGTCCTCGTCCAAGGTAAATTTTGCAGGTTCCGCATGGGATGTGGGTTTAGATCGGGGCAGTGTGTCCGACAGCGATAAGACAAACAACCGCTATGTCAGGTGTGTCCGCTGACCGTATTTTTCCTTTTTTAGCCCGCTTTTAGGCTGTTGGTGGGCGATTTGGTTTTAGATGTTTCCGCTCCGAACACCCCAACTTGACAAAACCTCTTAAATTCACTATATTTTCGGTGAACTTTTTGGAGAAACTCATGACAGGACTCACAACAAAAGAAAAATTTGTCAATCCTTTTACAGACTTTGGATTTAAAAGACTTTTCGGCGAAGAGCCGAACAAAGATATTCTGATAGATTTTCTAAACCAGCTTTTAGTTGAAGAGCAGGGCTTGATTAAAGATTTGACCTACATGAAAAGTGAACAGCTCGGTTCACTCGACAAAGACAGGAGAGCTATTTTTGATCTTTACTGCGAAAACGAACGCGGCGAAAAATTCATAGTTGAAATCCAGAAGGCAAAACAGAAGTTTTTTAAGGAAAGGACTCTATTTTATTCAACTTTTCCGATTCGCGAGCAGGCTGAAAAAGGGGAATGGGACTATAATTTAAAAGCAGTTTACACAATTGGAATCCTTGATTTCATCTTTGATGAAGATAAAAATGAGCCGGAAAAACTCCTTTACAAAGTCAAGCTCTCAGACATCGAGACAAAAAAAGTTTTTTATGACAAGCTGACATTTATCTATCTTGAAATGCCGAAATTCAACAAAACCGAGGACGAGCTGGAGACACAATTCGATAAGTGGCTCTATGTTCTGCGGAATCTTCAAAACCTCACAAGCCGCCCGGCGAAACTTCAGGAACGGATTTTCTCCAAACTGTTTGATCAGGCTGAAGTGGCAAATTTCTCAAAAGAACAGCTCGAAAGCTACGAGGAAAGTATTAAAATCTATAGGGATTTCAGAAATATAATGGAAACAGCAAAAGAAGAGGCCGAAGCAAAAGGGAGAGCTGAAGGGAGAGCAGAAGGCGAACAAATAGGAGAAAAAAGAGCAAAAATTGAGATTGCGAAGAATCTTCTTGATGTTCTTGATGATGAAATGATTTCCAGAAAAACAGGTTTAACTATTTCAGAGATTCAAAAGCTGAGACTATAACTCGAGGCAACTTTCCCGCGGGAGATAGTGTATCAACGAGACGCCACGACAATCCTGACAATCCACGACAGATTGGCATAATAACGAGACGCGATTAATAGAGTCTCTACGGAATCCTGCAAAACGGGTTTTCCGCCGAAAACCCCTACAAATCAAAAAATCCTGTGAATCATAGTCCGTTTTGACATTCAGAAATTTGTCTGATATAATCGGCCTAATTTTTTGATTATTTTTAAAGATGTGAGAGGCAAAAAACCTCTTGAAACAACTGAATTGAAAAATTTCAAAAAAGTTGTTGAATTCTGCCAAGAAGATATTGTCAGAAAATGGATTGATTTTTTTGTTTATAATAAACCGGTTTCTCCAGAAAATCTTGATGAGGTGATAAAATGAGCAGCCAGAAAATAATATCTGTTGTAAAAGCAGAATATCTAAGTAATTACTCTCTACAAATAACTTTTGATGACGGAAAGGAAATTGTTGTTGATTTTGCTGAGTTTATTCTTGCCTCACAAAATCCTATGATTTCTAAATATAGTGATCTTGAACTTTTCAAATCTTTTTCTATTATTTATGGAGATATTGTCTGGAATGATTATGAGTTGTGTTTTCCTGTTTGGGATATTTATTCAGGAACCATTTTCCATAAAAATAAAGATACCTCTGAATCAGCAGCCTGACGATTTATAATAATCACCCCGCAAAATCAAAACACGGCGCAAATCATGCAAAACGGGTTTTCCACCGAAAACCCCTACAAATCAAAAAATCCTGTGAATCGTGGTCAACTTTGACATTCAGAAATTTGTCTGATATAATCGGCCAATTTTTTGGGGAGAAAATAATATGAACAAGGTTATTGCAATTAAGCAGCATCAAATTCAAAAATTATGTGAACAGTTTTGTGTGAAGGAGCTTTATCTTTTTGGCTCCGGCACAACAGATAATTTTAATGAACAGAGTGACATAGATCTTTTGGTAGCATTCAAATCGCTCTCTCCGGAAGAATATGCAGAATGCTATTTCAATCTCCATTATGCGCTCGAATCTTTGTTCGGTCGTCAGATTGATCTTCTGACAGTTAATTCTCTCTCCAATCCTTTCTTCATTAAAAATATCAATGAACAAAAAGAGCTTCTATATGCAGCATGAGATTCAAAAATATCTTTACGATATTAAAGTCGCGATAGCTTCTATCCAGGAATATATTGAAAATACTCCCGATTTTTCATCATTTCAATCAAACAAACTTGTTAAAAGGGCGGTGGAACGAGAATTTGAGATTATTGGCGAAGCTGCAAACAGAATCAGAAAACTTGATTCTGAGATAGCAATTCCCGATGCCAGGAAAATAATTGATCTGCGCAATTGGGTGATTCATGGTTATGATAAAGTTGATGATGCTATTTTGTGGGGAGTTATAAGAAAGTATCTTCCTTCATTGAAAACTCAAATTGAAGCACTTATGTCTGAGTTTGAGGGCAAATAACTTTTTAAATCAACCCGCTAAATCAAAACACGGCGTAAATCCTGAAAAGCGGGTTTTCCGCCGAAAACCCCTACAAAACGGGTCATGTTTGACAAATATTTTCCGCCGTTGTATAATCGGGAGAATTTTTTGGGGAGAATCTAAATGCCTGCGATGACAATGTCAAATTGACTTTTAACTAAATCCCTGTATAGTTTTCATACTTTTTTTGAGGAGTTGTTTTGCGTATTTGGATTTCATTTCTGATTTTTTTTGCTGTGATCGCAAACATCTTTTCTATTGATTTTTCATGTCATTTGGAGCATTCTCACCACTCAAAACACTCAATCCAAGAAAATACAGGAACTGATTCAGAAAAAGAGAGTTTTTTTGAGCACGAAAAAGAATCAAAAGATTCAGATGATTGCGATAATTCTTCAAGCTGCGGCTGTTCGTGTCATGCCAAGATAGCTTTTTCTGCTGTTGGAGCTGTTGCTTTTTTTGACGATGAAAAACTCTCCCGTTTTTCAGGAAATATTCTTCTAAAATCAAGGTATATAAATTTATCTGACAGGCCTCCGATAATCTAAGCAGATTCCAAAACACTCTTTTTCCCGCAAAGCTTATGGGGTTGGGGTTGTCATCTCTGGAGATGAAAAAAATTAGGATGTTTTTGCAATGATTTCAGGAGGTTTTATGCGCTTTGCATTTGTTTGTTTTTTAATTTTGTTCTCAGGTTTTCTCTCTGCCGGGGAAAAGCTTGGTTGGTCAGATATTGAGCCGCTTATTGAGGAGCTCGGATTTCTCAAAGTTTCTGAATCTTTGAGTGATGAGGAATACTTTTCTAGATATGCGGAAAATCCTTTTCCCGAGAGTGAAATTTCTGGTGAGACAGGTTATAAAGATATTGATAATACTGGTAAAAAACCGTACTGGTCAGTTTCAGCCTCCCAGAAATTTTTGTGGTTTGGGAAACGCTCTAAAAATTTAGATGCGGCGGATTCATACAAAAAAGCTGCGAAATCACATCTTATTTATGAAAAAAATGAGATGAAAATAGCGGCAAAAGAGCTCTTCAACAAAATCTCTTTTCTTGAAGAGGAAAAAATAATTGCGGAACAGAAAACAAAGGTTCTGCGTGAAATTTTGAGTGCAGTTGAAGAGAAGGTTAAAAAAGGAGTTTCAAGAAAAAGCGAGGCATCAAGATTGTTTGTTGAGCATGAGAAAGCTATTGATATTTATAAAGAAATTGAGAGCCGGCTTGAGGCTGAAAAGCTGGAATTAAGCTTGCTGCTTGATGGAAAAATTGGTGAAAAATTTGAGGTTCTGCCTGTCAAATTTAATCCGAAAAATTATAAGGATTCAGCTTTAGTTGAAAATCATCCGCTGATTCTTGAAAAATTGCGTTTGAAAGAAGGTGCTGAATTTGAAAAAAGTGCTTCAAATTATTCGCTTTTTCCAGATTTTACACTTGGCGCGATTTACGGAAAAGAGTATGAGACAAAAACTTACGGGATAACGGTTGGAATCAGTTTGCCCCTTTTTAACTTCTCAAATCCGGCCGGCAAAGCAGCCTCTTCACACGCTGCCGCCTTAAAGATTGAGGCATCATTTCTTTCGCAAAAACTTCAGCTCGAGCGGAAAAAAGTATTGAATTCTCTAAGGAATCTTGAGAAAAGGATAACGCATTTCCGCGAGGTTGTGATTCCGGCTGCAAAAACCGGTGCGGATGAGGCAAAAACCCTTTATCTGGCGGGTGAAGAGAGTCTTAGCGCAATGATTGAGGCGTTTGACGCGCTTCAGGAAATACTTTTAAAAGAAGTTGAGCTAGAGCTTCTTTATCAGAATAACGGAGATGTTATGAACTTTCGATACGGAGAAAATAATGAGTAAATCAGGGTTGTTATATATAATTTCCGCAGTTTTGATATTCTCTGCCGGCACTAACTTATACCTCTTAAATAAGGAAAAATTGGTGAAAGTTCCGGAAAAAGCTGCGGAGCACAGCGAAGAGAAGGGTGAAGAAAAAGAGAGCGCTGACAGTCACGGCCACGGTGAAAAAGAGGGTAAAGAGGTTAATCCTGAAGAGCTTTTCAAGAAAAAATGTGAGCACAACATTTTGCAGGCTGATTGTGACGAGTGCCGCTACGAGCTTGGAGTTGTCAAAATCCCTAAAGAAATCAGCGATAAAAAGCTTATAAAACTTGAGGAGGCAAAGCTGATGCCGAAAGAGCGGGCTGTTACATTAAACGGGAGTGTTGAGTTTGATTCAAAAGGGAGGTTTTTTGCGTTTTCACCTGTTGACGGTGTTGCTACAAAGCTTTTTGTCAGGGCTGGCGATCATGTCAGAAAAGGCTCGCCTCTTGTTGAAATCCAGTCATCGCAACTTGCTGAAATTAAAGGAAATTATCTTGAAAACAAGGCTTCGCTTGCTCTTGCTGAAAAGAGTTTTTCAAGGATGAAAGAGCTTTTTGCATCAAAACTTGTCTCAGATAAGGAATTTTTTGAGGCTGAAACAAACTTCAAAATGGCTGAAATCCGTTTGAATTCTTCTGAAAGTGCTCTAATTAGTTCGGGGTTTTCACGGAGTTCACTTTCAAATATAGGGATAACGGAAGATGCAGGAAAGCTGATTATAAAATCTCCGGCAGAGGGTGTTGTAAATTCGCTCAAAATCTTTACAGGCGAGCACATTGACCGTGAAAAAGAGCTGGCAGAAATTGGAAATACAGAGGAAATTGTAATAAATGCAGATATTTACGAAAAAGAGCTTCCATTTGTGGAGTCACTTTTAAAAGAGGGCAAAACTGTGGCTCATA
>CAZISX010000046.1:25539-28407 GCA_964542005.1 uncultured Spirochaetales bacterium
TAAAGATGAGTTTTTTGCAGGGATTCTTCATTCAATTTCAATCTCGGCCGATGAAAAAACACGAAGAGTTAAGGGGCGGATTCTGGCAAAAAACAGTGGCGGAAAGCTCAAGCCTGGCGGGTTTGTCTCTGTAAAACTGTTTTTGCCTGATAGCGGCGAAACAATTGCTGTGCCGTTTCAGGCTGTTATGTCAGATGAAGGGAAAGATTTTATTTTTGTCCACTACAAAGATGATTTTTATCTGCGCCGCTTTATTAAAAAAGGGGAACGGTTTTCTAAAAATATTGAGATAATTTCAGGAGTTACAAAAGGAGAGAAGTTTGTTTCTGATGGTGCGTTTCTTCTCAAAAGCGATATACTGCGCGAAAAAATGGGCGCAGGCTGCGCGGATTAGGGGGGAAAATGTCACACCACAAAAATTTCACCTCAACAATTCTGAAATACAGGGTTGTAATTATTATTATTTTTGCAGTCGCGATTCTTGGCGGAATCCACTCGTGGCTAACAATTCCGGTTGATGCTTTCCCCGATGTTACATCAACGCAAGTGACTGTAATTACTAAGTATGACGGACTTTCTGCCGAAGATGTGGAGAGCAGAATAAGCTATGTCGCGGAGCAGAAACTCAGGGGTTTGCCAAAAGTCACAGAAGTCCGCTCACTTTCAAAATCAGGCATATCGCAAGTTGTTGTAATCTTTGAAGATCACACCGATATTTACTGGGCGCGCCAGATTGTTTTTGAAAAACTGAGCGAGGTCAGGGAATTGCTCCCAAAAGGTGCAGAGCCGGAGCTTGGCCCGATAAGTACAGGTCTTGGCGAGATTTTTCAGTACACGCTTGAAAGTGATACAAAATCGCTAAGCGAGCTCAGAACTTTGCAGGACTGGCTTGTCGCGCCTCTTTTAAAACCTGTAAAAGGCGTCAACGAAGTAAACAGTTTTGGCGGATTTGTGAAACAGTATCTTGTTACAATCAATCCTGACGCTCTTATAAAATACAATGTTAAAGCTGACGATGTTATTGAAAAGATTGAGAAAAGTAACGGAAACAGTGCCGGCGGCGTTGTTGTAAACGGGCATGAGCAGAAATATCTGCGGGGACTTGGATACTTTAAAGATATTTCAGATATTGGCCGGGTTGTGATTTCTTCAGAAAACGGAAATCCTCTCTATCTATCTGATATTGCTGAGATTTCTATAAGTTCAGAGTTCAGGACCGGCGCAGTTTCAAAAGATGGCAGGGGCGAAGCTGTTGCCGGAATGGTTATAATGTTAAAAGATGAAAACAGCCGCGAAGTTGTTTCAAAAGTGAAGGAAACAATCAGTAAAATCAACAAAACACTGCCAAAAGCCGTGAAGCTCACAGTTTTTTACGACCGCACCTCGCTGATTGACGCTTGTATCAAAACTGTAACAGACGCGCTGATGGAGGGCGGCATTTTTGTTGTTCTGATTTTGTTCCTGTTTCTCGCAGAAATCCGCACCGCGCTTGTTGTTTTAATCTCGCTGCCTATTACATTTTTGCTGACATTTAGTGCCATGAAATATCTGGGGATTTCGGCCAATCTGATGAGTCTTGGCGGGCTTGCTTTTTCGGTCGGAATGGTTGTTGACGCCTCAATTGTTGTGGTCGAAAATATAAGGCGTCATTTCAGCGGAAATTACGGCAGTGCCGAGAGACGAAGCCTCACAATCAAGGCAGTTCAGGAGGTTGCGTCACCGGTTGCATTTTCAATAATAATAATTGCGATAATTCTCCTGCCGCTCTATTCGCTCCAGGGAATTGAAGGAAAAATGTTTGCGCCGCTCGCTTCAACAATGCTTATCGCGATTGTGATTTCGCTTGTTGTTGCTCTTACAATTGTCCCTGTCATCTCTGAAATGTTTTTAAAGGAGAGGCATGAAAAAGAGTTCCGGCTTGTAAAAAAACTGCACGAAAACTATTTGAAATTACTGGAAAAATCCTTTGAAAAACCTATGGTTGTATTTGTAATTGCAGCTATTATTGGTATTTTTGCACTTATTCTTATCCCTTTTATTGGAACAGAATTTATGCCTGTACTTGATGAAGGGGCGATTGCTGTAAATGTTGTAAAACTGCCGAACGCATCGCTTGAAAGCTCAGTTAAAAGTGCAGAGGTAATGGAAAAAATTCTTATGGAATTTCAAGAGGTTGAGACAGTTGTAAGTAAGACTGGACGAGCCGAGATTTCAGAAGATCCGATGGGGCCGGAGCAGACAGATTTGATGATAATGCTTAAACCGAAAAACAAGTGGAAGTTTGACTCAAAAGAGGAGCTGGTCGCAGAAATGGCCAGAAAACTCGGAAAAGTGCCTGGTGTCAGACTCTCTTTTTCACAGCCGATAGCACTTCGGGTCAACGAGCTGATTTCAGGAATAAAAAGCGATGTTGCAGTCAAAATTTTTGGCGAAGATATGGAAATACTCAAATCTGCCGGCGATAAAATTGCTGCAAAAATGAACAGCGTAAACGGTGCAAGTGATGTAAAAGTTGAGCAGGTTTCAGGAATGGAACAGCTTGATATTATTATAGATAGAGAGAAAGGCGCACGGTTCGGGCTGAATGTTGAAGAGATAAACAGTGCAGTCGAAATAGCGGTAAAAGGGCGGGTTGCAACAACATTTCTGGAGGGTGAAAAAAGGTTTTCAGTTGTTGTCAGATACCCCGAAATTTATCAGAATGAGATTGAAAAAGTTAGCGAGCTCCTCATAAACACGCCGGATGGAACAAGAATCCAGCTCAAAGAGGTCGCAGAAATAAAAACAGTTGAAGCCCCAAACCAGATTTCAAGAGAAAACGGAATGAGGCGGATTGTGGCAGAATGTAATGTGAGATCGCGTGATTTA
>CAZISX010000047.1:0-369 GCA_964542005.1 uncultured Spirochaetales bacterium
CTTGAAATTTAATCTCATCTCTTAATTTTTTGAAAAAATAGAGAGAGATAAAAGAGTTGTAGAGTTCTGGAAGCTGTGTTGATAAAGCAAAGGTTTCAATTGAGACCAAGTTTTCTGAAGTTATGGTAGGGTTGATTCCAATATTAGTTATTGCGGGGTAAAAAGAGTTCCTGACGCAAAGAAGGGTGATATAGACTCCATTGCCAGGGATAACTTTTTTTGGAGGTTTAATATTCAGTGTTGGATATGAAAGTTTTCTTCCTATTTTTCTGCCACCGACTACTTTTCCTGAGAGAATGTACGGAAAAATATTCTGATAATAGTAGTTTTCCACATCACCATTATTTATTTGAGTAAATATATTCCTAT
>CAZISX010000047.1:379-9605 GCA_964542005.1 uncultured Spirochaetales bacterium
AAATCAAATTAAGCTTATTAATGCCCAGAAATCTAAGTAAAGAGATTTTTTCAGAGAGTGTAAAAAGCGTGTTGTCGGAATGTAATATTTCAACTTTTTGCTGCAATTTTAAAAAGTCGTATAAGTTTTTAGGAAAATAATCAAATGTGTTGCTAAAAAGTTCTTTCATTTTTCACCATAAACAACAAACGCCTGTCCCCATAATTCGGAACATTTCCAAGGATTTTTTAAAAAAATTGAGCGAAAAGCAAGGTAGCCTCTGTTTGCACAAGTAACAGCTTTTTCTAAAGATTTTGGCAGCGGTGTAAAAGGATAAATTGCAGAATAAGAGATAAGTGGAATAGGAAAAATCCCGAAAGAACCGTAGCTTTTGAAATTGAGTTCCGACATAATTTTCAGGTAATAATCGGATCCGTAATTAGAGCGGTAAAGTTCATTTTTGTTGTTTTTAGTATCAACTTTTTTTATAATCAACTTCTTTAAAAAAGATAAGAAAAAATTGAGCGGTATAAAAAATGTCTGAACATTAAAAAATCTTTCCGGCACAACATAGCCAATAAATACTCCGCCTTTCTTAAGTATTCTTAATTGTTCAGAAATCACCTTCTCAGGATCAGAGAAATGTTCTAAAAGTCCAATGCTGAAGACTACATCAAAGGTATTTTCTTCAAAAGGAAGTGATTGGGCATCTCCTTGATAAAAAGTACCTTTTAAGTTTAAATTGCTGAAGTTTTCCTTAGCAATATCAATAACATTTGCCGAAATATCAAGCAGTGAACACTCATAACCGTTTGCCGCAAAATATAGCGACATATTTCCCCTTCCGCAGCCTGCTTCAAGGCATTTCCCCTTTTTCCCATTTAAAATAAGTTTGTCAAAAAGTTCAAAATGGTTTTTAAAAGCCAGCTGTAACTGAGATTGAGGCGTTTTATTTGTAAAGTATGGGTGTTTTTCTACTCTTTTTTCCCAATTTAAGTCAAAATAATTTTTAGATCCGCAATCTTTTTCCATTTAATAGCTTAATGTTTTCTGAAGATTTACATATTCAATTTTAGAGAGAATATCAGCTATTTTTCTGCCTGAAGTTCCATCTCCATACAATCCGCAAGTATTATAACTGCCATGATTTATTTGATAAATAGCTTTTTCATAAATGTCCTTCCAGCTATAATCTGCATCAACAACATTGATAGATCTTTCCCTGTTGTGCTGGCGAAGTCCAATATTTACAACAGGAACGCCAAGAAATGCACCTTCTCTGATTCCGCTTGAAGAATTGCCAATTAGTACCTTTGCGTTTTTTAACAGTTTTGCATAATTTTCTATTGAAAGATTTTTTATATATTGGAAGTTGTTGATTTCCCTGTGGTTTTCTCTAAAAACTCTTATTCCCTTAGAAATACCATCACTCCCGGCATCAACATTTGGCCAAAGAATAAGTGTCTGAAGATTAAGCTTTTTTACCGCAGTTAATGTTTCGGTTATCTGATTCCTTGCATTTTCGTATTCAGTTGTAACAGGATGCTGAAGAAGGACAGCATAAGGCTTCAAAACATCAAGAATAGCAGCAGTGCCGCCAGCATTTTTGAAAAAATCTATCTCAAGAGTGTAGTCAATATTTGAAATTGCATCTATTGCCGGGCAGCCTGTATTAAAAACAAAATCTGGATTTTCTCCCATGTTTATTATTCTTTCTTTAGAAAATTCTGTTGCGGGGAAGTGGAGGTGGGCAAGTTTTGTAATTGCGTGTCTGACACTTTCATCAATTGAGCCTGTAATTTCACCGCCTTGAGTGTGAGCAAGCGGAATATTCATATAAGTAGCTGCAATTGCTGTAGCTATTGTCTCAAATCGATCAGCAATTGTAAGAACAATATCTGGACTTAGCATATTGAAAATAGTTGGCAGCTCCATGAGTCCAAGCCCTGTTGATTTGGCCATTGTCAGAGGAGAGGAACCTTCTAAAATAAAATGAACTTCAGCATCAATTTTAAATCCGTCAGACTTAATAACTTCTCTGGCATTTCCAAATCGCTCAAGTAGAGCACTAGCCGCAACAACAAGCTGAAGCTCAAGATTTTCATTCTCTTTTATCGCATTTAGAACAGATTTTATTCTGCCATAATTTGCTCTGCTGGCAACCACAACACAGACTTTTCTTTTTTGACCAAATTTTTTGATTGTCATTTATTGTTTCCCCAGCGCCCTGTAAATTTTTCTTTTGTTTTTATTTCTTCATCGGAAAGTGTAAGTGTCAATTCTTTGCCATCAGCCATTGCAACGCTATTTCTAAAATCGGATAAAGCTTTTAATTCATTGGGAAGAATTGATATTTTGTGGTCTTTGCCGGGCAGGTTTTGATCTAAGGTGAAATGTTTTTCGACAAAAGAGACACCTCTTGCAACAGCAATCATTGCCCCTGTTATTCCCAGTGAGTGGTCGCTAAGACCAACATTTTTGGTAAAATTTTTTAACCACTCAATTTTTCTTAAATTAAGTTTTTCAACAGGTGTCGGATATATTGAAACACAATGAAGAAACGCAAAATTGCCTTTACCTAAAATAGAGGCTGCAGTTTTTATTTCTTCTGGCGTGGACATCCCTGTTGAGGCTATAATGTATTGAAATTGTTCTCTTAATTCTTTAAGCATGGTAAAGCTGGCAAGATCAGGGCTTGCAACTTTAATAAATTTCATTCCAAGCGTTGAGAGGAAGTTTATTCTTTTTCTGTCAAAACATGTTGTCAAAAAATCAACGCCTTTTTTTTCGCACTCTTCTTTTAAAAGAAAATGGTCATTATCGTTAAGTTCTGTTTTTTTGTACCAATCATGATCCGGCCACTCAGGGATTAGCGTTTCTTCCCTCCACGACTGAAACTTAACAATATCTGCTCCGTTTTCGGCAGCAGCAGCAATCATCTCAAAAGCGAGGCTCATATCTCCAATATGATTTGATGATATTTCCGCAATTATTTTGGTTCTCATAAAAGCTCCAAACAAAAATTTTATCTAGTTTAACCAAATGAAATAAATTGGTAAAGAAAAAAAAAGGGGGCAGCAGAATCCAAACTGGAGGAGATTGGAAACTGCTGCCCAGCCATACTAAGTATCATCAACAATGCGATGCCATTATTGCAAATAGCGTGCCAGAAAAAACAATTTCTTTTGTTGCTTTGTTTCTTATTTCAATTATATTCAATCCTGCATCACTATTAATGTGAATCAGGCAGGTTAGAGTAATCGGAATTAAATAGGCAGTTTATGAAAAATGTAATAATATTGGCACCTTCTGAAAGATATAAAGAATCGGGCATGCTTTCAAAACATCTTGCAAAATTGTTTGGTGTTGTATCTGAATTCCGATTCTGGGGAAAAATTCTTTTTTCAGAAGATGAAAATTCTCTCATAAAACAGAAAATGCCTGAAATATTATCTTATCAGGTTGAACATTACAGAAAAGAGGGGAAAAACGCACTTTCTCTGATACTTGCATTTCAGTATCCGCAACTTAATAAAATTATTGAAGAAATCGCTTTGAAGAATCTGCCTCTTTTTGTTTATGATGATTTTTCCCCTGAAACAAAAATGATAAAAAGGATACTGCACGAGAAAAAGATTGAGCCTGTATATTTTGCAAAACATTTCTACAAGGAAAATTGTCTTATGGTTTCGGAGCGGGGAATTGACTTTCACAGCAAGCTCAGAGACAAGTATTTTGTCAAAAAATTGAATAAAAATGAGGGAAAATCTGAAAAACCCCTTGAATTGTCAAAAAACTCTTCAATGGTTTTGAAAATTGCGATTGATTCTCCGCCTGATGCACTTTTGTCCGGTGAGCAGGGTTTTTTTAGAAACCGCTATATGATGGTTAAAGAAATTCTCTCTTTTCTCGGAAACAAAAAGCATGAAGAGATTCTGATTCTGCCGCCAGACTCTATTGTTTCACCATATTTATCAGATTCGAAACAATATCAGTGGGGTACCTATTTTAAAAAAAGGGCAAAGTATGCAAAAAACGAACGCGAACTTACCTCTGATTACATAGTTTTGACATGGTCAACAGAGCGATATTTTTACTATAAAAATAAGGGAATTAAATCAATTCCATTGACAAAAAGCCTTGCTCCAACTTTTTTCATAAATAAAAACGAGTCCTTATCTGATATTATTGCAAAATCTTTTTTGTTTGATGATTCGTTTCTTATCAGCACCATTGACAATTTTTTGACATTCCCAGGCTCAATACATACAGAAAAATTTGTGAAAAGAATTCTTCTCAATAGAAAGTAATACTTTAATTCTTAAATCTTGATTTTTATCTCTCACCCTGTTAGCATAGAGTGCATTTTTTTTAGGAGATTAATGATGAGTCATTTGAGAGATAATCCGAAGATAATAATTCCCAATTTTTTTACAAGTCTTAATATGCTTCTTGGTTTTGCCGGGATTTATTTTGCCTATATTGGTCAGTATACGACAGCAGGCTGGATAATGCTTTTATCTGTTGTTATGGATAAGCTTGATGGAACTGCGGCAAGACTTCTTAATGCCAGCTCTGATTTTGGTGTTGAGTTTGACAGCTTTTCCGATTTTTTCTCTTTCGGTATAGCTCCTTCCATGCTTTACCTTTTTTATTTTTCAAACGACAAAAGAAGTATCCCTTTTTATATTATTGTTGCCTGTGCTGTCTATATTCTTACAGCTGCGATGCGTCTTGCAAAATTTAACTCATCCGGCAAAGATGATCACGAATATTTTTATGGACTTACAAGTACTCAGTCCGGCGCGATGCTCTCCTCTTTTTTCCTTATCGGTATCAAGTATGATCTCGAAATTATGAAGGATTCAAACTTCATGGCAGCAATGCTTATTGCTCATGGAATTCTTCTTGTTTCAACCTTCAAATATCCAAAGTTCAAAAAAAGGAAGCTTCAGATTTTTAATATTCTCCAGACATTGATGTTCGCTCTTCTTCTTGTCCTTGCGCTTACAAGACAATTCCCTGAAATTATTTATTTATCCGGCCTTGTTTATATTATTGGCGGTGTAATTTATACTAAAATTAATCAAAAAAAAGAGGGCAGAGAATCTAATGAAGAAAAAACTTCTGCAGGGCATTGATAGACTCGATTTTTCTATTTTATCTTCAAAAAAAGTCGCACTTATTACCAACCACACAGCGGTAAATAAAAATGGAACATCAACAGTTGAGCTTTTGCTTGCTAACAATGTTCTGATTACTATGATATTTTCGCTTGAGCACGGCTATTTTCCTGTTGCGCAGGATATGGAAACTGTTGGCCATGAAATGAGGCTTTTTAATATTCCGCTAATTTCTTTGTATGGCTATGATCAAAAATCGCTTGAGCCTGATTCAAGACTTTTTGAACATTTTGACACAGTTATTTATGATATTCAGGATATTGGAAGCAGGTACTACACCTATCTTCAGAGTCTCACAATATTTATGGATTATCTTGAAAAAAGTCCGAAACAGCTCATTATTCTGGATAGAATTAATCCGATTAACGGTGTTGATTTTGAAGGTGTTATGCTGGAGGAGCAATATGCCAGTTTTGTAGGCAGATTTTCTCTTCTAAACAGACACGGACTGACCTCTGGCGAGCTTGCTAACTACTACTATTCACTACGAAAATACACTTTCCCTATTGAAGTTGTAAAGGTAGACGGGTGGGTGAGAGATTCGTTCTTTGATGATTACGATTATCCGTGGATTCCAACATCTCCAAATATGCCGACAGTTGATACAGCTCTGATTTACCCTGGCGCATGTCTTCTGGAGGGAACAAATATGTCGGAAGGGCGGGGGACAACATTTCCTTTTCTTGTCGCGGGTAAAAGAGGTTTTAACCCTTTTACTGTGAAAGAAAAATTTGATGCACTTGAGATTGCAGGACTTACATTTATGCCGCTCGAATTTAGACCTATGTTCCAAAAAGAGGAGATGGAGCGGTGTGGAGGTGTTTATATTCACATCAATGACAGAAAAAAATTAAAGCCGTTTAGAGCATTCCTGAAAATTCTTCAGACTTTAAGAGAAATAGATAACTCCAGATGGTTTTTTAGGGCTAAACCTTATGAATTTATTGAGAATATTCCCGCAATAGAGCTGCTTTTGGGTTGCGAGGCTCTTGTAGATTTGTTCTATCAGAAAGCAGATTTTGTAAAAATTGAGGAGTTGCTTTGCGAGCATGAAGAGAAATATGCGAATCTGATAAAAGAATTTCTGCTTTACTAAAACACTCTCCAGCGCAATTTATTTTTTCAAATTGGTTCTAATCCATTTTTTCCCAGTTGTTTCAGATAAGAAAAAAATCAGTTATTTTTGAATGTTATAAAAATTATCATAAAAAGTGAAAAAAAAGTTTGACTTGAATCTATTAATAAATATATTACTTCTCGGCCTTGAGCGGGAATAACTCAGTGGCTAGAGTGCAACCTTGCCAAGGTTGAGGTCGCGGGTTCGAATCCCGTTTCCCGCTCCAAATTTTTTCTGGTCATTTAATTTCAGAATACTATGTTTAGGCGCCTTGGCCAAGCGGTAAGGCAGAGGTCTGCAAAATCTCCATCTCCGGTTCAAATCCGGAAGGCGCCTCCATTTGCTTTGCCGAAGTGGCGGAATTGGTAGACGCAAGGGACTTAAAATCCCTCGGTACTTGCTACTGTGCCGGTTCGAGTCCGGCCTTCGGCACCATCTTTTAATTTTTCAACAGATTTTTGATTTTTTTTTAATTATCAATTTTTTTCTATCTTTTTTTTGTCTGAAAAATATTGACCTCTTCAAAAAATGTAATACTATCTTTTTGCCCTGTGTTGTAAACTATTTTTTTTAAAGGAGATTTTTAAGATGAAGAAAATTATTCTACTCTTTCTTTGTTTCATATTTTTAGCTGTGTCATGCGCTTCAAGTGAGAGTGCAAATGGAGTGGCTTTGACAGATGATGATAGCTCTCAAACTATTCCTGATTCAGCAAATCCTGATGGAAATGGTAATAATCCTGATGCCAACCCTGACGGCTCAGCCCCTGATACAACCAATGACGATCCATCATCTCAAAATGACGATGTTACTCCTCCTGTTGATAACAATCCTCCGGTAGATAACGAGCCGACAGACACAAATACTGTGCCTGATGAAGATCCGCTTCCACCTACAACCTGGACAGATCCTGCAACTGGTCTTACCTGGGACGCAAGACCTTATGTTGATCCTAAAACAAGTGAGATGACTGTTAAAAAAGCTAAGCAATATTGCGAAGATACAACTCTAGGAGGATTCTCGGACTGGAGAGTTCCAACGCTTAATGAACTAAGAACTCTGGTTAGAGACTGTAAAAAACTTATCTGTGCTGATGCTTCCTGCACCACAATTACCGAATCTTCCTGCCAGGCAACAGAGGCTAATTCAACTGTTAAGGCGTGGAGTGATGATAACTGTCGTGGAATGTGCAGCGAATCAAAAGGATGCTCTTCTGCTAAAATTGAAAAATGTCAGCCAATGTCAGGTTCTGGCCAAAGCGGTTGTTACTGGCCGGCAGAAATGGGCGGAAGCTGTGGAATTCACTGGTCTACAACTTCTCAGACAAGCAATTTGTTGTGGGTTGTTGATTTCGCATCCCCTACTATTGAGGTTAAGAATAATGCTCAGCCAATGGGTGTAGTTGTTCACTGTGTAAGAGGTGCTCTTTGCGGTAATAAAATTGTTGAAGCAGGTGAGCAGTGTGATGATGGCAATCTTGTGGCTGGTGACGGATGTTCCCCAAGCTGCAAGGACGAATCAGCTCTTCCTGTTTGTGGAAACAGCAAAGTTGAAGAGGGTGAAACTTGTGATGACGGAAATACTAAAAATGGTGACGGATGTTCATCAACATGTCAGAAAGAGCCTGCAGTTTGCGGAAATAACAAGGTAGAAGAGGGCGAAACCTGTGATGATGGAAACAAAATCCCTGGCGATGGTTGTTCTGCAACTTGCAAAAAAGAGCCTGCAGTTTGTGGAAACAGCAAGGTTGAAGAGGGCGAAGCTTGTGATGATGGCAACACAACTGATGAAGCTAATGGCTGCAGCACAACATGCACAAATAACAGTGAATGCGGTAACGGCAAAATAGAATCTCTTTTTGAGACATGCGATGACTCCAATATAGTTGGCGGCGATGGATGTTCAGAAACCTGTCAGGTAGAGCCAGCCCTGATTCTTTTCATAAATCAGAATTAATCCAATATCTTACGAAAAATAACCTAAAATAATAATCACAATACCAGCAAGACTTTCCCCAGCAATAATTCCTGATGCGGATGGAATTATATACTCTTTTAAAGCTTCCTTCTTTTTGGTAATAATAAGTGCAATCAACGCTCAAAGAAACATTGAAAAAGAATTCCAGAACGGTATAACAAAACTTAATCCAAGCCCCATTGACGATGGGATAAACCGTCCGGTTTTTGGAAAAAATTTCTCAATAAGCGGAATTATTATGCCGATGCAGAGTCCGATAACAATAGCAATTCTTGCTGTTGGATGAAGGTATTCAATTCCCTGCGATAGTAGTCTTGCAACACCTGCCCAGACTTGCGCTGCAGGTGCCGGAAACTGATCGCTACCCAGCACATCAGGAGTCGGAACTATTGCGTAAAATGCAGGCACAACAATTATTGTTCCTGCAAAAACGCCTAAAAACTGTGATAAAAATTGTTTTCTAGGACTTGCTCCCAGAATATATCCGGTCTTCAAATCTGTCAGTAAATCAGCGGAAGTCCCCGCAACTCCTGCGGTAATTGAGGCTGTCATCAGGTTGGCAACCATATTTGACGGAGCTAAAACTCCATATAAAAGCTGAGTGATTTTGCCAAGTGCTCCGACTGGAGTTGTGTCTGTTTCACCAGTTGCCCGGCACGCAACAATTGCGAGTAAAAATGAAACCATAATCGCAATAAAAGTCATGAAAAAAGAGATGTTGAAATAAAATTTCATAATGCAGCCAAGGCCTGCGCTGCCAAAAAACATTCCTGCCAGAAACCAGCTCATAGGTACTTCAATTTTTTGGATTATAGACTCTTTATGATTTTTGCCAAAAAGCTCTTTCATTTTTGCAAAAGCATTTTTCATAACACTCCACTGCATAAAAAATGAGGTAAAACCGCCCGCAACCATAACTGCAACACCAAACCAAAGACTCCACGCCATAATGTTTCTGAAACCAAAACCC
>CAZISX010000047.1:9615-15229 GCA_964542005.1 uncultured Spirochaetales bacterium
TTAATAATTCCGCGTTCATACATAGCTGGCGCAATAAATCCGTAGTTGAGAATCGCGCCAAGAAGAAGGCTCCACGCAGTTCGCCAGCCAATAATTGCACCAGCTGCAGCCATAATAAAACTTCCTTCAAGACCAATCGTAAAGTTTAGGAGATTTCTCCCGAAAATAGGAATCGTGTTTGGAATAAAACCAAAAAAATCTCTGAATATAGCAGTAATTCCGCCTAAAAATGCAAATGATATCAGGCTTTTAGTCTTTTTTGCCGCATCAAGCCCTTCCGAATAAAGCGATTTTAGGGTTTCCGCAGTTGCAATGCCGGAAGGGAATGGAAGCTTTTCGATATTTACCATCTGCCGTTTCATTGGAATAGCCATTGAAACGCCCAAAATTCCAAGAAAAAGAGTCCAGCCGCTAAGCGCAATCCAGTTAATATGATGACCTGTCACAATCAGGTAGGCTGAAATCGCAGAAGTCATGGTGCCGCCGGTTGTGTATCCAGCCGAGGAAGCAGTTGATTTCATTGCGTTTGTTTCAAGAAGTGTCATATCAGTTTTTGCAATACTTGGAATAGTTTTTCTGAAAAGTTTCCAGATTGAAAAGGAAAGAACGCACGCTGTAATTGTGACGCCAAGCCCCCAGCCAGTTTTGAGACCAATATAGAGATTTGTGAGCGACATAACCATTCCGATAAGAGAGCCCATGATAACTGACCGGATTGTCAGCTGTTTTTCGTCACCTTTATAAACATCGGTGTACCAGTTTATATCATTTTCCGCTGAATTCAGCTCACTCTGTTTTGACTTGTTTTCCATCGGTATCCTCCGGAAATCGTTTGTTTTTCTGAATAGTTAGCTTGCTTTTTTTTGCAAATTCCCTTATAGCTTTTTTTATAGCGCGGGCAACCCAGTTTTTGGTTTCAGGTTTTTTAAGATGCGCCTCTTCAAAAGGGTTTACAATTACACCGATTTCAACAAGAGCGGCCGGAATTGTGTTGTTTTTTAATACAAAAAAGTCGTTGTCATAAAGGCCAATTGAGCGGTCAACAATCTTTTTGCTTTCACCTGCAACCGGAAGTGCATGGTAAAGATTGGGAAGCACGCCGGCAGCTTTCATCCACTTTGCAAGAGTTTCCGCCAGCTCTTTTGAGAGCTCTTTTTCAGGATTTTCGGAACTGAAAAAAACAGAAAAACCAGAAAGTTTTACCCAGGTTGAACGGGTTTGAGCGCATGATTTAGCCTTTTCAATAATTTCAGGCTGCGCAGAATCGTGATGAATCTCAACATAAATATCAGCTTCCAGCTCTACGGTTTTTTTCATCCTTTCCTCAAGGATAATGTTTTCTGTCGCAAAAACAGGAATAAATTCAATATCTTTTTCTTTGGAATTCGCAATGATTTTCACAATTTCATCGTTAAAAACAAACTCTTTTATACCAGAATCAGAGGTGCATCCGTCTTTTTCAGGAATTGTCGTATGTCCTGAAAATAACACAACTTTAAGCGGTTTTTCTGCACTGCAAATAGCTGAGAAACTAATCAGATATAAGAGTAAAAACAATGTTTTCAACATATTTAGCCTTTTAAAGAAATTTTGAAATTTATACAATGTTTTTGAGAAAAATGCAAAAATGATGATTTGGCGGAAAGATAACTCAATCTTTTCTTTGATGTTACCTCTCTTTTCTGTATATTAAATCAAACCTGATTTTTTGCGGGGGGGTTGTATGCGGAAGATTATTTTTCTGTTTTCTGCACTGTTTTTATTTGGTTCTTGTGCTGTAAAACATATTTCCAGAATAGATACTGCAAAGAGCTATAAACTTAAGAAAGAGTCGTTTTCTATAAATTCTCAAAAAAAATCGATATCTCTTGACGGCGAAATTTCTATCAGACATCAGAAAGGAAATTTTGACGGGAACTTTGAGATTTTTTACAAATATCCCAATAATTACAGGATAATGATTCGCGGCCCTTTTAATATTGAGATTGCATCAATAATTATCAATAATGAAGGTGTTTTTTCGTTTGACAAGGTTTGGAGCGAAGTCGAGTGGAGCAGGGTTTCGTATGAAATATTTGGTACGCAAATCCCTCTTGAAACATTTTCTGTTTTGATTGGCGGAGCCTCTGATTTTAGCGGTTTTTGCACAGCAGAAGAGCCAAAAATATGTGAAAAAGCTGGTGTCTGGTACTTGTTTGAAAAAGAAAATCCCTCAGAAATAAAAACCGGCGCTGTAACAATTTTTAAAACAGAAAACGGGTGGGATGGTGCCGGAGAAAAAAACAGTTTTTCCGTTGTTATTGAAAAAAGAGAGGATTATCTCTTTAAGGACAACTCTTTTTTCGAGACTAAAACAAATAAAGGTAATGATTTCGAAGATTTGTAGCAGAAATGGTTTCGGGAGGTAATATGAGTTTCATTCGCGCCTACATAAAATCCATGAGGCTTTATTACTCGTTTGTGACAGGGCTTGCTGGCTGGGTCGGTGTTGAATATTACCAGTTTGCAGCATCAACTCATGGAAATGCAGCTCCTCTCTCAACGCCAAAAAATGTTTTTATCCTTACAATTCTTTTTTTAAGCTGGGGAATCAATCAGATTGTCAATGATTTTCTGGGAATTAAAGAGGACAGAATAAATGCGCCAAACCGGCCAATGGTTACAGGCGAACTTGACCCGAAAAAAGCTCTGAAAGTTTCAGGATTTCTGATGGGCGGTGCTGCGATTCTGACCGCGATTTTTCTTCAACCTCTCGCGCTCATCCCCCTTTTTGCCGGCGTTTTGCTTAATATTATTTATGAATTTGCCAAAGGCTACGGCATCTGGGGCAATATCTCTTTTGGGATTATGATTGGAATGTGTCCTCTTTTCGGGATGATGGCGGCTGGGTCTGATTTAAGCCTGATTTTTTCGCTGGAAGCTATTTCGCTTATCCTTTTTGTCGTGCTCCTCAATTCGCTTCTTACCTACTACACCTATTTTAAAGATTACGAAGGCGACAAAGCAGCCGGAAAAAAGACGCTGGTTGTCCATTACGGCCTCGAATCGTCACGGAAGCACGCCCTTTTATTTGGATTTATTCCCCTTTTTGTTTTTGTCTTTCTTCTGCTTGGCGGTTTTATCCACTTTATTCTTTCAACCCAGTTTATTTTTCTTGCAGTAATGACCGCAATTATTCAGATTTGGAACGGCTTTTTGTACTATAAAAATCCCTCAGGCCCGGTAACTTATTTCGCGCTTGAAGTAAATTTCAGGGCATACTGCTGCGCTTTTGCGACAATGATTTCTCTTTTCAACCCGCAGCTGGGTCTTTATCTTTTTGTAACAGCCTATATTTTTATCGGATTTTTATTCAGTTTTCACAAAAGCGACAAGGGTTAATATGCCGGAATTATTCAGTAAAATAAATGTCGGAACCCTGAATATGAAAAACAGAATTATCCGCTCCGCAACTTATGAAGGAATGGCCGACATAAACGGTTTCCCGACTGAAAAATATCTTTTAATGTATGAAAAACTTGCTAAAGAAGAGATTGGCGCAATAGTCACAGGTTTTGTTTTTTTTGACAAACCAGGTAGGGCAATGCAGCCTGCTCAGGCAGGAATTGATAGCGATGACAAGATTGAGATATTTAGAAAAGTTACCGATATTGTTCATAAAAACGGCAGCAAAATCCTTCTCCAGATTGCTCACACAGGAAGACAGACGAGAAAATCTGCAACAGGGATGAATCCTATTGGTGCTTCAAGCCGCCGCTCAATCTATTTTATGGAAAAAACGAAACAGCTAAATGATGATGAAGTCTTAGAAATTATTAAGAAATTCGGCATTGCTGCGCTTCGCGCCAAAGAGTCAGGTTTTGACGGAATCCAGCTTCATGCAGCACACGGCTATCTGATTCACCAGTTTCTTCATCCGGCGATTAATAATCGTGCAGGAAAATACGGAATTGATAGAAAAACAGGCATAGGAAGCAGCTTTCTATCTGAAATTATTGACGAAATAAGAGTCTGCTGCGGTACAGATTTTCCGGTCTGGATAAAAATCAGCGGAGGCGATGATTTCTGCCATAAATTTTCATCGCAAAACTTTGAGTCGCTTATCAGATTTCTTGATTCCAAAAAAGTTGACGCAATTGAGATAAGTTACGGCACGATGGATTATGCGATAAGTATTTTCCGCGGAGAGATTCCGGTATCAATGATTTTGCGCCACAATCCGATATACAAAACAGAAAATCTTCTTAAAAAATGGGTTGTTATCAACATAATAATTCCGTTTATGAAACAAAAAATCAAGCCGTTTTCGCCGTGCTACAACCTTGATTTTGCTGAAAAAGCAAAAAAGCTGACAACAATTCCAATCATTAGTGTCGGCGGATTCCGCAGTGGCAGCGAGATGATTTCTGCTATTTCAAAGAACAAATGCGACTTGGTCAGCCTTTGCAGACCGTTTTTGTGTGAAGTTGATTTTATAAGAAAAATTAAGGAAAATCCTGAGTATATTTCGCAGTGTACAAACTGCAACAGCTGCGCAGTTATGTGCGATTCCGGAAAACCGACACTATGTTACAGGAGCAAAAATGAATATTGAAGAAAAAATCATTGAAATAGTGCGGCAAAATCTGGCGCAGGATAAACGCTTCGCACTTATTACGCCGCAGACAAATCTTTTGGAAGAGCTTGGAATAGATTCTTTCGCAACGCTGATGATTGCCAATGATATTGAGGATGAATTCGATATTTCAATCAGCCGCGAGATGATTGCAGGGACAAAAAATGTGGCTGAAATTGCGGAAAAGCTTAAATCAAACTTTCCGGAAATTGGCTGATGGAAGGGTTTTACAAAAGATTTCAGCTCGATTTATCGCTTGCTGAAAAAGCGGGTTTTAATCCTTACTATCCTCTCATTCAGTCAGGACTTGACGAGAGAATCATAATTGACGGCCGGGAATTCATAAATCTGGCGGCAAACAACTATCTGGGACTTGCTTTTGACAGCCGCGTCAAAAACGGGGCAATCAGAGCAATTGAAAAATACGGCGCATCAATGTGCGGCACTCCGGTAGCAACCGGAAATTGAGCTTTATCAGAGAGTTGAGCAAAAACTTGCCGCTTTCTGCGGTGTTGAGGCGACGATTATCCTTCCGTCATGTTATCAGGCAAATAACGCTATTTTTTCCGCGGTTGCAGGTGCTGATGATGTTATAATTATTGATCAATACGCCCATTCATCGCTGATTGAGGGTGCTAAATCTGCTGGCTGCAAAATACGGCCGTTTCTCCACAACGATATGGATTCGCTTGAAAGGATTCTCCAGAAATGCGGCTCCTACCGCCAGATTTTTATTGTTACAGAATCTGTTTTTTCAACAGAAGGAAGTATCGCTCCGTTGAGTAAAATCAACGAGTTGGCAATCCGTTACAACGCTATTTCGGTGGTTGATGACAGTCACGGAATTGGTGTAATCGGTGATAGCGGTTGCGGCATTTTGAGCCATGCCAAAATCTCAAATTATTCGGGCATTTACACCGCTTCTCTGGGCAAAGCTTTAGCAAATAGCGGCGGCATTATCGGCGGCAAAAGAGAGCTTATAAATTACCTGAAATACTA
>CAZISX010000047.1:15244-16446 GCA_964542005.1 uncultured Spirochaetales bacterium
CCACCTTCAGTTCTGGGCGGAGTTGAGGCTGTGATAGACATTATTAATATTGAATTCAACCAGTTGTCTGAAAAGATGGAGCGTTACCGACAAAAAATCAGAAACGCGGCAATTGCCGGCGGCTTCAAAATCTGTGATTCAGAAGCACCGATAACCTCAATTGTTGCCGGCAGCTCGCAAAAAACACTTGAAATTGCGAAATATCTCTATGAAAACAATATCTTATCAACACCGTTTGTTTATCCGTCTGTTCCTCTGGATAGCGGAAAAGTGAGACTGATTGCTGGTGCGAATCTGAAAGAGGAGACTGTTGATTCTGCTTGTAAAATCATTGCTTCGGCAGGTTTTGGATGAAAGCTCTTTTTATTATGAATCCAGGCTCGAGAGGCGGTAAGAGCTTAAAATTATTTGATAAAATATTCTCTCTTCTCGGTGAATTCGGGATAAGTTATGACTACAAAATAACAAAAACGCTGGACGATGCCTATATTTTTTCAAAAGATGGAAATCTTTCAGGCAGTTACGACATTATTGCAGCAGTTGGTGGCGACGGCACAATCAACAGAGCTTTATGCGGGTTTTATGATGATTACGGCAAACGGATTTCGGAGGCTAAATTTGCAGTAATTTATACAGGAACAAGCCCCGATTTCTGCAAATCGTACAATATTCCGCTTGATATTTTTGAAGCTGTGAAAGCTGTCAAAAATGGATTCAGCCGAAAAATCAATGTTGGAAGAATTGAATATTATTCAGAAAACTACAATTTTTCAGAGCAAAATTTACCACAGATTCGTTATTTCGGGTGCTGCGCCAATATTGGCCTCGGTGCCTCGGTCGCACGCCGTGCAAATACCGGAATCCGTAAATATATCGGCGACTTTGCCGGGACATTCTTTGCTCTTATTTACACAATTTTTACATACAAACCTGATGGCCTGAAAATAATAGTTGACGGAAAAAATCAGGAAATACAAAAGCTTGCCAATCTTTCTGTTGGCATTACAAAATACATTGCTTCAGGAATGCAGATTGCCAACAATCTTTCTGCAGAAGATAACCTGCTGTATTTACTCAAAGTTTCAGATATGAATTTTATGCGATGGCTGAAAACTGTGAAGATAATTTACAGCGGAAAACCTTTTGAAAACAGCGGCTATCTTTCGCTTGATTATTGCAGAAAAATCGAGATAGCGGCAAAC
>CAZISX010000047.1:16456-19497 GCA_964542005.1 uncultured Spirochaetales bacterium
ACCCTGAGGTTGAGTTTGATGGCGATCCAGCCGGATTTCTGCCGTGCAGCATTGAAATTGCTGAAGAAAGACTTGATCTTGTTTGTCGTGAAAATAAATCTCATAATCGATAAGACTTGGCAAAACGGATAACCCGAATCAACCATTATGGCAAAAGATTCCCTTATAATTTGCACTCTTTTTAATTCCGTGATATATTCTTGTCAAAATTTATTCAAATTATGAGGGTGCCATGGTTAAAGGTAGTTTAAAAGATGTTCCAATAAAGGCTCTGATTGAAATAATTTTAAACAGAAAACAGCGTGGCCAGATTATTTTCAGACTTGGGAACAATGAGAAAAAACTTAGTTTTAAACGGGAAAAGATAATAGCTGTTACCTCATCTGATCCGTCAGATTATCTTGGGCAATACCTTATTACTCAGGGTTATATTGATATGGAGCAGTTTAATAAAGCTTACGAAAAACAGCTTGAAACCAATGTGCTTATGGCAAAAGTCCTCAATGTTGCCGGACTTGTTCCTGAGCATAAACTTAAAGAAGCTATTTTTACAAAAATTATAGACTCGATTTTTATTGTTTCTTTATGGAATGATGGCGAGTATGAAATTCTTGATTATTATCCTCAAAGTGCGGATCAAGTTAAGGTTGAGATTCCAATGAACAACATAAACATTCATCTTGCAACAAGAAATATGGAGCTTGATCAGATGACTGAAATGTTTAATAAACTTGGCCAGTATCCCGAAATTAAACTTATTGACAAAAAAATAACGAAGTTCCAGACAATAGAAGAACAGATTCTTAACTTTCTCACAATCGGGAAAAGCATTGAAGAGACTATAACTTTTATTCCTTCACACTTTTATCTGATTGCCAGATATATGCTTAAACTTTACAAGCTGAAAATTATTCTTCCCGGCACAGGCGTTGGCCTTTCAAAAGAAGAGGTTTTTCAGAAGCTTGTTTCTTATAGCGAAAAAAAGCAGGCAGAAAATTCCAAGCAGCTTCCAGAGACAGCCAGATTAGCAGAAGATGCAGTGAAATCGGGCGATTATCTTAAAGCAGCATCTTATTTCCGTATGCTTTGCGGTATGCAGCCGGATAGTGTTTATTACAAAACAGCTCTCAACAATGCGGAACATAAGTATGTTATGAATTTTTATGAGAAAAAGTTAACCCCTTTTTCTATAATTTCTGTGCAAAAACAGCTGCTTACAGACAGTGATCAGGCAATGGAGATTGTGTTTGAGAAAATTTCTTCTGCCGATATTTCAATATCAAGAATTGTCTCTTTTTTCAAAGAAACTATGCCTGAAATTATTGTTCTAAACGCAATAGAATCTCTTCTTGCCAGAGGATTTGTCGCAGAGAAAAAACCGGCAAATCTTTTTGAAGCTGTAAAATCGGGAAATATTCGTGAAGCTGCTGAATTTATTAATAAAGGTGCTCAGATAGATGTTTTTGCACCATCAACTGACAGCGATTTTGCCGGGCTTACACCGCTTATTATTGCCTGTGAAACAGGTTCTTCCGCAATGGCGGATCTTCTTATTAGGAAAAAAGCCGAAATAAACAGGGCAGATAATGACGGCAAAACTGCTCTTATGTATGCCACTTTAAAAGGAAATCTTGATACAGTTACAATGCTTATAAATGCCGGCGCTGATGTAAACGCAAAAAACAATAATGAATACACGGTTTTAATGATGGCTGCCGCAAAAGGTGATGACAAAATTGTTGCTTATCTTATTGAAAAAGGAGCTGATCCCAATCTTAGAAATAGGCTCGGACAGACTGCTCTTGTCAGTGCTCTTAGGTTTAATCATCTCGAGGTAATTCAGACACTTATCTACAATCACGCATTGCTTGTTGAGGTTGACAGCGAGAAAAATGATGCTTTTTATTATGCTGAATCAGAAGAGTCAAAAATACTTTTAACCAATGGAATGGAGCTTTTTAGCCAGATTCAATATGAAATCAAGCAACAGGAAGAGTCTGAAAAAGAAAAAATCAGGAGGAAACAGCAGGAAATCAGCCGAGAGCTTGAGAATGCAAGAAGAGGTGCTGTTTTAAAGAAATTCTTTATAAGAGTAGCGCTGCCTCTTTCTTTTTTTGGAGCAATTTACTCACTTTACTCATTTTTTTCAGATGATAAAAATATTGAAGGAAACAAAACAGCTCAGAATGAGGCCAAGATTACAGAAAAATCTCCCGAAATTGCAGTTGCTCCAACTGATTATAAAAGCAAAGACAGTGAAATTCTTAAAGCTAAAGGAATTACAGAGCTTATTCTGGCTGTTGTTAATGGCAACAAAGAGGCTGTTGAAGATCTTATAAAAAAGGGAGCTCAGCTTGATTTTGACAAAGATGGCTACACCGCACTAACCTATGCCTGTCGTCAGAACAATACAGAAATAGGCAAAATACTTATAATGAATGGTGCAAATGTCAGCATTGCCACAAAAGATGATGGCAAAACCCCGTTGTTTTTTGCAATAGAACAGAAAAATCAAGATCTTGCATCTTTTCTCATTTCGCATGGAGCTGATGTTAATTTTAAGGATAAGTCGGGCTATACGCCAATAGTTTATGCTTCTGAAAACAATGATTTAGAGGGCGTTAAGTTTCTTCTTGAAAACGGCGCAAGCGGCAATATTATGGTTGCAGAAGATTTTTATCTCCTTGATTCTATTATTGAAAAGAGAAAGTATAAGATTGCTGAGCTGATTTTGAAAGATGGCGCAGATATAAACAGAAAAAACCGGAAAGGTCACACACTTTTGGTAAAAGCTCTTGATCAGAATGATGATTCAACTGTCAAATTTCTCATATCAAACGGTGCAAATCCAAATGTAATATTCGGCAACGATTACACGCCTCTTTTTATGGCTGTCAGCCGCGGTCAGACCAGTATTGCAAAACTTTTAATTTCTGCTGGTGCAGATGTCAGAAAAACTTACGAAAACGGAAAAAGCCTTCTTTGGACTGCACTTTCAATGCAGAAATACGAAATGGCAGAAATGCTTATTGAAGACGGTG
>CAZISX010000047.1:19521-28260 GCA_964542005.1 uncultured Spirochaetales bacterium
AAATAGTGAGGGATTTACAGCACTTATGTATGCAGCATACAAAGGTGATGCTGAAACAGTAAAGCTTCTTATCAAAAAAGGTGTAGATCTTTCTTATGAATCAAACGGCAAAACAGCTTTAAAGATTGCTAAAGAGAAAAATCAGAATCAAATTGCAAAAATTCTTGAATCTGCCGGAGCAAGGTGAGAGGTTTTTCCTTTTCTATTTTTTCTCAGGTTTTTCATAAACAAACAGTTCTTCGCCGTATTCAGCTGAAGAACCGCTGAAGATTATTTTGTTGCCAATAGTTCCAAAAAAACTATAAGGAACAACCTTTGACTCATTATCAACAAGTTCATAACTACCCTCTTTTGTTCCGTCTGTCAGAAACAATCCTCCTTTAAATGAAATTAAATACTCTTCATTGATTTTGTAAATACTAAAATATACGGATGGTGATGGAGTTGTGATATGTAAAATTTCTTTAGAGAATGTTCCGTCATAAGTAAAAAGCTGAATTTGTGAATTTGGATAACATCCGTTTTCAACAGCCACGATAAGATTGTTTTTTACTTCACCAACAGGATATGCTCCTCCTCCCGCTATAAGTGTTGAATTAATTTTGCCATTATTGTTAATATAAGCTTTTAGGACCTGACTTTCGTTGTAGTAAACAACTTTTGAGATTAAATAATTGTTTAGTCCATAAATTATCTGAACGCCTGGTTCAGAAAAATACAATTTTGTTCCTTCATCAGTTCCATCAGTTTCCCAAATACCTTGTTCGTCTGCAACAAAAAGTCTATCCTTCCATATCTCCATGTCTTCAACTTTATTGAGTTTATTTGTGAACGCTTTAGTGCCATCTATTGTTCCATCAGTTTCCAGAAGAACATTTTCATTAGAGCTGTTTTTTCCGCTGAAATAAACTTTTCCATTAAAAACTTGTAATAGGGTAAAATATTCAATATCAAACTCTGCTAAAGAATAAGTTCCTTCTTTCGTTCCATCTGTTCTGAAAATTTTTTGGACAGATTTTTTATCAGGCAAACTTATGCTGGCAAAATAATACCAAACATTATTTAAGGTAACAGTTTCTGCAAAAAAATTGCAAAACCACAAAAGATCAGGCTCTATCCCTTCAAGAATAGGATATGTTCCATCTTTTGTACCATCTGTTCTCCAAAGCTCAACTTTTTCATTTTTGGCATTAATTGGTGTAAAGAGAAGTATTTCTGTATTCGGCGGTTTTAAAAATACAGTAACCAGGTTGTCGCAGGTTATCTCATCGTAGTTTTCTCCCTCATTTAAAAATATAATTTCACTCTTGCCATCATCATCGTTTCTCTTAATTATTTTATAAGAATAGAAATCAGAGTCAGCAAAACAGGTTGAGTAAAACAGAGCTGTATCACTTTTATAAATAGTTGTAATCCCTGGATTTTCATCACTTAAAATATCAACAGGCAAAAGAGTTTCCGGAGAACCTTCGGTTGTAAACAAAGTATTGACTGAATCACTTAAGCTTGTCCGAAAAGAAATTTTATTATCAATTTGAGAAACAAATTCTGGATAAGAACTGACATTATCCGGTTTACTTGCTGCAACTTCCTTAACCTCTTTTGTTTTGGTATCAATCTTTTTTATTTTCCTAGTCTTATCAATATAATAGAGGCTGTTATCGGAAATATTAAACATACTGCTTTGCTCCAGATCAACATCTCCAATTGCTTCAGCATTTGAATCTGTTTCTATTTTCACAATTTTTGTGCCATCAACAATTCCATAAACATTTTTGTTATCTGAATATTGGAAAACATCACTATTTTTGCAAAAAACAGATTTATTTTCAAAAAGAACGGGCTGAACAACATTGTTATCGTCTTGCCACAAGTTTTTTTCTTCATTTATTGTAAAATACAAAACATTATCTATTAACGCTATTTCTTTCAAAAAGTTAAACTGGTCAAAGGTTTGCAGAGTAATTAATTTATTCAGTTTTTCATCGTATTTCATCAAAGTTGTAATGTTTTCTTTATTTGTACTTCCAAAATACATTGAATGGTTGGCAAAAACAGGTGTCAATATATTTTTATAAATAAACTCTGTGCCATTTGAAGTTCCATCACTCTTGTATAGCGAGGTTGTTGAAGTTAGTCCGGAAAACTTAGTAAAATATAAATTGTTGCCAGCATCTATAAAATCCACTATCGTGGTGATTTCGGAATCATATATTGTTTCAACTTTTCCGCTTATCCCATCTGTTTTTAGAATAGTGTTTTTAGAACTAAAGTAGTAGTTGTTCTTGAAAAAGGCAATGCTGTTGTTGATATCAACAGATTTAACAATGTTTAAGCTGTTTGGCAATCCGTTTGATTTAAACAACTCAAAGGAATCAGGATCGCTCATAGATAGAGCCAGATAAATATTTGAATTGTCTCCAATAACTTTTATAAAATCATAATAACCATCTGTTTCCGGTAGATCTTCAAGTTTTATCAACTCCTCGGATTCTGTATCGTATTTCCACAATTCCATGTTCTCTATAAAAAATATACTTTTCCCTGAAATATTTGTTAAAGAAAGCTCTTTTTCAAGAACAGGATAAGTTCCTGTTCTTGTTCCATTTGATTTCCATAAAATATTATTGCTGAAAAAGAAAATAGTTTCACCATCATCTTTCATAATAACAGATGTCGCTCCCCAGTTTCCATACAAATCAGGATAAAATTCCAAAAATTCGGCACCTTCATTCCCGATTTTCCACAAAGCATTATCTTTTCTATCTATACAAAATAAATGTTTGGATAAGGGGATGCATCTTGGGGTGTCCCATACAAGTTTTGTGGTGTTAATATCATGCAAAATTGAAAATTTAACATTTTTTTTGATTTTATCATTGTCATCATAAATTACATCCTGCTCTCCGCCGGGATCATCATTTTCAGAATTAATAACATTGTCATTATCATTAAGATAAATATCATAATCGCTATCTTGAGTATCCATCAAATCCACATCATGATTATTGTCTGAATCTGAAAATAAAGTGGTATCTGAATCATTCAATTCCAATTGCTGATCTCGGCTGCTTTTTTTCTCTCCGCCACAAGAAGCAACCAAAACAATCGTGCATAAAATAGAAACAAGTACACTCTTTTTCAGATTCATCATTTTTTTCATAGCTGGCTCCTTTAGTATTTGAAAAGAACAGCTTATAGACCTTTATTTTTTTGATAAAGTTTCGGAAGATATAAAAATTACTGTTTTTCCGGTTTTTTGAAAACATCAAGGCTGAATATGGGGGCTAGATACTCTTTCCTATTCCATTTCGCAGTGGTTCATCTCTTTCATAAAATGTTCTCTTTTTTCTTTGATAGCTGAAAAAAGTTTTTTTCTCTGTTCCTGGGTTAGCTTAAATGCTGTTTCAATTTTGGTTTGTCCAATAATTTGAGCCTGTTGTTTAGATAATTCTGCAATTTTCAAAATAGAAGCCTCAAGTTTTTTTCTGTCAGGATTGTCCTTTGTCATCTCTTCTCTTGAAGCGAGTCTTTCTTCTTTAATTTTAAAGTGAACTTCAATAAGTTTCTGTTTCATGTTGAAAAATATTGTCCTGATATCCTTTCTCACATTCTCAGAAACACCAGCATTTTTAAGTGATTCATCGTTCATCCACATTTCTTTTGCTTCACCTTTCATTGGACAGCCGCCTTGCTCATGCTGCCCCATTTCTTTCATAGGACAGCTTCCTTGTTGATGATGTTGTCCCATTCCTTTTCCCTCTGCAAAAGCAAAACAAAATAATAGCAGCGAAATTGCTGTTACTGTGATTTTAGAAAACTTGTTCATTTGAGCCTCCTTTTTCTGTTGTTATTATTCGGCAGAAATAATGCCGAATTCATCATCGTAAATAATGTCATGATTAAGCATTGCTTCAACCTCAATTCTTGCTTCAGCCATCATTTTTTCGTTTGTTTCTTTCATGTGAAAAACAAAGCCTCCAGTTATCCCAAAGAGTAGAAGCGAACAGAGTGCTCCGGCAGTTACAATTCGCTGTTTTTTAATTTTTTTGCCTTCTTTTTTTACAGAAGAAAGGATTAATTCCCATTTTTTATCTTCTATTGAAAGCATAGCTTTTCTCCTTATATTTCTCCATTAATTGCCTCACATTCTTTATTCCCATAGAAAAGAGATTCCGTGCTGAAACTTCTGAAATAAGAAGAATTTCAGATATTTCCCTGAATGTTTTTTCTTCCAAAATCCTAAGAATAACAACATTTCTCCTTTTGTCGGGAAGGGTAGACAAAAGAGATATGAGATTTTCGGAAATCTGCTCAAGATATATATCCTGTTCTGAATTTTTTTCCACAGCAGAGATAACGCTTTCCATTTCATCTGTAAATGCGACTGTCTGAATGTTGTGCTTCTTTTTCCTGAAATATCCCATAATCTCATTTACCGCAAGTGTGTGAATGTAACCATCTTTATTTTCAGCACTGAGAACCTTGCCTAAATTAAGATAAATAGTAAGAAATACTTGCTGAACCAAATCTTCAAGCATTGATTGGGATTTTGAATATTTTCTTGCGATTTTTTCGATAAGATATCTTTTTTCGTAAAATATTTTATCGAAATCACTATCTTTTGAGCTAACGCCAAACATCACACCTCCTTAGTGCTCTTCATAGTTAGATGCAATGTTTATGATAAATGTAAAATTATTTTTTAGACAAAAACTAAACCATCATTTTACGGCGAATAGAGTATAAAATAATCTCGTTCATCTCATCTTTTGAAAGTGGTTTGGCAAAAGATGCGCCTGTTTTGAAAAGAGCATTCTCTGAAAATCCGAATTCCTCGTGTCTTACCGGAGAGAGAACAAACTCTTTTTCTTCGTCAAAAAACATTTTCATAACATATTCACGGTTTGCTTCAAGCATGACAGGAATGCAGAACTGAACACCGTTGGCAGAGATATCATTCACAAAAATATCGTAAACAACCCCGTTTTCTTCCAGCCTTCCTTCAGATGCAATTACAAATCTGTAATTTTCGCGCCTTTCAGCCTCTACATCATGAATATAAAGCATTATGAGGTTTTCTATTTCCATAATTTTTTCAGCCAAATCAATGTCTAAAATAATGTTGTTGATAAGTGATGCAAGTCCTTTTAATTCATGGAAATAGTTGACACTGAAGTCTTTAGTAAACTTGCTCTTGAGCTCAAGCATATTTATCATTTTTGATAGTTTAATTGTTGAGATAAGAAGCTCTCTGCTCATTTTTTCAGAAAGAAAATTATCTAAGATTTTTTTTGTTTCTCCATAAAGCGTGTTTATCCTCTCAAGAGTTATTCTTGAGTTGTTTTTTATTTCTGGACTGCTATGGCTTAGCTGCACAATTATCTCCTTATTAAAAAGCTAAAAACAAAGAACAAACCGAAGTCGCAGAATTATATTTGAAATATGTTTCAAGTCAATCATATAAAATAAAAAATTTATTACAGAATTTTGACTTAAATCAGTCGTTTATTTTGAAATTTAGTAAGAAATATCTTTAACCATAACAGTGCCGCTTGTTGTGCCGTTTGACTTCCAGAGTTCAGAGCCATTCACGCCATTATTAGCTGAGAAATAGAGAATACCGTTCACATCTGTAAGCCCGTAAACTGATGAACTTCCAGCTCCAGGGAAAATATCTTTTACAAGAAGATGGCCGTTTTCATTACCGTTTGCAGTGTAAAGCTCGATTCCATTTCCATTCATCATATCTGCTACAAAATAGAGCTTTCCGCCTGATGAAATAAAGTTTTCAATATATGCGCCACTGATATTTGTAACAAGTGTTGTTCCTTCCGCTGTTCCATTTGTTTTGAAAAGCTGAAGAGTGCTTTGCTCTGAATTATCAGGATCAATCGAGTTTGCAAGAAAATATATATCGCTGCCGTGGAGCAGGAACTGAATCGGGTTGCCTGACATTGAACCAGGGATTAAATCTATCACAAGATTTGTCCCTTCATAAGTTCCGTCAGAGCTCCACAGTTCGATTCCGTTAACCGGATCAGTTGCTGCAAAGTAAAGTTTGCCATTTAAAACTGCCGCAAATCTGAAAGAATTCTCTTCACCAAGTCCGCTTCCTGACTGATTAATATCTTTTACCATTGTTGTGCCGCTGGAAGTTCCGTCTGTAACCCAAAGCTCTCTGCCATTTGCGCCGTTATCAGCCGAGAAGAAGAGTTTTCCGCCAACTGTGTAAAAAGACATCGGTTTTGAACCATCCGCACCAGAATTTATATCTTTTACCATCACTGTGCCGGCAGCAGTTCCATCGCTCACCCAAAGCTCAGAGCCGTAAGTTCCGGCAATATCAGCAGCAGCAAAGTAGAGCTTCCCATTAAAAAAAACAGGCTTACCAATCTCTGAAAAATTCTTAACAAGAGTTGGTGCTCCGCCGCTTGTTTTATAAAGAGCTTTGTCTTTTTCAAAATCAAAAGCTCTTCCGCTTGTGAAATATAATGCACTTCCGTTCACAAGAGGATTGTAGAAGCTCATAGTTCCAAGCGTTGTCCAGGTTGTGCCGGTTAGCTTCATCGCTTTATTGTTGATACCAAAATAATAGGTTGTGCCAATATTCGCAAAATCAGTAAAAGTTGAGGAAACAGAAGCATTTGGAGATGTTGTATGATCTTTAACCAAAACTGTTCCGGTGGAAGTTCCTGTTGATTTATAAAGCTCAGTACCCGTGCTTTCTGTGTTTGCTGTGAAATAAACAGTGCCGTTAAGATTTGTTATTTTCTCAGGCATCGCATTAGCCGGTCTTAAATTTTTTACAATTGTTGGAGCTGCGCCATTTGCAGATTTCCAGAGTCTTTCTGAATCAGTAATAGAATAATCGGTGTAATATACATTTGTTCCAATGCTGGTAAGATTTGTCATTGATCCGCCGTTATAATCCATTTTTACCGTGGTAGGGGTTGAACCTGTTGTTTTCATTAGCTCTTTGTTGTCGCCTCTTACAAAAAGCACATACCCGGAAGAGGTTGCGTTTGTTGAAGCAATATTATAAAAACCGTTGACAGCCGAAAGCCCGTCACTTATTTTTGTTGTGCCAACTGTTGTGCCGTTTGATTTCCAGAGAGAGCCTGAAACTGCAAAATAAAGAGTCTTGTTCATCACCGCATAACGGAATTCAGGATAGGATTCTGTGTAGTTGAACTGAACTGTTGTATTTGTTAGTGTAGGCTGCGTTGTCCCTTTTGAAGTTGTCCAGAGAGTACCGTTGGCAAAGAAATAGAAGAGAGTTCCAGCCTTCATAATAGGACGCAAACTATTTGAATTAAATAAAGAAATTGTTTTAACCGCGCTGGTTAAATAATCATAGGAATAAAGAGAATCGCCAGCCTCTGATGTTACAGAAATATAGAGAAGATCATCGGCCGCAGTTAATTTAACACTCTCATCCGCTGAAAATGAAGTTATCTCGGAAGCAGCATTTGTAGTAGAGCTTCTTTTCAGAAGCTTTAAACCGTCAGCGCTGTCAGTAACATAATAAAAATAGGTGCTGTTTGCAGCAAAAGCCTTGATTTCATATTCACCCAGATCTGTGATTTTTTCTGTGCCTGCATCTGTCCCGTTACTTTTCCAAAGCTCATAAGAATTGATACCAGTCTGATCATTGACAAGTGTTCTGGTGAAAATAAAATATCCGTTTACAGCACCAACAGCACGAATTGCTGAGTTGCCGTTTTCTGTAATATTTTTAACTATTTTTGTGTTGGCTGTTGTTCCGTCTGAAGACCATAATTCACAGCCTGAAGCAGAATCGTATGCAGCAAAGAAAACCTTTGTTCCGACCGGCACTAAAAAGACTGAAAGACAGTTTGACTGGTATTCCCAAAGGTCAAAGTTTTTCAAGATTTTTGAACCAGCTGTTGTGCCATCCGAAACCCAAAGCGCGGCATCAGAAAAATCTGCAGCATCTGTAAAAAACATCTTAGTTCCAGCAACCGCAAAGTTGTCAAGACTATGCTGAGATCTACTCATTACAGATTTTTCGCTGTCCTGAACAGTGCTGCTTTTTGTTTCGCCTTCACATGAAACCAGAGCCATAGCAGCCGCAATAAATAACGCTAAACTAAACAATTTCATCTAATCACCCCACAATTGTTGAAACACAAACCATAAAAAACCAATAATTGAAGACAACTATATTAAAAAAAATATGAATTGCAAGAGGGAAATTTGTCTTGAATAGCTAGGCAGGGGTTTCGCACGATACAGAGAAGATTCGGTTTCGTTTTTGTAGAAGGTTTTACCTATAAACAAATCTAATCCTCGGCTTTTTCAATTAATATGCAAACTTCCGTTCTTAAGCTGGTCAAGAAATCCGGTTTCAGGTTTATACTTGTAGGTTGTTTTTGTGCCATCGGTGTGTGATGTTTTCTTTTATCATATTCCAGTCGTTGTGGGTTTTGCTTGTGTTGTTGCCATAGCGTACTGATTTGATGCGGCAGTTTTAGGGTAAACACTTAATTTATCTCAGTTTTTTGACTTCTTCCGAAGAAAGGCCAGTAATTTCCAAAATAGTTTCATTATCAAGACCTTTTTTAATCATACTTTTCGCAATCTCGATTTTAGCTAAATATTCGCCTTCAACTCTTCCTTCAACTCTCCCAATCTCAATTCCCTCAGCTTTTCCAAGCTCGATTCCTTCATCTTTGGCAGTTTCAATGACTCCTTTCATGTCGCGGTAAACTTTTA
>CAZISX010000048.1:0-4789 GCA_964542005.1 uncultured Spirochaetales bacterium
AGAATCTTGTTCATTCCTTTTTTGAGATGAACTTTAATAGAAATATTGTCAAAACCCTGATATTCAAGCTGGTCATCAGCAATGACAAGCTTGTCATTTATCCAGATTTTTAAAGGATCTCCGGTAGAAACTCTAAGAAAAAGCTCCTGCTCTTTTGGTGAATTTGCAAAAGTCGCAAGATAGGCCGCAGACCACGCCGCCGGTGAAATAATATTATCAAGTGCAGAAACACCGTTGTGCTCGAAATAACTGAGATTTCTCCACGAAATCTGGCCAATTTTCCCCTTGTAGGATTTAGAAAAATCTAGCTCTTTTTCAGGAGAAAATGATTCATAAAATCCTTTGCCCTGCTCATTGTCAAAAGGAGCTATTATCTTGAATTCTTTGATAATTCCAAAATTATTAACAGCTTCTTTTGCTTCCTCTATCCTTGCTAAATCAAGAAAATAATTTGCCTCTTTTACCGCAGCATGAAGTCGAACTGCCGGATCGGGATGATTTTTCCTTAAACTTTGGAGAAGAGATATCAGTTCATACTTTTCTTTAAGCGGATAGTCTTTGTTTGTAATCTCATTTATATAGATTTGTGTAAGTTCGGAGTCTTTATCAGACGCAGCTTCCAAAAAGTAGTGAAAACTCTTTTCAGGGTTATCCATAAGCTGCCAGTAATAGCCTGCAATCTCATTTACGCTTGAATCTTCTGGATATTTTTTGAGCATTGCATCAATTTCCGCACCCATTTCAACCGGAGAAAAGCTCCAGGAATAAAACTTGTCAACCAGAAACCTGGCATCATCTGCCGTTTTTGCAGAGTGGAGCGTTGCCGGAGCAATCTCAATTTGTGAATTTACTGAAGCACAGGACGCCAGAAACAGGAGAGAAAACAAAATTAAAAAACGCATAATTTACCTCAAATATTTATAAAGAAATAGCAAAATACCAGATTCCAGGGCCTATGGAAGTCCCTTTTTCAACCTCTTTTGTAATAAAATCCTTGATTTCTGAGGGGTGAAGAAGCAAAACCTCAATCTCTTCTGCAGGCTCAAGATTTTGTTTCGGATTTTGATTAACAGGCAGCGTTTCATCAACTTCAGCGCAAACAATAACCATATTTGTGTCCGCCGTGCCAGCGTTTGTTTTTAAAAGCGGACTTCTGGAAGTTACTTTTCCGGTGTAACCAGTCTCTTCAAGAAGTTCGTGGAGAGCATGTTCTTCCGGATCTTCATTACTATAAAGACCTGCCGGAAAGCCGATTACAAAGTTGTCAATCGAAGGTCTGAACTGTCTGATAAGAATAATCCGGCCTGAAGGAACCATTTTAGCCATGACAGAAACAACATTTGTGCTGTTTGAACGGTCAACCGATTCCCAGCGAACTTCTTCACCGGATTCATTAATGTATACAGACTCTTTGATTGAAAGCCATTTGCCTTTGAATAGAATGTTTTCACCAATTTTACGCAAGAAGAACCTCCAAAATAAAAACATTATACTTTTTTTGAATTTTATAAGTCAATAAGAATTGGAAAAAAAAGATAAAAATAGTTGTGATAATTATAAAACACCTTTTCGTATAATAAAAAACCTGATTATTCAAGGGAACCCTTTGCTGATTGTTCTATTGAATTTTGATGCTTAAAAAAAGTTTTGTTTACAAATAAGTACGACCTGTCACTATGGTTATAAATTCTTGATTTTAATAGGAAAAAAATATCTTATGGCTTGACTTGAATGAGCGGGTGTGCTATAATCACCACGCTTTCGTAATTTCTAAAATGGAGGGTTTCTGATGATTAATTTCAAGCCCGGAGATTTAGCGGTTTATCCAAATCACGGTGTCGGAGAAGTCGTTTCCATCGAGGACAAAACACTTGGCACTCAGTCTGTAAGCTGTTATGTTGTTGATATCTTGGCCACAGGCTCAAAAGTATTTGTTCCTATTTGTTCAGCAAACAGGATGGGGCTTCGCACTATTACAGATTCCGGAGAGGCTGAAGGTGTCTACGGTCTTTTTCATGTTAGAACTCCTGAGATGCTTAAAATGAATTGGAATAAACGATTCAGGTGTTTGCAGGAAAAAATGAAAACAGGAAAAATTAGCGATGTTGCTCTTGTTGTTTCGGATCTTCTTTTCTTAAAACGCAAAAAAGGATTATCTTACGGAGAAGACAAACTTCTTTGTGAAGCTGAAGAAATTCTTATTACAGAACTTTCTATCGCAGAGAAAGAGTCAAAAGATGTTATCAGAGAAAAAATTCACTTAATGTCAGCTAAAGCAAGCTAAAAATTGCTCGATTCTTCTATTGAATTTTGCACCAACATTTTTTTTATGTCATTCCCGCTGATGCGGGAATTGATATCTTTTACCACTTCTTATGCCTTTCAACCCTGTTTTCCAACAATTATGTAAAAATTTCTTGAAAATCAATGGCCGGTATGATAAAAACACACGAATTTTGTAAATCGTGGAGGAAATAATGGCACCAAAGGCTACATTACGAGGATATTCATTTCTGGATTCTCTTCAGCCGCAGCTTGCATCTTTTATAGGTTCAACTGCGCTGGGATTTCTCCCGCTTCCAGGTATGTCATCTCTTTTTATCGAGATTGCACCTGGTCTTGCGGTAAACCAGATTATGGACAAAGCTCTCAAACAGACTGCTGCAATTCCAGCTGTTATGGTTGTTGAGCGAGCATTCGGACTTCTTGAAGTTCACCATGAAGATAAAGGCGAGGTAATTCAGGCTGGTGATTCAATTCTTGATTTTCTTGGTATTACAGTTAATCAGCGTTACAAACCAAAAGTTGTTTCTCAACAGATTATCCGTTCTATCGAGCCTTATCAGGCACAAATTATCAACAGAAACAGAAAAGGTTCTATGATTCTTCCAGGAGAATCTCTTTTTATTCTTGAAACAGAGCCTGCTGTTTATGTAACTTTAGCAGCAAATGAAGCAGAGAAAGCTGCAAATGTAAAACTTGTACAGCTTCAGCCTTTTGGAGCTTATGGCCGTCTTTATATGTCCGGCACAGAGTCAGAGATTGATTCTGCAGCAGGCGCGGCAATCGCGGTTCTTGAATCTTTAACAGGTATTGAGTTTGGTAAATAATTAATTTTATTGGAGGAAAATATGTCTTATGTAACAGAAGCACTTGGAATGATTGAAACAAAATCTTTCACAGCAATGGTTGAAGCAAGCGATGCTATGGTTAAAGCTGCAAAAGTTGAACTCGTTGGTTTTGAGAAAACTGGCGGCGGTTTAGTTACCGCAATAGTTAGAGGCGATGTTGCTGCAGTTAAAGCTGCGGTTGATGCTGGTGCCAGAGCTGCAGAAAGAGTAGGCGAAATGGTTGCAATTCATGTAATCCCAAGACCTCATGTAAATGTTGATGCAGTTCTTCCTCTTGGCCGTCAGAAAGAGGCTTCAAAAGGATAACTTTTCAATTATTCCCTGCGATAGCGTTTTCTATCTCTCTTCGCTGTCATTCCCGCGAAGGCGGGAATCAAGTGTTCGGCTTATTGAAGATGGATTCCCGCTTTCGCGGGAATGACATTTTATATGCTTTCGTGTTTAAAAGAGGTCAAAAATGGAAAATACACAGCTTAAAGATCTTGTTTCAAAAGTTGCACAGAAAATTAAAGATGCAGGATACTCAACCAATCTTGGTGGAAGCCTTGATGGTGAAATGGGTATTTTTTACAATATGGATGAAGCTGTTGAGGCAGCTCGCCGCGCTTTCCTTCAATATCAGGATGTTACAGTTGAAACAAGAAAAAAAATCGTTTCAGCAATTCGTAAATGGGGAAGAGAAAACGCGAGAGAACTTGCTAAAATGGCGGTCGAAGAGACAGGAATGGGGAGAGTTGAAGATAAAATTCTTAAAAATCTTCTTGTTCTTGACAAAACTCCAGGCCCTGAATTTCTTGAGCAGAGAATTGCCTACACAGGCGACAACGGACTAACACTTATTGAAAGAGCACCTTACGGCGTTATCGGCTCAATCACTCCGACAACAAATCCGGCCGCAACAATTTTCAACAACGGAATCTCTATGATTTCGGGCGGAAATTCAGTTGTTTTCAATGTTCATCCAACAGCTAAAAAAGTCTCCAACTACCTGGTTTCACATCTTAATAAGATAATTATTGAAAATGGCGGACCGTTAAATCTTCTGGTTTCAATGGCAGAACCGACAATCCAGTCCGCAAAAACCATGATGGAACATAAAAATGTGAATCTTCTTGTTGTTACAGGCGGCCCTGCAGTTGTTGCTGAAGCTATGTCAAAACCTAAAAAAGCAATCTGTGCAGGCCCAGGAAATCCTCCTGTTGTTGTTGATGAAACAGCAGATATTCCAAAAGCAGCAAAAGATATTATTGACGGCGCATCTTTTGACAACAACCTTGTCTGCATTCTTGAAAAAGAGATTATTGCAGTTAAGGAAATATTTGGTGATTTAAAGAGAGAACTCCTTGCGACCGGACTTGCTTACGAGGTTAAAGGCTACTATCTTAAAAAACTTGAAGAGCTTATCTGCCCGGACGGCGTTGTAAACAAAAAATTTGTCGGCAAAAACCCTGATTATATCCTTAAAAACATTGGAATTAATAATGTTCCTTATGAGATGAGACTGATTTTTGCTGAAGTAAATGAAGATCATCCTTTTGTTCAGGAAGAGCTTCTTATGCCTGTTATAGGCATGGTAAAAGTCAACAATGTTGATGAAGCTATTGCTATGGCTGTCAGAGTTGAGCACGGATTCCGTCACACCGCAGTTATGCACTCCA
>CAZISX010000048.1:4799-10969 GCA_964542005.1 uncultured Spirochaetales bacterium
AAAACGCGCCATCGACAGCAGGGCTTGGCGTTGGCGGTGAAGGTTATACAACAATGACAATCGCAAGTCCAACTGGCGAAGGCGTAACAACAGCACTCAATTTCACAAGAGAACGCCGCTGCACACTCAAAGAATATTTCAGAATAGTCTAACTTTTCTTTATAGTCTAACTCTTCTTTTTCCGTTTTTCCACAGGCATTCCGACGCACTTTTCCCTGTCATTTTTTTGATTTTTTCCCTCTCATTCCGACAAAAGAGGAATCTGTGTTTCGTCTTTAAAAAAACTTCAAAAAATCGTTCAAATCCCTTCAGAATATTGGGCATAGCATACCATACCTGTACAGTTTGACAATCCCCACAACCTCTGATATAATCCCGCAAACTTTTTGAGGTTTTAAAATGGCTACAAAGAAAATTCTTTACGGCTCAAGCAATTTTGAGAAAATAATTGAATTTAATGGTTACTATGTTGATAAGTCACAATTTATTGAAAAAATAGAAGATTTGGGTGCAAGCTATCTCGTCTTTTTCCGTCCGCGAAGATTCGGAAAATCGCTTTTCATCTCAATGCTTGAATATTATTATGATATTAACCGTGCAGACCAGTTTGAAGAACTTTTTGGTCATCTTTATATTGGCAAAAATCCGACACCGCTAAGAAACAGCTTTCCCATTCTGAAGTTTAACTTTTCAGGCGTTGCATCGCACGGAACTGTGGAAGAGATCGAGGACTCTTTTTATCTTAATATTATGGAAGATATAAAGTCGTTTTTTATAAAGTATCCTGCTATCAGTGGCGGAGTGGAGCTTTTTAACTCTGAGCTAAAATACATAAAAAAAGCGGGAGATATTTTTAGTGCATTTGTTAAACTTATGTCGCAAAAACAGGTTAAATACTACCTCCTGATTGATGAATACGACAATTTTGCCAACAATATTCTGGCAGAGCATGGCAAAGATAAATATCAGCGCCTCACACACGGCGACGGATTTCTGCGCAACTTTTTTACAGTTATCAAGGCTGGAACAGATACAAGAACAGTTGAGCGGATGTTTGCAGCCGGAGTTTCGCCACTGGTTATGAGCGATGTTACAAGCGGCTTTAATATCGGCGAAAACATCTCTCAGGACGCGATTTTTGCAGATATGGTTGGTTTTACCGCTGAAGAGGTTGAAACAATGACAGATTATTATATTTCTGAAAAAGTTATCCCGTCAGCCGACCGCGAACGAGTGCTTGAAACTATGAAAAACAATTATAATAACTACTGTTTTTCAGAAGAGACAAGCGTTAGAATGTACAATTCAAACAGTGTTTTGTATCTTATGCACCAGTACACAAAATCGCATAAAATGCCAATGGATGTTGTTGATACAAATATGAGGACAGATTATCAGAAGCTCAGATTTCTGGTTGTTGAGTCACACAAACTTAACGGAAACTTTAATCTTCTTGGCAAGGTTCTTGCCGAAAACGAGATAGAATCAGAGCTGAAACGCGATTTTCCGGTTAAAGAGCTGATTGAGAAGGATAAGTTTGTAAGCTTACTATATTATTTAGGATTTTTGTCAATAAAGAACTTTACCTTTGACGGTAGTTGTGTTTTTAAGATTCCGAACGATATGTGCCGTGAAATATTGTGGGAATACATCAGAAAAGCACTAAAAGAGGCGTTTCATCTTGAGCTTGGTAAACTTGAAGAGATTTTCCGAGGAATGTATCGCCGCGGCGAGTGGAGACCGCTTCTGGAGTACATTTTTGAAGAGTTTTACAAGGCTGCATCAAACCGCGATTTTATCTACCGAGAGGAAGGCGTTAAAGGATTTCTCCTTGCTTATTTAAACATATCAAAGGTTTACAGAGTTCACTCGGAAAAAGAGCTGAACAAAGGGTATGCTGATATTTATATTGAGCCAAATCTTGTGGTTTATCCCGAAATGAATCCGACACATCTTTTGATTGAGTTGAAATATCTATCAAAAGATGAACGAACAGAATCAGGTATTAATGCAGCATTTAATGAGTCCAAAAAACAGCTTCTGAAATATGCGGCAGACAAGAAAGTGCCTGAAAGCACTGTGAAAGTTGTTGCAATTACTACAAATGAAGAGCTAGTCAGGCTGGAAGAGATTAGATAGGAGCTTACAAAAAATTTACAAAAAATTTAAAAAACAAAACACAATAAATCTATATAAACATGCTTTTCACCTGTCATTCCAGCGAAAGCTGGAATCCATCTTTTTAATTAAGCAACAAAAACTAAGGGATGGATTCTCACCTGCGTGTGACAGCCTCTTTGGATTAGACAAACACAAGACGCAATGAATTGCGTCTCTACAAATCCTAAAATCCTGTGAATCATGGTCGGAATCATGGTCAGTTTTGACATTCCTGGTTTCCTCTGATATAATCCCGTGAATTTTTTTGCTGGAGTTGCCAAAATGAAGAGAATGCTTCCAATCGGAATTCAGGATTTTAAAGAGTTGAGAGAGAGAAACTGTATTTATGTTGATAAAACAGAAATTCTCCACAAACTTATAACAGATGGTAAGTATTACTTCCTCTCCCGCCCTCGAAGATTTGGTAAATCACTCACAATTTCAACGCTAAACGAGATTTTTGAAGGGAATCAGGAGCTTTTTAAAGGACTTTTCATCTATGACAAAATTGAGTGGAAAAAGCGGCCTGTAATTAGGATTGATTTTACTTCTGACAGCTTCAAAAAGTTTGGTCTTGAAGATGCTATAACAAATATTCTCAGACTGAATTATGAAAAATATGGTCTTTCAACAAAAGAAAAGGCAAATAGGGCACAGTTTAGAGATTTGATTACTCAGCTTCACGCAAAAAGTAACGAAAAAGTCGCTCTTTTGATTGACGAATACGATAAACCAATAATAGACTACATGACAGATATTGATAAAGCTGAGGAAAACCGCGATATTCTCCGCGACTTTTATGGCATAATCAAGCCGATGGATCCGCATCTTGAGTTTGTAATCCTGACAGGGGTTACAAAGTTTTCAAAAGTTAGCATTTTTTCTGAGCTGAATAATTTAAGAGACATTACAACAAGCGAACATTATTCAACAATTGTAGGGCTGACAAAAGAGGAGATTGAAGCAAATTTCAATGATTATGAAGCTGAATCGCTGAAAAAATTCAATCTGTCGAGAGAGGATTTTTATAAAGAACTGAAAAATTGGTATAACGGTTATTCATGGGACAACAAAAAAGAGGTTTACAATCCTTTTTCTGTTCTTAATTTTTTTCAGGAACAAAATTTCAGCAATTACTGGTTTGCAACCGGAACACCGACTTTTCTCATAAATTTTATCAGAGATAATGGAGTAAAACCTGAAGAATTTGAAAATATGGAAGTTGATTCTATATTTTTTGACAGGTTTGATTTGGTAGATATGGATATAAAAGCCTTAATGTTTCAAACAGGTTATCTCACAATAAAAGAAAAAAATGAATATGGCTTTTTTATCTTGAATTATCCAAACAAAGAGGTTCGAGATTCGTTCACAGGTCATCTTTTAAGCGGATTGTCCAAAAAAGATGTCAGCTCAACAGGGCAAATTACTACCAATATTTTAAAATCATTGGCAAAAAACAATATCGAGGATTTTCAGGACAACATCAACGCTCTTTTTTCTTCAATCCCGCATCAGCTTTTTATAAAAGATACAGAAGCCTATTATCACAGCCTCATTTTTCTGATTTTAAAGATGGTTGGAGTTTATATTGATTGCGAAGTTTCTGTAAACAAAGGCAGGGTTGACTCTGTTATAAAAACTAAGGAATTCCTTTATGTTATCGAATTTAAGATGATGCCGGCAACTCCAGGTGACGCGATTGCTCAAATAAAAACTAAGGGTTATGCCGAGCCTTACAAAACAGATTCAAGACAAAAATTCATGATTGGTGTTTCGTTTGACGCAAATACCAAAAAATTTGCAGATTTTCTGGTTGAAGCGTTTTAAGTTTTAAACAGAAAACGGCAAATCACGCAACAAATGGGCGCGGAAAACACACTCCTACCTCTTGATTAAAATCTTTGAATTAATTGAAGAATTGAACGGACTAGGTTTTAGTCTCAAAAATTTCAGAGAGATAAAAATTTCTTTATCTCTTTTTTCAACTAAAATAGTCCCTGAAATTTAGAAAATATTTTTCGGCATATTATTTGCATAAACAGTGAAATGATTTTTTAGGAGGTTTGCAATGTCATTTATTATGATTCCTGATTCAAAAGACGATTTTGTAGAAGAGCTTCAAGTCGGCGATGAGAAAAAAGGTGGAAATAAAAAGATTTTTATAATTCTTCTTATTGCTCAAACAGTGCTTTTAGCTGCTGCTGTTGTTTATTTTCTGTTTATTTATGACAAGGGCGCTTCAAAATCTGAAGAAAAAGGGAAGGCTGGCACCGAATCAAAAGAAAAGAAAGAGGAAAAAAAGGAAGGAAAAAAGGAAGAGAAAAAAGAGGGCAAAGAGGGTAAAGAGGGCGAAAAAGGGGGCGGCGAAGGTCTTGTGACTGAGCTCGAATCTTTTGTTGTTAATCTTGATGATGTAAATAACTCAAAATTCCTCAAGATGAAGGTGAGTATTGAGCTTGACAACTCTGAAGCGCAGGGTGAGCTGGAATCAAAAAAAATTATGATAAGAGATGCTATTTTAACTTTTCTTTCAAGCCTTAAGGTTACTGACACAACCGGAATCGAGGGCAAGGCAAGTATAAAAGAGGGTATTATTAATCGTGTGAATAATATTCTTACGACTGGCAAGGCTAAAAATGTTTACTACAACGAGTTCGTAGTTCAATAAGGAAGGTTTTTTATGGTTGATCAAATACTGTCCCAAGACGAGGTAAATGCGCTACTTAGTGCTGTAACAGAGGGAGAGATTGAGACGGAGACGGATAGTGAGTTCCATGACGGAGATGTCATACCTTACGATCTGACAAGTCAGGATAGAATTATCCGCGGCAGAATGCCGACGCTTGATATTATTAATGACCGTTTTGCTAGAAATTTCCGTGTCACATTGTCCAACCAGCTAAGAAGAATTATAGATATAAATATGGAGTCAACCTCGCTTACAAAGTTTGGTGAGTTCTTGAATTCATTGCCGATTCCATCATGTTTGAATCTTATAAAGTTTAGTCCTCTTCATGGTGTAGGATTGCTGGTTTTTGAGGCAAAGCTTTTGTATTCACTGGCAAATCTCTTCTTTGGAGGAAGCGAGCTTGGAAAAGTTAAGGTTGAAGGTCGTGAATTTTCTCCGATTGAGCTTCAGCTTGTAAAAAGGCTTGTAAATCTCATGATTCAGGATCTTTCTGCCGCATGGAAACCGGTTCATCCTGTTGATATTCAGTTTTTAAGAACAGAAATCAACCCTCAGTTTGTAGGTGTTGTAAGTCCTAGTGATGTTATTATTTCTGTTGCTTTTGAGATAGAACTTGAAAAAACAAGAGGCAAAATTTTTATTATGATTCCTTACTCAACAATTGAGCCTATCCGCGAAAGGTTGAGTTCAACTGTTCACAGCGAGCAGCTTGAGGTTGATAAAAGCTGGCAGAAAAGAATTATAAACAATGTCGCAGTTTCTCCTGTTCAGTGCAAGACTATGCTCGGAAAAGCAGAAATTTCGTTAAGAGAACTTATAAATCTTAAGGTTGGCGATGTAATTGAGCTTGACAACAATATTGCTGAAGAGCTTGTTTTTTATGTTCAGGATGTTCCTAAAATACTTGGATTTCCTGTCGTAAGTCACAACAAGTATGCGATTCAGGTTTCAAAGTTTTTTGAGGTTGCCCAGTTTTTTAATATTAAGGATAAAGTTATAAAAGAGTCAAAAGATTAATGATTATATAAGTTTGGGGAGTTTGCTATGACAGATGACAAAAAGAAAAACATTCTCAGTGAAGAGGATATGGCCAAAATGTGGGAACAAATGTCTGGCCAGGAAAACGGTGGCGGCGATCAGCACCAGAAAGATGTCGAGCAGCGACCAGCGCGCGAGCCAGCTCCCCGGCAGGTTGTCCACGCCGTCGACGGCGAGCAGGGTGTCGTCATCGCCATCTTCCTTGCCCATGGCGAACAGTTCGCGGCCATCCGTGACGCCGTTATCGACGGCTTCGAGGATGAGCACAATGTCTTCCAGT
>CAZISX010000048.1:10979-12867 GCA_964542005.1 uncultured Spirochaetales bacterium
GGTGGCGGCAGCTCTTTTGGCGCAGAAAATGATGAGCCTGCCTCTTCTCCTGGAATGGGAAGCGGAACCGATACTTTTGGGCTTGGCGATTCTGTAAAATCACAGAATAAAACAACAACAGATAATCCGAATATTGATTTTCTTCTTGATATTCCTCTTACTATTTCTGCAGAACTGGGAAGAACAAAAATGATAATTTATGAACTTCTTCAGCTTTCTCAGGGATCTGTCATTGAGCTTAACAAACTGGCTGGCGAACCGCTGGATGTCCGTGTTAATGACAAGCTTATTGCACGCGGCGAAGCAGTTGTTGTAAACGAAAAATTTGGTATCCGTATTACTGATATCGTTAATCCTCAAGAACGCATTGAAAACCTTAAAGGAGAATAAGATGAGAGCTTTCGTTATTTTTACACTTTTTTTCTGCATGACATTAAGCGCAGCAGAAACAATTGACATGTTTAAATTATCTTATGAAAACAAGCATCAGGCACTTTTTTTTAAGTCAACGACAGATCCTGAAATTGTTAAAAGTGGCGATAATTTGACAGTCCTTTTTTCTGGAAAAGATTTTGTAAAAGAGCGGAAATACGAAGAAGACTCAATAGGTGATAAAGCGTTAAAAAGAGTTTGGATAAAAAATTATCCAAATAAGGGTGGCGCGGTCAATGTGGCTGGAAATGCACCTCTATCTGCCAAAATCATGAGAATTTCTCCTGATGTTGTGAAGGTTGAGATTGCTAAAGCTGGAGCAGCAACAGCACTTGTTGTTCAGGAATTACCTCCAGTCGTGCCTGAAGAGAAAGCGGCTAAAATCAACTTAACTCCAAAAGAAGCTGTTGCAAAAAAAGAGATTGCTGATACAAAAAAAGAGATTGCAGCACCGGCAGAAAAACCTCTTTTAAAAGAATCTGATGCACCAAAAAAAGAGATTGCAGAAAAAGCTCAACAGCCTGAAAATAAAGAAGAAAAAGAGGCTGTTGCTGCCCTGGCAAAGCCTGCAGCGGAAAAACCTGTTGAGAAAACAGAAAAATCTGACTTTCTCGCATCTCTTGACACAAAAGAGGAGAAATCAGGAACTCCGACAAGCGATAAGCTCATGTTAATAATGGCGATTTTTGTTGTAAGCGCAGCCGGATTTCTCTTCTTCAAAAAGAGAGGAAAAAATGGCGGACTTGCAGAATCATCACTCTTAAGCATTGTTGAAACACTCTCTTTAGGTCTGAAAGAAAAGCTTATGCTTGTAAATGTTGCAGGCACCTATGTTCTTCTTTTTATGAGAGATAAAGATGTTCGCGAGCTTGCAGTTTTTAAAGGAGATGATGCGGAAGATATAAAAAGAGAACTTGGCAAAGCAGACCTCTCTGATGTTTTAGGCAAGGATATTGCAAAGCACAACTCCAAGCAGACTAAAACTGAGAATGTTATCTCAAGCAGGATAAAACCTTTCAGAAATAAGCTGGAGCAGTTGATTGAAAACGAAACAATGAAGAGAAACGATATGAGCATTGAAGATGAAGTTTTCTCAACGATTTCAAAACTTAAAGGAATAAAGGCACGATAATGAAAAAAGCCGTTTTTTTAATCTCAGCACTATTATTTTCAGGCATTATGCTTGCTCAGCAGAAAACTGGCGGCGTTCCTGTTCCTGATATAAATGTGAGTTTAAATGGCGGCAGCGATCCTTATGCAGTTGTCAGCTCAATAAAAATAATTGTTCTTTTGACACTTATCACAATTGCGCCGACAATTCTCCTCACAATGACCTCTTTTACCCGTATTCTCATAGTTTTTTCATTTATGAGACAGGCAATGGGAACCCAGCAGACACCTGCAAACCAGATTCTCATAACACTCTCTCTTTTTATGACATTTTTTATAATGTATC
>CAZISX010000048.1:12877-26841 GCA_964542005.1 uncultured Spirochaetales bacterium
TTTTCAGGATGTGAATGACAAAGCTCTCAAGCCTTACGCTGAAAATCAGATTTCGCAGGAGGAGTTTTTCCAGAAAGCATCAGAGCCGCTCAAAAACTTTATGCTAAAACATGTCCGCAAAAAAGATTTGGCACTTTTTGTTAAGATGTCTGAGAACAAAAAACCTCAAAATGCTCAGGAAATAGGCTTTTTTACAATAGTTCCAGCATTTATAATCAGTGAACTCAAGACAGCTTTTCAGATGGGATTTCTCATTTATCTGCCGTTTTTTGTTCTTGATATTGTTGTTTCAAGCGTCCTTATGGCAATGGGTATGATGATGCTGCCGCCGGTTGTAATCTCATTACCAATAAAACTTATGATATTTGTTCTTGTTGATGGTTGGAATCTCATTGTTGAAAGTCTCCTGAAAAGCTTTACCGGAGGCTAGAGATGACAACCGAATTCATAATTGAAATAACAAGAACAACCCTAATGACAGCCGCGCTTCTTTCAGCTCCAGTTCTCCTTACAGCTCTTGTTATTGGTGTTTTAATCTCATTATTTCAGGCAGTTACGCAGATTAATGAAGCAACGCTCACCTTTATCCCAAAAATAATTGCAGTTGGAGCTGTTTTCATGCTTCTCATGCCTTGGATGGTTGGAAAAATGGAATGGTTTATGATCTATATTTTTTCAAATCTAACCAGATTTGTAAGGTAAAAAAATGAATATAACCGGGATAAATTTTAGCGAAATAGTCCCTTTTTTCTTAATAATGATAAGGTCTTTTGCAATTTTATACCCAATTCCATACATGGAAGATCAGACAATAGATGCCAGAATAAAAGTTGGTTTTGCCTTTTTTCTAGCAATAATTATGTACCCATTTGTCAGAGAAACTGTGGTAGTCAAAGAATTGACAATCTACTTCTTTATCTCGGCAGTTATTATGGAACTTCTACTTGGCATGTCTATCGGATTTATAATGAAGCTCTTTTTTGCCGCAGTTCAGTTTGGCGGAGACGCAGCCGGAACCCAGATGGGGCTTGGAATGTCTCAAATATTTGATCCGACCGCAGCGACAAATATCTCAATATTTTCAAGCTTTATGAGTAGAATTACAATGATGGTTTTTCTTATCTACAACATTGACCATTTTCTAATTCAGGCGCTCTATTTCAGCATGAAAATTATTCCGGTCGGCGGATTTCTGATGGATAAATCTCTGTTTTACTGGCTGACAGTTCTAGGAACAGGAATTCCGGCAATAGCTTTTCAGGTAGTAATGCCGATTATTGCGATTATTTTTCTGATACAGGTCGCGTTTGGCATAGTTTCCAAAGCAGTTCCACAGATAAATATATTTTTCATAAGCTCTATTGTCACAATTTTTATTGGGCTTGGAGTTTTTATGTTTGCAATGCCTTATTTGCTCTCTTTTACAGAAAAACAATTTTTTATAATGAATGAAAAGATAATTCAGCTGCTAAATCAGCTTAAGGTCTAGCAAATAGAGCTCAAAAACGATATCAAAACAATAGCCTGCGAATTTGCCGGAGAAATCTTAAAACCACAATCAAAATGCGCCAACATATTCTATGAAAATAATGTTTTAAAAGACCTCAGAAAGCTTGATATACTAAAGTTTTTATACTATCATTTCGGCAATTAAATTGTTGATTTAAGGAGGCAACATAATGTCGCTTGAACTTGAAGGTCTTAGAAAAGCTATAAAATCACTTGAAAAATCGCTATCAGTTGCAGCAAAAAAAGAAGCAGATAAAAATAGAGATGCAGATGAATTTGAAGTAATTATTGCAGGAGTAATTCAGAATTTTGAGTTTACCTATGAACTGTGCTGGAAATTTATGAAACGGTGGATTGAAGAAAACATCGGCGCATCTTATGTTGACGGCGTGACCAGAAAAGAGCTTTTCAGGCTTGCAGCAGAACAAAAACTGATAGAAAAAACAGAAAATTGGTTTGAATTCCATGTAGCAAGAAACAGAACAACTCATGTTTATGATGAGGAAGTAGCTGAATATGTTTACAAAACAGCTGCACTATTTTTTCCTGAGGCAAAAAAATTTCTTGAAAACATCGAGAAGAGAAATGATTGAAGCAAAAAAAAATGAGTTTGAATTAATTGCAGAAACCATAAAAAAACATATTCCTTATTGCGAAATCAGGGTTTTCGGCTCAAGAATAAAAGGAACAGCAAGGTCATATTCCGACATTGACATTGCAATTGTGACTGATAAAAAAATTGAGCCAATGGTGATGGAAAAAATCAGAGAAGAATTCGCAGAATCAGACTTGCCATTTAGAGTAGATGTGCTTGATTTTAATGCAATATCTGAAAGTTTTAGAAAAATAATTGAGGCACAATATGAAGTGTTAAAATCGGAGACAGGGCACGATGGATGAGTGGCGAGAATCTAGGGAAATAAGAAATAATAACAAGGAAAATCAACAACTTAATCAAATATGTGATTCTTTGCTGCCGAAGCTGATGAACGGAGTCTAATTCAAATTTGATAAGATTTGGGGAGGTTTGATCCTAATTCTTCAGCCACTTCTCGAATGCTTCAAAAGAAAAATCTCTTTTAAGAAATTCATTAACTCCTTTTTTAGCTGGTTCTGCGCCGCCTTTATTTAAAACAGCGTTTTTGTATGCAGCCATAATTTCCGGATTCATTATTCCTTTTTCTTTGATAATATTGGCTAAATCCTTAACAATTACAAGCGACCACATGTAGGTGTAATAGTTTGAACCATAACCGAGAAGATGTCCAAAACTCTCAGTCATGTGAGTTTCATCATAAATTGGATAAGGAGAATATTCACGGCCAATTTTCTTTTCAAAAGCGTGGTGATCGAGATTTGCGGGATCTTCAAGGTAGTAGCTCAAAGAAAGCATTGCGTAATACATCTGAAGAGAGACTGTAATCCCTTTTGCAAATTCTTCAGCTTTTTTCATTTTTTCAACAAGAGCTGCTGGGATTGGTTCGCCGGCATCGTTTGTCGCAAAAAGTTTTAAAACATCAGCATTCCAAATCCACTCTTCATTAAGCTGGGACGGAACTTCTACAAAATCCCACTGGCAGTTTGTGCCTGAAAACCTTACAAATTTCTGGTTTCCTGCAAAAATTGAGTGCAGCAAGTGTCCGAATTCATGGAATAAAGTCTGAACTTCATCGTGAGCAAGATAAGCTTTTCCATTTACAGGCTCCGGGAAATTTCCAACAATTGCGGAGCGGGTAAGTCTTAAATTATTTACACCAGCTTCATTGGAAAACATTGCAAAATGTTTGTATTTATCAGGTCTCGGATAGAGGTCTAATTCAAATTGTCCAATAACTTTGCTATCCTGCACAACATCAAAAGATTGAACAGAAGGATGCCAAACATCGTTTCTTGTCACTTTGTTGAATGTCACGCCAAAAATCTGTGATGAAATTTTGAAAATGCCATCCATAACTTTTGAAATCTCAAAATATTTTCTAGCCTCTTCAGGATCGTAATTAAACTTCTCTTTTTTTACAAGTCGCTGATAGTATCCGCTGTCCCAAGGTTCGATTCTTACAGCCGCAGGATTCATTCTCTTTTTCAAAGCAAGCATCTCAGCCATATCTTTTCCTGTTGATTCAGTAGCAAGAGCTTTAACTTTTTTGATAAAATTCATAGCATTATCCGGGTTTTCTATCATCAGTTTTTCCTGTGAATAGTGAGCCCATGATTTATAGCCGAGAAGCTCGGCTTTTTGTCGTCTTAACTTCAAAACCTCAATAAAAACAGGGCTATTTGCCGGATAAGCAATATCCTGTTTTGTGCGCCACATCTTTTCTCTAAGCACTTCATTATCAGCAAAAATCATCACCGGATAGTAATCAGGCCAGTCAGTTGTAAGAATAATATTACCATCTTTATTTGGCTTGCGCGCTGAGATAAAATCTTCTGGAAGTCCTTTGAATTCTTCAATATTTTTTACAATAACAGTTTTTTTGTCACCGCTTATGTTTGCAAAAAATTTCTGCTCAAGCTCTGAGAGTTTCGCGCTTACAGCTTTGATTTTTTCTCTTGTTTTATCATCCTTGTCAACACCGTTTCTTTTGAAATCAACCAGAACATCATTGAGAAAATAGCGGTCTTCACTGCTTAAGCGGCTGTCTGCCGAATCAATCGAGGATATAACCTTAAAAAGTGAAGTATCAAGAGAAATATCAGTAGTTTGCGCCAAAATAATCTGCTCGCAGCTCATAGCAGCTTTACGCATTCCCTCTTCAGGATGATTCATCTGAAAAAGAGAGGATTTGTTGAGTGCATCACTCTGCTTAATCTCAAGATTGTTGTAAAATGTAATAATTTCAGGTGCGTTCTTCTTCCCGTCAAGTGTTTTGATTTTTGAAACAATTGAGTCAATAGCTGCTTTTTCAGTGTTGCACCAGCTTAAATAAGCATTTCCGGTTTTACCAAAATCTTCAGCTTTTACAGGAGATTCTACTTTTTTATCTGTAGAAGCGCATGATAAAAAGAGAAACGACCCGGCAATAATTGAAGCAATAAGACATTTTTTCATATTAAACCTCATCAAAAAATAAAATACATATAAGAACTACCTTGAAGTTTAGGACAAGTCAATAAATCATCTTTTAATAATTGAATTTGTTTCTTGTTGGATTAGATGGCGTTAGTAGCTGAATTTTAACTGAGCAAAAAGTCCGCTTTCATTCTTTTCAAGATAAATTATTGCAGTTGGATTTTTTTCTTCCGTGATAAGAAAGAGTCCAGCGCCGGCAGCAAGAAAAACGCCTGAAGCTATATAGCTTACATTCCTGAATTTATAGTATTTTTCTGATTCATCATACGCAGATTTTCTTTTTGAATAAGAGTAGTTATCATCTTCGGCTATTTTTGTGTTATCTGCCTGTTTTGAATTAAAGAACAACCCTGCTCCAAGAGATAATATTGATAGTCCAAGAGAGGTAAAAGCATAGTATTTATAAGGCCTTGTGTATTCTTTTGTTGCTGCGGAAGGCTCTTCGCCGGTCTCTTTGATTTTTCCTGATATTTTTTCAGCAATCTCTTTTAATGTGTTTGCCAAACCATCTATTGAGCAGTCAAACTGAACAATTCCGCCGCCTACAGATGCTTCTTTTGAAAGATCAATCATCTCGGTTGACAACGAGCAGCTTCCGCCCAGAGAGGTTATTGTGGTTTTAATTATGTGGTCGGCAGAAAGAGCCTGGCCAAGTGGAATCTGGCAGTTTTTGTCATAACATTCTTTGTAGCTTTCTTTTTGTTCTGTTCTTATGACTTCTTTTATTTTTTCGGCCTGTCGCGATTTGTCTATTATTATAAATTTACCCGATTCGGTCAGGTATCCTCTGAAAATTTCAGTAGCATTTTCAAGGTCTTGAGCTTTAAATTTCATGGTTTTATCAAATATTTCCATGACAGCAACTTTTGGCTTAATCTCTTCAGCATGAAGGGTAAATGTTAAAAGCAAAAGAAATAAAAACAGTTTTTTCATAAATAGCTCCATCAAATTTAGCTCAAGCAGTATAATCTCTTAACATTTTTTGTCAATTCTCTTCATCTATATAAACCTAATCTGTTCAATTCTTCAATTAATTTTTGAAAAACCTTTTTGTTTATAAGAACTTACAAAAACCATCGCCATACCAAGCAGTATGGCTCAAATTTTTCTAACTCCTCTAACTCAAAAATGATTCCCAAGATTTTAATCAAGAATCAAACAGCTTCGGATAAATTTAATTGCAGAATCAAAGGAATTAGGCTATTAATCTTAGCAGAATCTTTTTGAGGAAAAATCAATGAGTTGGCACAGGCTTGTCAAAATTCACAAATCGAAAAATATATTTATTCACTTTACTCTTGATGGCTATGACAATGCCGGTCTTGTTTCAACATTAAGAAAAGAGGGTGATTATTTGATTCTTGATTTTTCGACACCACTTTCTCAATCCTCTTTTTTTGATAAAATTATTGATTCTGTTTTGAATGAATATGGCCGCGAGGAGGATTTATCTTGAGATTTTGGCTTTTTTTATTTATATCGTTATTGTTTTTCTCATCTGTTTTTGCTGTTTCAGAAGGACGAATCGAGGATAATAAGGTTCCATCGCTGCTAATTTCAACATCGCTTGAACGCTCTTCTGTATTATATGTCGCACCTGTGGCCAAATATCTGGCCATAAATTTTGGTCTTACTTCATATCAATCTTTATTAAACGGGATGAGTTTCGGTTCCAAACTTCAGTGGCTTGATGCTGCCGAGGCTGGCGGCACAATAGGATTACAGCTTCACACTCTTGGAACAAGAAAATTTGACCAATTTTTAATTGGTGGAACAGTAAATGCTGATTTTAATATTGGTACCGAAAAAAGAGGGTGGGTATTAGGATGCGAGTATTCAGATTATCTTTTTCCTAAAAATGAAAATATCCATACATTTCAGGGCTTTATAGGTTCCTATTTTTCTCCTGTAAAATATGCTGTTTTTTCAATACAGCCTGGTTTTGGCAGGAATTTTGGACTTGTTGAAAACTGGTTTATTAATATAACTCTTACAATGGAGGCTTACTTTTGGAAATAACAACCCGTCAATACAGAATCATTGAAAAACCAGGCCGTTATTTTTCCCCATACATTGCAGAAACTGTTTCAAAATGTGGTGAAGATTCAAAAAAAATATTAATAGTTTTTCCCGATCTTTTTGAGGTTGCTCAAAGTCACACAGGGATAAAAATACTTTATGAACTTTTTCTAAAACATGGCTTCTGCACAGATTATTCCTTTGCTTTTAAAGAGGATGTTGTCCCTTTACTTCATAAAAATCAGAAACTTGAAAGCTATTTGCATTCAATTGACTGGCGTGAGTTCGATATAATCTGCGTAAGTTTTCAGTATCAGCTTCAGTATCCAGCATTTTTGAAACTCCTTGATTTTGCTGGTATTCCAAGAAAAGCCAGTGATAGAAATGAGAATCATCCTTTAATTATTGCAGGCGGCCCGGTTATGACAAACCCTATGCCGATTGCCGATTTTATTGATTTTGCTTTTATTGGTGAACTTGAAGGAATTATTGATGAATTTGCTGATGCTATCAAAAAGAGCTCCAAAAAAATTGAACTGGTAGATAAGCTTGACAACACAGCCGGATTTTACAATACACAAAAACCTCAGAACCATAAAATCAGAAGAGTTGTAGCTCCTGACATGGATGAATCTGCAGTAATTCCTCTTAAAAATCCAGTATTTGGAATGAGAACTGTTCACGACAGGTTTGTTATAGAAATCCAGAGAGGATGTACCCGTGGATGCAGATTTTGTATGGCGGGAAGTTATTACAGACCTCACAGAGAAAAAAGTGCCAAAGAAATTATAAAAACGCTTGACACCAGCGTTCTTGCATGCGGCTGCACAGAAGCCTCCTTTCTTTCGCTTTCTGCTGGAGATCACAGCCAGATAAATGAGATTTTAGCACACTCTTTCAGCAGAAAAGAAAAGGAGTATTCGGTAAGTCTTCCATCACTTAGAACCGATTCTTTGACAGACGAAATGATACGACTTATGGCTACAGGAAGAAATGCAAACTTCACCCTTGCGCCAGAATCCGGCAGCGAAAGACTGCGCCGCGTTATAAATAAAGGTAATACAGAAGAAGATCTGATAAATGCTGTAAACAGAATTTTCAAAGCAGGCTTCCATCACATAAAACTTTATTTCATGCTTGGACTTCCGACGGAAACTGATGAAGATATTATTGAAACAACAGAGCTTGTTGCGAAAATCTGTTCAATGGCTAGAAATATGGGCGGAAGAAACTCTGTAACTGCAGCTTTTTCAACCTTTGTGCCTCAGCCGTTCACCCCTTTTCAATGGGAAGCTCTGGCAGATTCTGAAACAATCGGGGCGAGACAGAGAATTTTGAAAGATAAACTCAGCAGATTTAAAAACCTTAAATTTGACTGGAATGAGAGAAAAATAACACTTGTCGAAGGTATGCTTTCCCGCGGCGGCCGTGAATTTTCTGCAGTAATTTCATTTGTTGCAGACAAAATGAAAGGACTTCAAACCTGGTGGGAAGAATTCGAGTTCAATCTCTGGACAGAAGGTGCTCTATTTGCTCATCTTTCTATTGATGAAGCAATCGGAGCAAAAGATATTTCCAAACCTCTTCCATTTGAACATATTGATCTTGGAATAAGCAGAGAATTTCTCCTTAAAGAACGCGAAAAAGCATACAATGCAGAGACAACTTCTGACTGTGCTTTTGATGTTTGTCATCAGTGCGGAGCTTGTGATTTTAAAAAGGTTAAGCCTGAAATCAAAAAGGAAAAGGAATCTGTATATGAGCCTAAACTTGAGAAAAATCAGGAAGATAACCTTTACAATAGAGGCAATGCTTTTGCCTATCTTTTTACTTTTTCAAAAATAGGAAGAGCTGTTTCTATCGGACATTTAGACACGGTTGACTTTATTATAAAAGGTTTTCTCATGTGTAAACTTCCGGTTTTATATTCAGAAGGATTCCATCCGCTACCAAGAGTTTCGCTTAATACGCCTCTTCCAGTTGGTGTTGAAAGTGATGATGAAACCGGAATTGTCTGGTTTAAAGAAGCTCTCGATGTTGCTGAAACTATTAATAAATTGAATCATATTTTTGCTCACTCAGGAATTAAGTTTCTTAATTTTGAAGAGCTTCAGAGAGAATCTGTGAAAGAGGTTGAGAAAAAGCACAGAAACACACCAAAAACCAAATATTTCTGCAGATTTACAAATAAAGATGATATGGAGAAATTTGTAGAGCTGGTTGAAAAAATAAATATGGATTTGGAAAAGCTTGAGCTTACATTTATGCACGAAGCAGCAAAAGGCTCGGTTATGAAACTTTTTGGTGAAGATTATAGCGATTATTATCTCAGGAAATTACAATGAAATCAAAGATTTCCTCTTTTATAGTTTTTGCTTTATTAATTTTTTGTTTTGCGGCATGTGAAAAAAACAGGATTCATTCAACAGAGCTTTCAAAATATGTGCCGGATGAAAATCTTTTAAAGTGCATAGAAGAACATCTTGCTGCTGAACCTGTAGAGTTAAGGTCTTTGGAAATGCTCAACTGTTCAACAAAAAGTATTAAAAATATTGAAGGAATTGGATATCTTGTCGGTTTGAAAGCTCTTTTTCTTGATTCCAACAAGATAGAAAACCTGCCTTTAGGTATTTTTGACAACCTGACAAAACTTGAAAATCTTTATCTTTTTAACAATCAGATTTCAAAAATTCCAGATAGTTTATTCAAAAAATTAAGTAATCTGGATGAACTTTATCTTCAAAAAAACCAGATATCTGAAATTTCACCAAAAATGCTGGAAGGTCTTGAAAAACTTACTGATTTAGACTTGGACTCTAATCAGATTTCTGTTATTAATCCTGCGATTTTTGAATCAACACCTAATCTCAAAATAGTTAGTTTTCAACATAATAAGATTGAAGAACTTAATGAAAATGTTTTTAAACAAACAAAAAAAATCTCATCAATTAACTTTTCCTACAATGGCCTGAAAGCATTGCCTGAGAATATTTTTTCATCAGCGACAGCTCTTGAAAAAATATATATTGACAACAATCTTGTTTCTAAATTGCCTCAAAATCTTTTGAAATCAACAACTTCACTGAAAGAATTTTCTATGAACAGCAACATGTTGAAAGAAATACCAATAGGTTTTTTCAATAATACACCACTTATGGAATATATTTCTTTCAATACAAATGAGCTGACAAGTCTGATTTCTTTTAATGGTTTGTACAACCTGCAAATGATTGATTTTTCTATTAATAGTATTGAAATGGTTTCGGATGGCGCATTTAATGGATGTGGTGAAATTTTCAATATTAATCTTTCAAACAATATGATTTCGTCAATTCCAGACAATCTTTTTGTGGCAACTCCAAAGCTTGAAACCATTCTTTTGAGTAAAAATAACTTCACCTCTTTTCCGGCCGCACTTTCCGTATTAACAAAGCTTACGACCCTGATTTTTGAGGAAAACAGTATTGAGTCTCTTAAAAATGGAGATTTTTCCAAACTTGTAAATCTTCAGAAAATCTTTCTTGGCGGCAACCAGATAAATTTTATAGAAGATGAGACTTTCCTGCCACTTAAAGAGCTTCGAGAGCTCTATCTTCCAAATAATAAATTAAAGGAAATTCCGACACAAGCTCTTAAAAATGCGCCGACAATCCAAATGTTAATTCTTAAAGGCAATGAAATCGAAAATATATCTGAAAATTCTTTTGCAGAACTTCCTGGTATTATTTTTCTTTTTTTGAATGAAAACAAGATTAAATCTATTGATAAAAATGCGTTTTCATCATTACCCAACCTTATACATCTGAGTGTTGCCAGCAACCAAATATCGGTTCTTTCACCTGAAATATTTAATAAACTAGAGCTGTTAGAGGTGCTGGATATTTCTTTCAATCCACTTAAAACTATTGATTCCGCACTTTTTGGTTCAATAAAAAAAATCAGAGACATAAATATTAGCGGAACTGAGCTTTCATCAATCAGCTCCAACACTTTTCAAGGACTTGAAAATCTTAAGGTTTTAAATATTTCAGCAAATAAGCTCACCTCTTTGGATGATAAAATATTTGCACCGCTTTTAGCTCTTGAATTTTTGTTTCTTCATGAAAATCAAATATCAGAAATTGATGAAAAAGCGTTTCAATCGCTTTCTCTGCTTTATACACTCTCTCTTTATGACAACAAAATCAGCAAATTGCCGGAAAAAGTTTTTAACTCTCTTGGATATTTGGTCGAGCTTTTCTTAAAAAGAAATAACATTAAAGAGCTGCCTCGAAATATTTTTTCAAACCTTCCTAATCTTGCACAACTTCGATTAAATAGTAATGAAATAGAGTCTCTTCCAGAAGGAATTTTTTCAAAAACACTAGGGCTTAGAGGCCTTTTTCTTGATAGCAACAAGCTGAAAAGAATCAAAAAATCAGATTTTTCAACTCTTTCTCTTTTGGATTCTCTTTCTCTCAACAACAATCAGATTGTGGAAATTGAAAAAAATGCATTGAATATTGAAACACTTAAACTTCTTAATATCTCAGAAAACTGTCTTCCGGCAGAGTATAAACCTGAAGTTCCTGCTGATTGTGAGGTCTTTGCGGAAAATCTTTATACGGATAATTGTTTTTAATTGAATTATTAAAAGATATTGTTAAAATAACTGAACAACTTAGGTGTTTTGTGTTGGTGACTCAATCTGTTTTGGAGGAAAAAATGAAAGAATTTATCGAATTTATCGCTAAAAAGCTTGTTGACAATCCTGATGAAGTTGAAGTGAATTACATTCAAGGAAAAAGCACTGCAATCATTGAACTTCGTGTAGCTCCCGGCGATGTTGGTAAAGTTATTGGAAAAAGCGGCAGAACAGCAAACGCTCTTAGAACTCTTCTTTCCGCAGTTGCAAGCCGTAATAATCAAAAAATCGTTCTTGAGATAATCGAAGAAAAGTAGTTTATGGCATTAAAAAGACGAAGAATTACAGCAACCTCCCTCGCTGCGAAAAACAGCCGGGGAGGTTTTTTTTCGGGTGGAAGTGTCAGTAGAGATTATGGCAAGAAAAGAGGCTGGGGCTACTTTATCGTTGTAGCTGTTTTTGGACTTATATATCTTTTGCTGACAACTACAGTTAAGACCTCTACAAAATCAGAGCGACTTGCGACTATTACCAAAAATACGCAGTCAATGTATAAGGGTCTTTTCACTCCTGAACCAATAAAATACAGAGTTTTTGATATTCCTCTGGTTATCAGAGCAACATACAAGGATTCTCTGTACTGGCAGAAGGATTTCAGAAAATTTGTATCAGACGCTGAGGCGGAAACAAGGCGATTGCTTGATGTCGAAGCTCTGATTAATCAATCTGCAAAAAAAGGAACAACTGTTGATTTAAAAGAATATCCTGTTGTTAAATCAATTATTGAGTCGGGTCTTTATTTTCAAAAAACATCATTCAACATTGCTGCTGGTGCTGTTTTTAATGACTGGCTGAATGAAAATGGGGAGTTTAAGGTTAACGAAACAGAAAACAGTGACGGAACAAAAACAAAGTCTTACATTATTCCAGATGAATCCAAAACTTTGTACAGAGCTGGTTTTGCTGATCCAAAACTGATTACTCTTTCTCCAGAAGGAATTTTAGAGATTAAGAGCAAAGAGATTGAGATAGATTTAACTCCGTTTAGAGAAGCAATTTTTCTTTATCTTTTGAAAGAAAAAATTCCTAAAGAAATGGATTATCTTATCTATTTTGGAAACCGTCATGGTGTTTGGAAACTCCCAAAAGAATATATCAGATGGACTGTCAGTATTGATAACCCATTCAGTATATTAAATATTCAGCGTGGTGCTCTTAAGATGTCTGATGAAGCCGGTACTTTTGCAATTACCCGTAGAAACGAAAAGTTCTTTGAAGCCGGCAAGATAAAATATGAGCTTCCTGTAAACTGGAAAACAGGAAAAACAGCAGACCAAAATCTTGGGGCATTGGTTATAGATAAAGATATTTTTAGAGCCAAAATGCTTTCTTATGCTCTTTTTATTTCAAAGGAGAGCGATCTGCCTATGCTGGAAAAAGAGTTTAATTCAACCGATTTTATTGTTTTAAAGAATAACAATGAGGTTTTTGTTCCCGAAAAATCAAAACCAATATATCTTTCAAAAGAAGAGATTGATAAATCAAAAATTGATAATGAAAAACGGAAAACAGATAGACTCAAGCAACTTCTTGATACAAAACAAAAATAATGTCAGACAATTCATCCGCACCTCTTTATACGCTTTTGCGCCCTGAAAGTTTTGACGAGATTGTAGGTCAGAAAAACACAGTAAAATTAATCACTTCCTTTCTTGAGCGCGGATATTTGCCAAGCATGATTTTTTTCGGCCCTCCCGGCTGTGGCAAGACAACAATAGCAAAAATTGCAGCTAGATTGTTTGATGCAAAACTCTATTTTTTTTCAGCAGTCAGGACTTCAACCGTTGATTTGAAAAAGGTGATTTATCAGGATCAGAATTCGATTTTTGTCAAAAAGCAAATTGTTTTTATTGATGAACTTCACCGGTATAACAAAGCTCAGCAGGATATTTTTCTCCCGATGATTGAGGAAGACGGCGTTGTTTTTATTGGTGCAACCACAGAAAACCCCTCGTTTTCTGTAAATAATGCACTGCTTTCCAGAACCAGAGTTATGAAATTTACGACTCTTGATTCTGCGGATACAGCAATTATGCTGGAGCGTGGAATCAAAAGACTGGGTGCGGAAATTTCAGGGAAACTTATTGATATTATTGCCGAAGAATCGGCAGGCGATTTAAGAATTGCTCTTTCAACACTTGAATCTGCCTACTATCTTTCTGACAGAAAAAATGTAACAGAAGACGATGTGCTGAAGGTTTTATACAATCCCGCCAAGTATGACAAAAAAGGGGATGGCCACTATCGCGTTATTTCTGCTTTTATAAAAAGTATGAGAGGTTCCGCCTCTGACGCATCGTTGTTGTACATGATGAAAATGCTTGAAAGTGGTGAAGATCCGCTGTTTATCTTGCGAAGAATGATAATTTTTGCATCAGAAGATATTGGAAATGCAGATCCGAAAGCACTTGAGTTTGCAGTGTCTGCCCTTGAAGCATTTAAAAACATTGGACTTCCTGAAGGTGAAATAATAATGTCTCACGCAGTAACCTATCTTGCAACAGCACCGAAAAGTAATGCTTCATATCTGGCGCTTCACAAAGCAAAAGAGTTTTTTTCCAAACACAAAGATCTTATGCCGCCTCAGCACATAATAAATGAATCATCGCTTGCTCCAGGCGAAACCAAAGGAAGATACCGCTATCCCCATGATTATCCCGGACACTGGATTGATGAGAA
>CAZISX010000049.1:0-1789 GCA_964542005.1 uncultured Spirochaetales bacterium
TCAGCAATCAATAAAATCAGTGACTTGTAGTGCCTGGTGCGAAAGTTGGGTTAGCAACAAAGCAACGCTGAATGTGCTCTATATGATTGAAATTATTATAAAATCAGAAACAAAACTACCGCCTAGCACAAAAATTTCTGAATGGATTTCTACAGCTGAATTAGCTTACCTGCAGCAAACACCAGAGCAAAGATTTATGCTTTCTCTTATGCTTGTTCAGGCAGAGATTTTTAATGGAAATCTTGTTGATTCGAGAAAAGTTTTTATTGTAAGGCTTTGCAATATTATCCATTATTATGCGATAAGAGCTGTTGGTGAAGAAAAATGGGTTCAGGTTTACAGTATGATTTACACCTCTTTATTTAGAGATATTAAAGAAATTATTGAGTTTTTCAGCGAAACAGTTTTCACATCTGAACGCTTCTTTTCGCTTCTTTTAAACGAACAAAAGGCTGCTTTTATCTGGGGATTTAATAATCCATGGATTATGTACAGTGCAAATAGCGATTTTTTGGGTTATTACGAACCGTGGAAAAAACTTTTTTACGAAGCCATTGAAAAAGAGAATAGCGAGATTGTTTTCTATATTTACCATTTTCTTCAGCATTCAACAAGCAATCTTGCGCAGGAACAAAATGACTGGAAAAGATTTAATGATGAAATAGAGATGCCTTTAAGCAGGTATATTGCTGAAGTTGTTGCGAAAAAGCATGATTTAGTTCCTGCCGAAAAAACCCGGAAGCCCAATGAAAAACTAAAAATCGGTTTTGTTATTGAGAGAATTGTCTTAAACTCACCATTCAAAGTCTCGTACTCTCTTCTTAAAGGATTTAAAGAGTTAAATGATGACAAATTTGAGATAAAAGTTTATGATATTGAACATGTTGAAAAAAGTGCATCTGACTCTCGCTGCATTAAAATGATTACTAATTTAGGGTATGAGGTTGTAAGTAATCACAAACTTATAAATGATGCTAATTTTGGATTTTATTACAATTCACTCAATAAATGTCTGGCGTTAAGAGAGCAAATCAGAAAAGATAATATTGATATTCTTCTTCTTTCAGAAGGTGTGTTGCAGTACAATTTTCTTTTTTCAACCAGAACTGCGCCGCTCCAGATTGCCTGGAGTCACGGAAATTATGTTTATGACTCTATCGGAATTGATGCCAGAATTACTCATGCGTCAATTCCAGGCTATGAAGAAAGAACTTTTTTCGGGTACGATTTCCATTGTTTTAGAAACATTGTTGCAATGGAGTTTCTCGATGAGCCTGTTATGGAAAGTGATATTGTAAAAATCAAGTCACATTTTCCAAAAAACACGATTTTTCTTGGCTCTCTGGGCAGAATTGCTAAATCTGAAAATGTTGAATATCTTGATATTATTCTTAAAACACTTCACGATTTCCCAAATACAGTTTTTCTTTTCTGTGGCGGTCAGAAAACAGAAAGTGTGGATACAATAATTATGAAATTAAATGAAACATATAAAATAGAAAACATCTGGTCAAGAGTGATATTCCCAGGCATTGTTCCGCCTCATCTTTATGGAAATATAATTGATGTTTTCTGTAATTCTTTTCCAAATTCACACGGAACTTCAATACTTGAGTTTGAAGCTAAAAAAAGAGCTGTTATTTCAATGTATCTTGAAAACTGGCCTGAAATAAACAAAGTAATCCCTGATGAAACAAGATGCAACTCAAAAGAAGAATATATGGAAAAACTTGGCAAACTGATAACTGATAAAGATTTTTACGCAAAAATATCAGAAAAATCGCTTGAG
>CAZISX010000049.1:1799-5585 GCA_964542005.1 uncultured Spirochaetales bacterium
CTTTGTTATGCAGACACAAAAGTTGCTGGCAGTTTGGTTTTGGAGATAATTAAAAACTGCTACGATGAGGGTCAAAAATAGATGAAAACAGAAAAATATTTTATCAAAATATTTAATCTTTTACTTGCAAAAATTTCAGGGCTAAAAATTGGGCAAGGCTCATTAATTGAGGGAGGGCTTTATCTTAGAGGTGCAAAAAATATTGAAATTGGCGAATCTGCCTACATTTCGTATTCTGTTTCACTTAAAACCTCGCAAAACTCACGAATAATTATAGGGAAAAACGCTCTTATCCGTGATGGTGTAAGAATTCAGGGCGGGAAAGGAACCTTAAAAATTGGAGATAATTTTTCGATTAATCACAATTCTTCTATTACATTTGATTGTGATATTGAAATTGGCAACAATGTTATGATTGCGCCAGGTGTAATTATTACTCCAGGAGGTCATGGAATTTTGGCTGAAAAACCGATGAGAGAACAGCCAGCTGTAACTGAAAAAATTATTATTGAAAATGATGTCTGGATTGGTGCTGGTGCTGTAATTTTAAAAGGAGTCAGCGTAAAAGAGGGAACTGTTGTTGCTGCCGGAGCTGTTGTTACAAAAGATACAGAGCCATACAGCATTGTTGCCGGCATTCCTGCAAAAAAAATTGATTCAAGAAAAAAAGGAGAAAACCAATGAAAACATATTTATGTCCTGTTTGCGGATCGGAAAAAACAGAAACAGTTCTTAAGTATCCGCAATATTTCAGTGTTTTTTGTTCAAATGAGATTATTCCTGAATATGTTTTTGAGGCATCATTTTGTCATGAATGTTCCTTTCTTTTCCAAAAATCGGGGTATTTCAACAGTGAATACGATAAGTTATCTAATTCTATGTACAGCTCTTATGAAATTACGGATCAGTTTATAGACCCCTTCCCTCACCCGGAATCTATATATTTTTCAGAAATAGAGTTTGTTTCATCCATAATTAAATCAGATTCAAATGTGCTTGATATTGGCTCAAACAGAGGTGATTTTCTATATCATCTTAAGAAAAATTTTGCCTCAATAAACATACTTGGTCTTGAGCCGTCAAAGCTGGCCTTCACTGGTGTTCCAACGATAAAAGCATTTTTTGACGAATCTTTATTTTCCGGTTTATTTGATTTAATAACGATGCGTCATGTTCTTGAACACATACCTGATCCTGTAACTTTTCTTAGAAAAGTTGCTAAAATCATGGATAAAGAGAGTAAGTTATTTATAGAAGTGCCTAACACCGTCAATGACTTGACAGTTTGTAACAATCTTTTTTCTCCGGATCATGTCAATTATTTTACAGAAAACTCTCTTACAAATGTGTTGATAAAGTCTGGATTTACAAAAATAAAAACACTCAACAAAAAAGGTTCCCATCTTTTTATTCTAGCCGAAAAAAATGAAGCTCAATTAGAAATAGCTGATGAAAAAGAAATAATTAACCTCCTGGAATCATTTAATAAATCACAAAAGAAAACTGCTGAAAAAATAGAAAAACATATTGATTCAGGCGGCAAGCTTGTTTTTTATGGTGCAAAAAATGCGTTTATATGGATTTTTGGAATTCTCAAAAGTTGCCGGACAAAACCTTCAATTTGTTATTTGTGCCGCACGGGATTATGCGTTAAAAATGAAAGCTGGCATACAAAATGCAAATATTGACGGAGAAATAATTATTCCATGGATGGAAAAATGATTGAAAATATTTACCAAATTGAAGATATCAACTATATGGTTTCTCTTTTTTGCCCCGGCAAATGCAGAAACTGTTCAATATGGAAAGAGCCTTTTGAATCAATAACCCAAAATGAGATAAGTCCTGAAATTTTTGAGAAAATTCTAAAAAGCAACTCTCTTGCAAACACAAACTACTTCAACCTTACGGCCGGAGAATCTCAAATTTCATCAAAATACCCCGAAATTGTTAGACTAATTACTAAATATAAACCTGACGCATTTATCCACACAAATATTTCAGGCTGGTATCCTGAAAAACATTTTGAAGTAACAAAAGAGTGCCTGAAATGGGCTAAACCTGACAAATTCAGACTTGACATCTCTCTTGATGGCAGAAAAGAAAGCTATGAACAGGTCAGATTTGTAGAAAATGGTTTTGACAAAGCTGTGAAAAGTGCTGAAAAACTTATAGATTTAGGGATATTAGTCAGATTTGTAATGGTTTTATATAGAGAAACATGGCACGATATTGAATGGTTTGTTGATTTTGCAAAAAAAACAGGTGCCGGATTTTATCTTGGATATCCCAGAAAATCGGAAAACTATATAAAAAGCAATGAGAAATCAAACTATTTTACAAAAGAAGAGCTTGATATGCTTGAGGAAAAACTCAAAAAAGCAGGATGGCTGACAGAGAGAAGAATATCCAACTGGCTTTGGGCAAAAAGTGTTTATGAAGATAGAGTTCCCTACTTCAACTGTCTGATGGGTAAAAAACATCTTGTAATTGATCCGTATGGAAATGTTTATCCCTGCAATGAGTTAAAAAAAGAGCATTTAATGGGTAACATCAATGAGTTTCATGGAAACCTCGACAATCTTCTTTATTCAGAAAAAGCACTTTCTGTTATTAAATTTATTGAAGAGAAAAAATGTCAGCCGTGCGGAATGCTTTGTGCTCCGAAGGTTGAATTCCCGTGGGGAAAACAGGATGGAATGATTGCACCGGAGAAAATAAATGTATAATATCAAAGACTTCCAATATATGATTTCGTTTTTCTGTCCAGGAAAATGCAAGAACTGCGGAATCTGGAAATATGATGCTGAAACAATAAGAGAAGGAGAAATTTCACTCGATAGTTTTGAATCTGTTCTTAAGAGTAAAGCACTTGAAAATACTGGTTATTTTATATTAACTGGAGGCGAAGTCCAGCTTTCACCGAAATATGTTGGAGCTGTTAAGCTGATTTCAAAGTACAAACCCGACTCATTTATTCACACAAATATTTCAGGCTGGTATCCTGAAATACATGAAAAAATTGTGGTAGAATCGCTTGAATTTACAAAGCCTGAAAATTTCAGGATTGATATTTCACTTGACGGGAAACCCGAAAATTATGAAAAGGTACGATTTGTAAAAAATGGCTGGGAAAAAGCTGTAAAAACTGCGGAACTTCTAAAAAAAATAACTGACAATATAAGGTTTGTCTTTACAATTTATAAAGAAAACATGAATGATATTCTATGGATAGACGATTTCGGGAAAGAGATGGGAATTAGTGTATATTATGAGTTTGCACGCCAAAATATTTTTTTAAATAACAGCGGACTCACAGATGAATCAACCGCTTTTAACAATGAAGAGCTTGTCTTTATTGAGGAAAATCTTAATAAAATTGGGTTTTTAGATCGAATTGACAGAAAGCTTAAATGGGAGAGAGCAAAAGGTGTTTATAAAGGCAAAGTTCCTTTTTTTGACTGTCTTTCAGGCACAGAATCTCTCTCAATGGATCCTTATGGAAATATTTTTCCATGTATTGAACTTTCAGACACGCTGAAAATGGGGCGTTTAAATGATTTTGACAACAATCTTGACACTCTTTTGAATAGCAAACAAGCTCTTGATATTGTTGATAAAATTAAAATGAAAAAATGTCAGCCATGCACAATGCTTTGCGTTCAGAAGGCTGTCTCAAATTCTAAAAACTAGGAGCTTATATGTGCGGAATCTTTGGGATACTTGGAAATTTTGATAAACAAAAAGCTTTCAATGCTCTTGATCTTATTTCCCACAGAGGCCCTG
>CAZISX010000049.1:5595-8030 GCA_964542005.1 uncultured Spirochaetales bacterium
GGATTTTTTGCACAGGAAAATATTTTTTTAGGACACAAAAGACTCTCAATTCTTGATTTAAGTGAAAGAGGCAATCAGCCTATGAAAGACTCTTCAGGAAGGTATCTAATTGTTTTTAATGGAGAAATTTATAATTTCAGGGAACTGAGAAAAACACTTGAAAACAACTTTCACTTTTCATCAGAATGCGATACTGAGGTTTTACTTTACGGTTTGATAAAAGAGGGTATTGATTTTTTAAAGAAAACAGTTGGAATGTTTGCTTTTGCTTTTTATGATTCTTTGGGAAAAAAAATAATTCTTGCCAGAGACAGATTCGGGAAAAAACCGCTTTACTACACAACTGTTAATAATTCTCTGATTTTCGGATCTGAAATCAAATCAATTATTGCAATGATGGATAAAAAACCAGAGATAAATAAAGAGGCTTTTTCTGAATATCTGACATTTCTGGCTCCAATTGCGCCAAACACAATATATTCAGATGTTTTTGCTCTTCCAGGAGGCTCAGCTCTCTTTTTTAACGGAAATTTACCAGTTATTACAGAGTATTACAATCTTATTGACTCTGTATCTCCATCTAAAATAAAAAGCGAGAATGAAGCACTCGAAAAACTGAAAACTCTTATTGATTCATCAATTTCATACCGGCTTGTTTCTGATGTTCCTGTTGCCACATTTCTCTCCGGAGGGATTGATTCCTCTTTAGTTTCAACACTTTACAGTCTTCGTCAAGATGAACCGATTCACACATTTTCAATCGGTTATGATTCTTATAAACAGTATGATGAGCTTTCTTTCGCACAAGAAACAGCAATAAAGATTGGTTCAATTCATCATGAAATAACTGCCTCTAAATATGATTTTGACTCGGTTTTAGACAAAGTAATCTACCATCTTGATGAGCCTGTCAATGATCCAGCATGTATCCCGACATATCTTTTATCTGAGAGTGTAAGAAAATCAGGAATCAAAGTTATTCTTTCTGGAGAAGGAAGTGATGAACAATTTCTGGGATATGATAATTATTTCAAAGTGTTACAAAATGAAGGAAGTGAGAAAATAGTTTTTAAGACTACTGGCAAAAACTTTAAAGAGAATGAAAAAAATGAACTGATAAACAAGTCTGTCTTCGGAAAAATGATTTCAAATGAATCTAAACTTGTGAATGATTTCAATAAGTTTTCAGCAAAAACAAAAGATATGACTTTGTGGTATTCATATATAGATTTCAAAATTTGGATTCAAAATGTCCTGAATATGAAAATAGATAAAAATGCAATGGCAATGAGTCTTGAAGCCAGAGCACCTTTTTTAGATCACAGAATGGTTGAATTATCAATGAGCATTGCACCTGAAATCAGAAAAGGAACAACAAACAAATATCTCTTAAAAAAAATTGCCAAACCTTATATTTCAGAATCAATTATTGAAAGACGAAAGAAAGGATTTTCAAGCCCTTACCTGCAATGGCATTATGAGCTGCATGGAAAAGAAATTCTTAAAAAATGGCAAAAACTTAATTCAGAACTTGGTTGGTTCAACAATAGTTTTCTTGAAAAACTTTTTGCAGAAGGGAATGATTCGAGAATGCGACAGCATGTATGGTCGCTGGTTATTTTTGAAAAATGGTTTAACAATATTTATAAATAGGAGTTTGCATGATTTGGTTTGATCTTGTAACACCGAAAAGCGTTCTTTTTTTCAACAAAATCATAAAAGAAATAAAATCAAGAGGTTATGAGGTACTTGTAACTGCACGGGAATCAGAAGGTTACACCGAGATAACCGAGCTTTTAAATCTTTATGAAATTCCTTTTATGAATCTTGGCGGTTTTGGCGGCGCATCACTAAAAGACAAACTCAATGCTTCACTTTTAAGAACAAGAGAGCTTATGGATTTTGTTATGCAGCATAAGGTTGAAAAACTTGTCTGTGTCTGCAGTGTTGATGCAAACAGGATTGCATTTGGACTTGGAATTCCAATCATAAACTTTTATGATATTCCTCTTTCAGACCATTGGGCTAATTTTAAGAAAGCTCTTCCTCAGGCAAGACTTACACTTCCACTTTCTTCAAAAATTTTTCATCCTTATATTGTTCCCAGAGGAATTTTCAACCGCTTTGCAATAGAAGATGACCAGATTTACACCTATGATTTTTATGATGTTCTGATGTGGCTTTATGATTTTCGTCCTGACCGTAACTACTTTAATTCTATACTGGAATCATACAAACTTGACACAAAAAAACCTACAGTAGTAATTAGAGAAGAAGAATACAAGGCAAGTTATGTTCAACGACAGTATCCAATTCTCTATGATGCTTTAAAAATAATGCGTAACAAGATTGATGCAAACTATATCCTTATTCCAAGATATGAAAGAACTTATCTTGAACAGGAATTCCCGTGGGCGGCGGTTTTAAAAGAAAAA
>CAZISX010000049.1:8052-19794 GCA_964542005.1 uncultured Spirochaetales bacterium
TTTCACATTACGACAAAATGGTTATTGATGAAGGTTTGATGGATAAAGCCGATACTGTTGATGATGTTGTAAGAATTTCGTCCAGCATTATAGGAAACAGAAGAAATGCGACAAGACTTTTCGGCTCTATGTCGATTAATATCAAGAAAATGACAGATCAGATTATTGAATAATTCTAGCTCTATCTGTTTGATTCTTGAATTAATTTTTGAAAAACCTTTTTGTTTACAAGTATTTAATCAACCGTAGAACGAATCAGGACTGATATTTTTTTTCTTGATAAAATCAAATAAAACAATTTGACATCAAGTCGTTCATTTTATATAATCACGCCGGTTTACAAACTAATTTAAATAGTGCTATGGAAGGAAATTCACTCAGAATTGAGTATAAAAAATTCAATACTTTTCTGTTTGATTTCATAAAAACCATTAATCAAGGATGGCTTTTTATGAAAATGAAACACAAATACGCAATAGGAACAGAAATCCTATTCCAGCTTAAAGTTTCAGACATTGAATCACTTATTGATATAAAAGGGACTGTAATTTATCACGGCCTTAATGAAGAACAGAAAGAGGGAATAGGAATCAAAATTGATATTACAAACGATGTCAGAAATTATCTTGATACAATTATTAGAGATAACTGCATCGAAAAATATGGCCAATTATGGGGAACCAAAATTATGAATCTGATTACTGCGGAGCTTACTTAATCATGGTTAAAAACAAAACTGCGTGGGGACAATATTGTGTTTTAGATGATGAAACTGATTTTCTTGAGATTGCCAAAGTAAAAATTTCAAAATATCTTCCTGAAATCAAAGGAATTTTTACAAGTTCAGTGGAAGAGGTTCTCGAAATTGCAAAATCAAGTGGCAAAACACTTTTTGTAATAGATATCAATCTTGGCAACACTAATGGTATTGATATTTACAAGAAAATATCTGCAATGTCAGCTCAAAACAGAGTAATCTTTATAACAGGCGATTCAAATATTGTTGATGATCCCGAAATCAGAGAAAAAGCTCTTTCGCAGGAGGGCGGTATTGATTTTATTGAAAAACCTGTTAAGTGGCATGAACTTGCAATAAAAATAAGAAACCATCTTAAACTTATGGAATATCAATCTGATCTTGAAGCTAAAGTCCAGGAAAGAACCGCAATGCTTATTCATGCTGACAGACTTACAACAATAGGGACAATGGTAAGCTCCATCGTTCATGAAGTGAGCAGCCCTCTTACATTTATCAAGGCAAATCAGGAGAATACTCTTCTTGCATGGGAAAAAGCAAAGCCTATGATAGAAAGCAAGGAAGCTATTGATTTTATTGAATATATCATTATTGGAGGAGTAAAAGACAGTCTTATGGGTGTAAGACAGATTGAAGATCTTCTAAAATCTTTCCGAAAATTTTATAAACAGGAAAAAACAATTTCTGTAACTGATATAAAATCAATTCTTGATGAAGTGAAAACTCTTACAGTTTTTAACCTGAAAAAACAAAGCATAAGATTTGAGGTTGAGGATCTTTCTGAAGAAAATCCTTCTATAAAAGTTAATAAACAGGAAATAGTTCAGGTACTTACAAATATTATAAACAATGCTATTGATGCAATGGAAGGAATGACAAGGACTGATAAATTTATAAAAACAACAATCGAAAAAACTGGTAAAATAGTCAAAATTACAGTTTCCAATAATGGCCCTAAAATACCGGAAAACATTATAAACAATATTTTTGAACCTTTCTTTACAACCAAACCAGAAGAAAAAGGAACAGGTTTAGGACTTGCAATTGTAAAACAGATTCTAAAAAACATTAGTGGCGATATCACAATAAAAAACAAAAAAGATGATAAGTCAACGCTTGATTTTATCATTACAATACCTCTTCACCAATCAAAGTAACTTCCTATGATTTTATTTCTAACCAATTAAATTTATGGAGAAAAAATGAAAATAGAAGCATTAATTCTTGCAGCTGGAAAAGGAACCAGAATGAAAAGTGATGACAAATCAAAGGTTATGCACAATATTGCAGGCTATCCAATGATTGGTTTTATTGCTGAAACAGTCTCCAAAATAGCGGATTACTCCCATTTTATTGTTGGTCACAGAAAAGAAGAGGTTGAGTTTTTCATAAATAGCGAGTTCCCAGGCGCATCATTTTCATTTCAAGAAATCACTGATGGAACAGGCGGTGCAGTCCGCTCGGCAATTGGAAACATGCGAGCAGACACAACCCATGTTTTGATTTTATGTGGTGATGCACCATTAATAAAAAAAGAGACTCTTGGCTCGCTAGTCCTTAGTTTTACTGAAGAAAACGCGGATATGGCACTACTGACAACACGATTGGAAGAGCCTGCTCATTATGGAAGAATAAAAAGAAATAAAAATGGCAACATAAAAAGAATTGTTGAATACATTGATGCAGATAATGAAGAAAGAAAAATCAAAGAAATAAATAGCGGGGTCTATTTTATAAAAAGAGAGTTGCTGGAAAAAAGCATTTCAAAACTGACTAATCACAACAAAAAAAATGAATATTATCTAACTGATATTGTTGAGATTTCTTACAATGAAGGGAATAAAATCATAAGCGTTATTGAGGAGGATTTTTTCTCACTTTCAGGAATTAATAATAGGCTTGAACTCTCACTTGCGGATGCCGAAATAGAGCGAAGAATAAAAAATGAACTGATGATTAGCGGCGTAACTCTTATTTCTCCGGAAACTATTTATGTTGAGAAAAAAAGCATTATAGATGAAAACACAACAATCTATCCATTTGTTTTTATTGGCAATTTTGCGGTTATTGGGAAAAACTGTGTGATTTCCCCTCATTCATTTGTGAATAGTAAAATTCCATCAGACACAGTTTTGGAGCCAAATTCAACAAAGTAAATCATTAATGAAACACCTCCTTTTTTTCGTTTTACTTATAATTGTTGGCTGTAATTCTGCAGTCAAAAAAGAAGCCGAAGAGATTGACTGTGATAATAATCTTAATGATTTAGATGTCTTAGATGATTCTGATGTGGAATCAGATATCTATTCTTTTCTTCCCTCTCCCTTAAAACCCGCTCCTTTGCAAATTCCAGACTGGGAAGAATGTCCTGAAGGATGGATTTATCAAGAACTTTCTTCCGCTCAAACAATTTATGCCAAATATTGTGAGCCTGAAATTGAAGAGTCTGAATGCGGCGGATTAGAAAAACAAAGTATTGGGAAAAAAGGATGCGAAAAGGTTTTCAGTGCAGAAAAAATCACCGATTTTTCTGAAAAAGTTGAGGTTAATAACGGAGACTCTCTTTCTTTGGCAATAGAAAAAGCAAAGGATAATGCACTTATTGTTCTTGGAGAGGGTGTGTTTGAAGGGATTGAGCTTAATAGCAAAAAAATAACAATTTCAGGAACTTCTCCAGACAAAACATGGATAATATCAAAAAATTTGGCCGGAGATAAAAAAGATGCAGTAATTAAAGTTGGCAAAGATGGACTCCTTACGCTTGTGAATATTGGGATAAGTGGCGAAAAAGGTGGGATTTCTCTTTCTGATAATGGCTCTTTGAAAAGTTCAGGAATAATTATTACCGAAACCAAGGGGTTTGGGATAAGCTTAAATAATCAAAGCTCCGGGACTGTTCAAGATAGCTATCTTTATGATATTTCTAGTTATTCTGATCAAACAGAGGGGTATGGAATCAAGCTGGAGGGAGATTCTGTGCTTGCAATTTCAAAAACAACAATAAATCGTGCAAAAACCGCAGGAATTACAACTTGTACAAAGACAATTCCATGCAGCGCTTCTGTGCAAGGCTCTATAATTATTATCCAAAACACGCAACCGCAAGAATCAGACAACAATCAGGGACGAGGTGCCGCTTTTTATGGATATGGCAAAATTTCTCTCGAAAAAATAGTTGTTGAAAACAATTTTCATTCAGGAATTATAGCTCAAGGCCCTTTTGAAAAGTCTAAATCCCTTGATTTTACAGCAAGTTACATTGTAATAAGAAATACTGTCTCAAACAAAATGGACAATTCAATGGGATATGGGATTGTATTTGCCGGCAATGTAAAAGGGGTTTTAAATAAGGGAGTTGTTGATTCAAATCAAAGATATGGCGCAGCAGTTCTGGGGGACGATCTTGATAATTATTATCCGCAGGGCAGTTTTATGGATATAATTATAAAAAACTCAAAGCCTGACAATACCGGTTCTTTGGGTGAAGGAATATTCATTCAATATAATTCGCTTCTTACAATCAAAAAAGCGTTTTTGTCAGATAATTTTGTAAGCGGAATTGCTGTTTATGGAAATGAAACTCTTCAAACAAAAACAACCTTCATTGGTGAAGATATCAGAATAATAAACACTAAATCTGGTGCCTCTGGCCTTGACGGTTCCGGTATTACTCTTTTTAATAATTCGATCTCAACTTTATCAAGAATAAATATTCAGAATTGTGAAAGTTATGGTATGCAATTATCTTATTACCCTGAATCGAATGATAAATACTTTATAAATCACAGAGAAAACAAGACTGTTTTGAATGTTAGCGATATAATTGTTGAAAATTCATTGCCCAGACCAATTGATAAAAATGGGGGCGTGGGGCTGATTGCTCATCATGCAGCTGAAGTTTCTATTTCAAAAGGCGAATTTAAAAACAATCTTACTGCCGGAATTCTTCTGGAAGGTGATGAAGGTTTTCCTGTAGTTATGAAAGCTGACAACTTAGCTGTTTTATCAACAAAAAAAAGGGTTTCCGACAACGATTATGGTATTGGAATTGCTGTTCAAAAAAGCTCATCTCTTTTTATTCAGAATAGCCTTGTAGATGATTCTGAAACAGCGGGTATTGTTGTTATTTCTAAAGGAAGTAGCAACATTCCAGCATTAAGAGCATCTTCTTTTTCTGTAAAAAACACAAAGCCAAGAGCTTGTTTTTATTCAAATAGTTGCTTGTATTTTCCAGAAGTTCCGATGGGATACGGAATTGCTGTAGCTCCTGATGCAGTGGCAAATCTAAAAGATATTGAGCTTTACGGAAATGAAACCGGACTCACAATTAGTTCTGGTAAAGTTTTTTCGGAAAAACCGTGTAGAACAATAAATAATCATTCAGACATCTGCCTCTCTTTTTTAAAAAATAAAGTGGCTCTTTCTGCCGGCACTCTTCCAGAAAATTATGAATTGGATAAAAGTCTCGGGGAATGTTATTATTTTGATAATTTCTCAGATTATTCAGGTGATGAACAGAAAATTCCTAAACCGGTTGAGTCTAAAAAATCAGCAGAAAGATTTTAAAAGTTCAACTGTAAAATCCCAGATTTTTGGAAGCGATGGAAGAAACATTTTCTCATCAGGAGAATGAGGATTTTTGATTGTCGGTCCGTAGCTAATCATATCCATGCCGCTGTATTTACTGCCAATTATGCCGCATTCAAGACCTGCATGGATAATTTCGACTACAGGTTCTTTCCCAAACATGTTTTTGTAGGTCAGTAAACATTTTTTAAGAAGTGCAGAATCCATGTCTGGTTGCCATGAAGGATAACCGGAACCGCTTACGACCTCAGCGTTGCACAGTTTTGCAACAGATTCGATTTTATCAGTCATCCAGGTAAGACGGCTCATAACCGAGCTTCTCTGGCTTGTGAGAACCTTGAATTTTCCATCTTCAACTTTTATAGTAGCAAAATTGCTCGATGTTTCGACAAGACCCGCTATATCTCTGGACATTTCGGCAACTCCATGAGGAAGGGCAAGCATAAGATTAAGAGTTTCAGCTGTGGATGATTTTGTAAAAACTTTGTCAGGGTTATCTGCGTTTTTTAATGTAACTACAAGATTTTTCTCAAAAGAGTATTCTTTTTTGAGTATCTCTCCAAATTCATTGCAGATTTTCTTAACTAACTCAACCTTTGAAGAGTCAACAGCAATACTTGCTGAAGCATCTCTTGGAATTGCATTGTGGGCACTGCCGCCTTTTAAATCTACAATCCGGAAATCTGCCATATTTGATATTTCTTTAACTATTCTGGCAAGCAAAATGTTGGCATTTGCTTTCGGCTCTTTTATGTCAACACCTGAATGTCCACCCTGAAGCCCACCAACCGAAAGTGTTAATCCTGCAAACCCTGACTGAAAATTTTCAAAAGAAAGAGGAAGGGAGATTTTAGAATCTCTTCCGCCTGCACAACCAACAGTAAAGACACCTTCATCCTCCGAATCTATATTTAGAAGCACTTTTCCTGCAACAAAGCCCTCCGAAAGTGCGTTTGCACCAGTAAGTCCTGTTTCTTCATCAACAGTGAAAAGAAGTTCAAGTGCTGGTCTTTTGATTTCAGAATCGGTCGCAAGAGCAAGTGCAAGAGCAAGTGCGATGCCATTATCTGCACCAAGCGTTGTCTTGTCTGCATGAAGCCACTCACCTTCAATAATATGTTTGATTGGATCTTTTTTAAAATCATGCGTTGAATCAGGCGTTTTTTCACAAACCATATCCATGTGGCCTTGAAGAACAATTATTGGTGCATTTTCACAACCTTTTGTTGCCGGCACTTTTATAAGAATATTTTTAACAGCATCTGTTTTCACTTCAAAACTGTGCTCTTTTGCCCAGGCAACAAGCCATGCAGCAATCGCATCCTCATTTTTTGAGCATCTCGGTACTCTGTTAATTTGTTCAAAAATATCGAGAATTTTTTTTGTCTTTGTTTCCATTTGTTACTCCAAAATCTTTCAAGTTAATAAAACGGTAAAGAGTAGCACACTATTAGATGTTTTTGCAAATTTTATCAACATTTATATTGTAAATTTGTGTTGCAAAATTACGCTTATTGAATATACTGAGGTGATTTTACCGGTGTTACTTACAATTTTTTGGAGGATTAAATGTTATTGAAAAAGCTGATTTTATTGGCTTCTATTGCTGCTTGTGCCTTTGTTTTAGGCTGCAGTTCAGATTCGAAAAAAGAAAACAAAACTAATGACTCAGATGCGCCGCTAGGCACTGACACAGACTTAATTTCTGATACAGAAAATGATTCTGATTCAGCTGAAAATCCAGACACAATTCCAACAGAAGGAGAAAATCCTGATTCTTCAACAGATTCAGATATTACAAATGACTCTGACATTGAAGACGATACCGATGCTGCAAAAGCAGTTTGTGGAAATGGAGTTGTTGAAGAAGGTGAAATGTGCGATCCTGAAAAAAAAGGAGATCTGGTTGACTGTGAAACTCTCGGTGCAGATTATGGATATGGTTATGTTGACTGCAAAGCAGACTGCACTGCAGATGCTTCTCAGTGTCCAAAAAAAACAGATAAAGCAAAACCTTATGGCAAAATCATAATTAATTTTTCAACTGATTATATTTATGACTATTCAAAAATAATGGCACAAAAAGAAACAGAGTACATGGATGCTCACCCTGGAATTGGAACTGTTCCGGCGTTTACTGGCGAAATTGGCTATACTGAAGGAAAAAGAGAGAGTCTTGTAGCTGAAGGTGCAGAAGCTCAGACACTTGCAGCAAAAGCTACTCTTAATGAAATAACTGATATTTACCTGCTTCAGGATTTTTGGACAGAAACAGGTATAACAGGTTATTCTATTCAGGCTGCAATGCCTGTTTCTGCAAAAACTGGAGATGTTTTGGCGGTTTGTCCTCATAAAATGCCATTTTTTATATTTAAGAAAACCCCTACTAATACAATAGAATGTATGGCTGCCCTTATTTTATCTGATGAAAAACCTGTTTTAAATGTTGATCTGGCTGAAGGTCTTGATCTTTCCGAAGGCGGAAAACTCAAATTATCTGCTGCGGAAAATTCTGAAACTGGACTTAAAGAAATTACCTTGTGGCATCCAACAAATACACCGGACGGAGTTACAACCGCCGAGGCTGCTGAAAAAAGTTACGGCTATCCTCCATGCCCAATTATTAAGTAATATAAAGGAGATAAAAAAATGAAAAAATCGTTTATAATATTAACTCTTTTAACAACGCTCTTTTTTGCAGCTTGTGCATCAAGTGACGGCGGAACGGATCCGATAGCAAACAATGACACAGACACAACACCTCCGGCTTCAGACACAAACATCCCTGCAGTTGATGAAGATTCAACACCAGCAATAGATACAAATCCGACACCGGACAACAATCCTACACCGGATAATACTCCTGTAAACGATACAGATCCAGGAACTGCAAAATGTGGAAACAACACTGTTGAAGGCACTGAACAGTGCGATGGCGCAGCTGTAAATTGTGAGAATGTTGATGCAAAATATGGATATGGCAGTGCTCCTTGTAAAGCTGACTGCACCGCAGATGTTGCAAACTGTCCTCTAAAAGTTGATGGAGCTCCAGAATATGGCAAAATATCTTTTGCCTTTAACAGCGAATACATCTATGATTACTACAAATTCGACTCATTAAATATGGCAAATGATGAATATATTCAGTTGCATAGCGAAGGACTTATAACTGATACTCCAATGTTTACAGGAAATTATGGATATGGAAAAAATCCAATGGCAGAGATTGCGCCTGAAGATGGTGTATATGAAATTTATGCAGCAACCGCAAAAAAGGAAGAGGGACTTGAGAACAAAATTATTATCTGGCAGTATCTCAAAGACTCTGCAGGTAAATATCTATCTATGATATTGCTTGAAGTGCCAAATAGTGCTTTAGCTGGAGATAAAATAAAAATGTGTTACGAAGGCGCTTTTCTTCAATTTGCGAACCTTACTCCTGCCGGAGAAGCAGACTGTTATCATGCCATCACCTTAACAGAGGATCCTGTTCTCTCTGTTGATTTTTCACAAGGTATTGCTAAAGCTGAAGGCGGTAAAATTGGAGTTTCCGGCTCAAATGTAACAATATATCATATATCAAATACTCCTGAAGGAGACAAATCAGATCAAGTGCCAGCCTGCGCCGTCGTAGAATAAACTCAAAAAACTAACTTTCACACAAAAACCTTGCATTTAATATCATTTTAAGCACAATTTATTTGTTTTGTTTTATAATTATGAAGATCGTTATGAAAAAAATTTTAGTTTTATTGTTTTTGTATTCAACAATCTTGAGTGCCTATGGTTCAAATGCTTGCATTACAGATAACAATGAAAGTGCAGGTAATTGCGAAGAGTGGTTTACAGGCATACAATCTGAGAATAAATTTCTAAGCATGGGTGGATTCAGTTACAATTATCTTACAAGTACAGATCAGGGTTGGCCTGTTTTAAATGCTGATGGCACAGATTTAGTTTTAATGGTGTTCGGAGATACATTTTCCAATCATCATGACAATTATTATGATCCTTATGACAAAGACGACATTGACTATATCAATTTGAACAGTGATATTAGATATGAAGATTGTTTAGAAAATAATGGAGGAGGAATAATTCCTGAGAAGTTTACAACTTATGATGAAAAGGATCTTTTTTGTAAATATTATGCAAGCGATCCTGCACATCAATATAATTCATATTTTACACTTGCGGCACCTTCTGATTATGTAGATCCCCTCCCCAATAGTTATTACAACACAAAAACTGATATCCATGGAGTTGGATATCATTCTGCAATTTTTTTTAATGCACAAAAAGATTCAACAAGTAAATTTGGAATAAAATTAATTCAAAGAGATAAATGGACAGATACACTAAGTGATAAAGAAACAAAAAACTTAGGATTTAATTTGCCAGATGATTATAGAGCTATTTTTCGCAATGATGATGAAATTTTAAAAAACAAACCAATAGGAACATACACGATAGATTATTTTTATGCAACAGCTAAAGACACGACGAAACCAAAGGTATTATTCTTTTTGACAGAAACAATTTGCTGGCAATTTGAAAATAGTGCTAACAAATGTACTGACGATGAAAAAAACAAAATAAATGGTGTTGGAATATATAATTACAACACAAATAGAAGACTGGAATTTTCAGATGACAAGCAACGAGAATTAAACGGCACTCCCAATTTTCAATTCAACACAATAAAAAATCGAAATATAGTATGGGGGGAAGGGAGCAAATTTAGAAATCCAATCGTAATAAGAGATATGGTTGACAAATATTCAACATCTCAAACAAAATATATATACTTAAGAGGATATGGGGAATATCTAAATAAGTTAAATCCTGTATATATTGCTAGAATTCCTGCTGACGAAAAAAGTGTGCGAGAAATGAAGGTAGAATATTTTACAGGAATAGTTAACTCAAAATCAACATGGACAACAGTTTATAATAAGGCTAAACCTGTCTACTATCAAACAGCACCAACATCATCAATTATCAAAAAAGATAATATATACTGGGCAATATCAACCGGTTTATCAAATGATTTTAAAAATCAAGGAGCAATCATTATGGCAAGTCCGGATGGTTTTAACTGGGGAGATCCTGAGTTTGCAGCTTATTCAATTGCAACTCCTGCTCCGGGAATGATTTACGGTCATTACTTTATTCCTCCTGTAGTGTTTGAATCAAATCCAAATAACAAAGGGACTTATCTAGCATATATATTCTCCGTATGGAAAAATTACGAATCATATAGATATGATTACTTCTTTGACTATAATGACAAAAATCCGATTGATGGAAAAAACTTATTCAGAGATTACAACACGAAGATCTATAAGTATAATTACGAAAGCAAAAAAACATCAAGACAATCAATAATAATAAACGATCAATATTTCAAATCCAATCAAACATTAACGGTTGACTTTTACGCTTTTAGTAATAAAGGAACTCCAAAATCCAACATTGTTGCTCAATATTGTGAATGTGCTTCAACTGATAAAACCACAATCGAATGTAAGGAGAATACATGTAAGGAGGATACGTATATCCCGGAGACCTCTTGGACTAATAATAAAAAATGGAAAACACTTTTTGCAGATATAAAATCTGCAACATTCAATAATGATTCCAATATTGGGAAAAAATATTCTCAAAATGTCCCTATTTCTAAATTTTCAACATCTAAAATAATAATTAGAATATCTTTTTACAACAGCTCATTTCTGAAAACGATCGAGCTAAATTTTAATAATAGTATATATTCATATCCTCTACTAACCCCTATTGATCTCAGACCTTATTTATATAAAACCACAGAAATGATCACTGTAAAATAATTTAATCCTAATAATTATCACGAAAAATTGCCAAAATAAACTCCAAAAACTATAATCCCCTGACAAAAACGATTAACTTGCAAAACTATGAGGTTTCTATGAAAAAACTTGGGATTGAAACTGTTTTCAGAAACATTAAAACAAAGAACAAAAATCTTAATGCATGTCTTTTTGTTGGCGAAGAAATTTCCAATAATACCGGAAAGTTAGCCGGCGTTATGATGGGAGTTAAGGATAATATTCAGGTAAAAGGAATGCCGCTTACAAACGGTTCCAGATTCTTTGAAAATTATACAAGCCCCTACTCTGCAACTGTTGTTGAAAGACTCGCAAACGCTGGCGTAACTGTCTGTGCAAAACTTAATATGGACGAATTTGCGATGGGTTCGGCGAATCTTTATTCTGCTTATGGCGAAGTCAAAAATCCGTGGGATAACGACCGAGTTCCAGGAGGAAGTTCAGGCGGAAGTGCGGCGGCCGTTGCTGCGGAAATGTGTGATTTCGCACTTGGCAGCGATACTGGCGGCTCAGTCAGACAGCCTGCCGCTT
>CAZISX010000049.1:19804-23798 GCA_964542005.1 uncultured Spirochaetales bacterium
TGTAAGAAAAGCATAACCAAGAACCAAAGTTGTTTATAAAACTTTATAAATTAATGACACTAAATTTGTCCAATAAACAATTAACACAAATTCCAAATTTTAATGATCAATCAGTTGTTAAATCATATGGTTTTAATTCAGCTGATGAGATTATTGAAATTATGGCTGTTGCAGCAGGAAAAGACAGTTTTGATTCAACCTCGATTGATGCGCCGGAATTTTGCTTTACGGATGAATCGCTTAAAGGGAAAAAAATTGGAATTATCAAAGAATATTCAGATCTTATGAAAGATTCTGTGAAAGTTCACTTTGAGAAATTCCTCAACTATCTGAAAGAAAACGGAGCTGAAATTGTTGAGTTTTCATTCCCTGAATTTGAAAAAGTTATCTCTGTTTATCAGATAATCGCGACTGCGGAAGCATCAAGCAACTTAGCCAGATTTGACGGAATAAGATACACCAAAAGGGCTGAAGCTGACTCAATAAAAGGAACTTACTTAAAAAGCAGATCAGATTATTTTGGAGAAGAGGTAAAAAGAAGAATACTTTTAGGTTCGTTTGTTTTATCAAGCGAGTGCTACGATTCCTACTATCTGAAAGCCTCAAAAGTAAGAACTGTTATTTACGAAAGATGGAATAAATTCTTTGAGTTATGCGATTTTGTACTTACCCCTACAACTGCGGACACACCGTTTAAAATCAAGGAAAAACCAGATCCTATCGCAATGTATAATGAGGATTTATTCACAATTGCAGCAAATCTGACAGGCATACCTGCCATAAGTTTTCCGGTCGGAACAACGAGCAAACTTCCTGTCGGACTCCAGCTCACAGGAAAACATAACAGCGATTCTTTACTTATAAATATGGTTCGCCTTTTTGAACGGGAATTCTGCAACTTTGAAAAAATCAGAAAGGAGATTGAAAATGTCTAATAAATACGAAGCAGTTGTTGGACTTGAGATTCATATCCAGCTCAACACAAAAAGAAAAGCGTTTTGCAACTGTTCAACTAACTATAATGATTCAGCAAATTCAAATATTTGCCCGGTTTGCACAGGTCAGCCTGGAGCTTTACCTGTTTTAAACCGCGAAGTTGTGAAAAAAGCTGTGATGCTTTCAAAAGCTATAAATGGCGAGATAAATTTAGAATCAACCTTTGACAGAAAGAACTATTTTTATCCCGATATGCCTAAAAATTATCAGATTACCCAGTTTTTCAAGCCTGTTTCAGAGAATGGTCATATTCTGGTTAAAAGTGATGACGACTCTCTGCGCCAAATCGGAATTGAGCGGGTTCATATTGAGGAAGATACCGGAAAATCACTTCACATGGAAAAAAACACATACCTTAATTACAACCGCGCCGGCATTCCTTTAATTGAAATTGTTTCAAAACCTGAGATGAGAAGCGGCAAAGAGGCAGCTGACTACTTTAGAAAAATCTACCTAATTGCTGTAAATTATTTAGGAATCTGTACAGGAAACATGGAAGAAGGCAATCTACGCTGCGATGCGAATGTTTCAATTAGACCAGTTGGTTCAAAAGAGCTTTTCACAAAAACTGAGGTGAAAAATGTAAACTCATTCTCATTTATCCAGAAAGCAATAGAGCATGAAATCGAGCGACAGATTGAGATAGTTGAATCAGGCGGCATGGTTGAGGCTGAGACAAGGCTCTGGAACGCGAAATCAGGCAAAACTGAACTTATGCGCAAAAAACACGGCAGAAATGACTACCGTTATTTTAATGAGCCGGATCTCGGGCCGCTTTGCATAACAGATTCTTTTGTTAATGAAATCAGAACCTTAATCCCAGAACTGCCTGATGAAAAATATATAAGGCTTAAAGAAAATTATGATTTAAATGACGAGATTCTTTCACTATTTATTGGCTATCCCGTGGTTGCTGATTATTACGAAAAAGCTGTAGGATTTGCGCCGGAACTTGCAAAAAAAATAGGTGCATGGATGTCTTCCGAACTTTTAAGACTTGAGGATAAGGAACATATTGAAAAAGCTGTTATAGCCCCAGAAATGCTTGCCGAGCTTGTTTCAATGGTTGAATCAAAAAAGATTAATCAGGCGCAAGGCAAGGAAATTATTGAGATTATGCACAAGGAAAATCGTAAAGCCTCAGAAATAGCAGCCCTCGACCCAAGATTTCAGGCAATTGATTCGGGTGAAATCGAGACATTTGTTGATGATGCAATAAACTCAAATCCAAAAGAACTAGAAGCATATCTTAACGGTAAAGAGACACTTTTTGGATTTTTTGTAGGACAGGTTATGAAAAAAAGTAAAGGCAAGGCTGATCCCGCAACAGTAAACAATTTACTCAAAGAAAAACTTGCCAATAGAAATAAGTAAGTTAATACTATGGACAGGTTTTAACATTTGGAGGAAAAAATATGCCTAATTTTGAGATTTTCTTTCCCAAGACTTCGGGGAAAGGGGAAATAATAGTTAAAGAAGAGGGAAAAGACTGGTTTGGAGCACTTGAAAAAGCACTTAGCAATCTCGGAATTAAATCTGATCTTCAAAACATTCTATGCGACATAAAAGATGATGGTACAATCCATATAACAGAGACAACAACTGATATGAAATTTCTCATCAGAGAACTTTCCAGTCTACCTGAAAAGCCTGTTCAAGAAATTGGAAGAACGCTCAAACACCGCAATAAAAACGAGGTGTTAGCTGCACTTTTTGAAGAAGTTATGGATAGCTACAGCAAGCCGGAGCAGGAAGGTCTTGAATTCTTTCTTGATCTTGCTCTAAAATATATTCCTGCTGAAAGTGGAAGCTTCGCAATCGCACCGCTTAACACAAAACAGCTTCATTTTATTGCAACAAGAGGTCCGAAAGCAGAGAGTGTAAAAGGGATGAAAATCGAAATGGGACAGGGAATTGCAGGATTTTCTGCTCTTAACAACTGCCTTATTGCTGTTTCCGATGTTCAAAAAGACCCTAGATTTTTCAAGGAAATCAGCCATAAAATTGGATATGAAACCCGTTCAATTGCCTCAAGTCCTGTTTTTTCTAACAATATTACATTAGGTATAATTGAGCTTATCAACAAAAAAGAAAAAAGCTCTTTTGATGAAGATGATATCAGTATATTAAGATTTATCTCTGAAAAAGCTGGCGAGTATCTTTCATATATGTGGGATCAGAAGAACAATAATTTTGATGAATAAAAAAAACAACGCTATCTACTGAAACTTCTTGACATTTTTTTTACTCTCTTTATAATTTCGGTGCGCTTTTAAAGCGAGATTATTAACTAATTTTATTTTTTTGAGGTTTTACTAACATGGTAAACGACAACAATTTCGCACTACTTCTCGAAGAGTTTTTGCCGAGTGACAAACAAGTTTCAAGTCAGGAAATTATTAGCGGAGAAGTCCGTGCAGTAAGAAAAGATTTCATCCTTGTTGATGTAGGCTACAAATCTGATGGTGTAATTCCTGCTAACGAGTTTGCTCCAAGCGAGCTTAACACTCTGAAAGTTGGTGACTATATCGAAGTTGTGATTGAACGCTGGGAAGATGAAAAAGGAAACATCTGCCTTTCCAAAGACAAAGCTAACAAGCTTAAAATCTGGTCAAAGGTTGGCGAAGCTTATGAAAAAGGCGAACTCGTAAGCGGTATTATTGTTGCGAAGGTGAACGGCGGTCTCGCAGTTGATATTGGTGTTAAAGCATTCCTTCCTAACTCACAGGTTGCTCTTAGACCTATTAAAAACATTGATGATCTTATTGGAAAAACATACGACTTCAAGGTTATCAAATATGATCAAAGAAAAGGCAATATCGTTATTTCAAGAAGAGATCTCCTTGAAAAAGAGAGAGAAGAGCTTAAAGGCAAAACTCTTGAAAGAATTGAAGAAGGTTCAACAGTTAAAGGTCTTGTTAAAAACATCACTTATTACGGTGTTTTTGTTGATCTTGGCGGAATTGACGGACTTCTTCATATTACCGATATGTCATGG
>CAZISX010000049.1:23808-25923 GCA_964542005.1 uncultured Spirochaetales bacterium
ATGTCATGGGGCAGAGTAAACCATCCTTCAGAAATGTTCAAGGTTGGTGACGAAGTTGAAGTTAAAATTCTTAAATTTGATAAAGACTCCGAGCGCGTAAGTCTTGGTCTTAAACAGATTAGCGACGATCCTTGGAGACAGGCTGCTGAAAAATATGCTTCAGGCAAGGTTGTGAAAGGAAATGTTGTTTCTCTTGAAGATTACGGCGCTTTTGTAGAGCTTGAAAGAGGAATTGAAGGCCTTATTCATATCAGCGAAATGAGCTGGACAAGAAGAATTAAACACCCAAGCAAAATGGTTGCCATTGGTGATGAAGTTGAAGTTAAGATCCTTGAGATTGATGCTGAAAACAGAAGAATTAGCCTTGGCATGAAACAGGTTGAGCCAAATCCTTGGGAACTTCTTAGAGAAAAATACCCTGTTGGCACAATTGTAAAAGGTATTGTTAGAAATATTACTGATTTTGGCCTTTTCATTGGTGTTGAAGATGGTATTGACGGTCTTGTTAGAACTTCCGACATTACTTGGGACAGAAAACTTAAACACCCAAGCGAATACTACAAAAAAGGCGACGAAGTTGAGGCTATGGTTCTCAATATAGATGCTGACAAACAAAGATTTTCTCTTGGCATTAAACAGCTTACAGAAGATCCTTGGAAAATGTTCAAAGAACAGTACAAAGATGGCGACAAAATAGAAGCAGAAGTTGTAAAAGTTGCTGAATTCGGTATTTTTGTTAAAGTTTTTGACATGATTGAAGGTCTTGTTCACAAAAGTGAAATAGAAGACAAAGTAAACTATCAGGTTGGCGACAAACTTGAAGTTATTATCAAAGGTATCTCTGACAGCGAAAGAAAAGTATCACTCAGCATGAAAGCTGTAAGTGATGCTGACAGCAGAACAAATATGGAAGAAGCTATGGCAGCTCATGCCGCTCCAGAAAGACTTGGTTCTATTGGCGATGCTGTAAAAGAATAATTTTTATAGTAAGTTGTTGATTTAAAGGGAGGCTTCGGCCTCCCTTTTTTTTATCCGAACTGCCTGAAACGGATCTTCCGCATATTTTTTAAGTTTTCCCGAAATCATTAAGAAAAAAGATTTTTTGTGGTTAAAATTGAGATGGAATTACACCAAAAGAGTGATTTTTTAGATTTTGAAGAAAGCAGCTATTTTTGTAAAAATAGTTCCAAAAAAGCTATTGTTTTCAACTACATTCATAGCAGCTTTTGCAGGTGATTTTTTCTTGAAAACAACAAGCTCGTTATCGCCATAACTTGCAGCAACTATTTCAGAAACTCCATCATTATCAAGATCGCCCATAGTTACGCCAGCCTGTGATAAATTCTGACCAAGAATTGATGTTTTGAAAATACATGCCGAAGTCTGCTCAAGAAGATAAATATTAGGGTCGCCGTCACCGGAAACTGCTATATCAATATCTCCATCGCCATCAGCATCGCCCCAACCGAAAACGCCAGGCGCACCCTGATAAAAACTACCAAAATAATTTACCGATTTAATACCATCGGAAATTTTTGTCTTTGCCCATGGCTGTTTAGGATCTGCAGGAATATCAAACATATAGACAGCTTCCTGAGGATTATTCGCATCTTTTGCTGTATTTTCATGGTTTGCGCCAACAGCTCTTGTTATACCGTCTCCGCAAAGATTTGGAATCATTGAAAGCTGGATTGATCTGCCGGAATCGCCATTTATAACATGTTTTGTGAAAGAAGCAGTATTTGTCATATCTGTTCCAATTCTTTCATACCAGATAAAAGATTCAATTTCATTCGGGCCGGCTCCAAAAAACTGGGCACTCATAATATCGAGATCTCCATCATTATCAATATCCATAACTGTCGGAATACTGCCTAATCCGTCGTTAAGAGTAATCGGAGTTTTCTCAAATCTGTCTGCAGAAGTGTTACCTTTAAACCACTGAAGATGAGCTTCGCCATCATCAAAAAGACCTTTTTTCTCGCCTACAGTTACGAGGTCTTTAATTCCGTCGCCATCCCAGTCAACAAATTCTGCGTGATGGTAAAAAAGTGAATTGCCACTCACTAGCGTGTGTTTTGTAAATGAGCCATCTTCTTTCTGCTCATACCATGA
>CAZISX010000049.1:25933-26521 GCA_964542005.1 uncultured Spirochaetales bacterium
TTGGTGCAAGAATATCAAGTCTGCCGTCTTCATTTATGTCAACAATCGAGGTTGAATTGGCAAATTTTGTTCCACTGCTTCCTGCAAGAGTCTCTTTTGACCACACACCATTTTCCTGAGAATAAATAGAAATATAACCGCTTCCTAAAGGTCCTGAGTTGTCAAAAATAGAGATAACCATCTCTTTAACACCGTCATTATTTAAATCTACAATAACAGGGAAAGATGGTTTGTTCGGATCAGCATCAATTATTGTTTTTGTGTATGTGTTATTTAAAACAGGAATATCTTCCGGACAGGTAATCTCGGAACCGTTATCATCATAACAGAAACATGTTTTGCCACCAAGTGTTAACGCAATTTCATTTTGATTATCTTCTATCTCTATATTTCCCCAGTTCAACGCAGTCTCGTTAATTGCAAAAGAGGTGTTGTTGTCGTTACAAGCAAACAATTCACCACCAATTGCAAGACCGATAACACATCTTTTCTGTAGAAGATTAAACTGTGAATCATAGTATTCTTTTGAAACCTGTAGAAAAGTAGTTAGTGTAAAGTCTTTTCTGTAAATTCATATTAACTTGACAG
>CAZISX010000050.1:0-3990 GCA_964542005.1 uncultured Spirochaetales bacterium
ATATTGTTTATCAGGATATGCAGGAAATCTATATGAGAGATATGGACTGCTACTGTGCAGCTCATCCGGAGAGATGCCCGTTTGAAAAGGAAGGGAAGAAAAGAAAGAAGTAAGTTGCTGATTTTTTTAATCCTCTCTAAATAGGGATTTTTTGTAGTTTTCTTTACAAATTAAACGGGTAAAAAAATGTGAGGCTGTTTATATTGGATCTTTAGAAAGATTTTCTTTACACTTTCTTTTCTTTTTTATATCATCAGAACAACAATAAAAAAATGGAGAAATGTGGTGGTTATCAATATTTATGATTTTCTGAATGATTTCAGTGAAGAAAAAAGAGATATAATTTATAACAGAATCCTTCAGACCGGGAAAATCAATACTTTTTCACGAGGCGAAATTATTGTTATTGAAGATGAAAAATCTGATTCTGTCTATATCCTTCTGAAGGGAACGGTCGAGGTTAAAAAAAACATTTCACTAGGAACAAATGTCAGGCTTGCATTATTAAAAGAGGGTACAATTATTGGAGAAATGGGCGTTTTTCTAAACCTTAGGCGCTCAGCAACAATAGTTGCCAACACAGATATTGAGGTGTTGAAAATTACAAACTTGAGCTTTTTGGATTTGATTTCCAGGATGCCTGATCTTACAATCAGATTTTTGAAAGAATATGCTTCCAAGATTGATGATTTAAATACCAAAATTGCAAAAATGACCGATACCAACATTCTTATCTTGCTTGCTTCTTATATTTTGGATAAAAAATTGTCCGACAAGTCAGCTGGTTATGTGAAAATTAATATTACGGATTTGCTGCAGCAGACTAAACTCAAAAGAGAGCAGATTTCTTTAGGTTTAAAGGAGATGGAAAAAATAAAAATTGTAGAAATTTCAGAAATTGACAGCAATAATTTGAATTGTATTGTTGACGAGAAAAAGATCCTCTCCTTTCTGAAAGTTATAACTCATTCATGGTAAATTCCCTCCTGATTTAATTTATTTGGTAAAAAAGATTGACTTTGTTGCGCCGGAGTGCTATAAAAACCGGTGTTTTTTTATTCTGGTGGGCTCATAGCTCAGTTGGGAGAGCACTGCTTTGACGTAGCAGGGGTCAGTGGTTCGAGTCCACTTGGGCCTACCATTTTTTTTATGAGGTTTGAATGCCTGTTTTAATATTGCCAGATGGAAGCCGGAAAGAAGCAAAATCCGGAGAGAGCTTTTTAAAATTTATAGAAAGAGAAATCGGTGAAGGGCTTGCTAAGAATGCTTTAGCTGTTTCTGTTAATGGCATCATGAAAGATGTTTCTTCTCCTGTTGAGGATGGCGATTTTGTTGTAATTACTACTAAATCTAAAGAAGCTCTTGATCTTATCCGTCACTCTGTTTCTCATATTATGGCTGATGCGGTTACGACTCTTTGGCCTGGAACAAAAGTAACGATTGGTCCAGCTATTGAAAATGGTTTTTATTATGATTTTGATAGTGAACACGCGTTTACAGCTCAGGATCTTGAGCTTATAGAAAATAAGATGAGGGAGATAATAAAAAACAAGACTCCTTTTGTCCGCAAGGAAATAACTAAAAGTGAGGCAATAGCTCATTTTTCTGCTCTTGATGAAAAATATAAGGTTGAAATTATAAATGATCTTGAAAGCAATGAGGTTTCTCTTTATTGTCATGGTGAATTTACTGATCTTTGCAGAGGCCCTCATATTCCAGATACAGGTTTTGTAAAGGCTTTTAAGCTTCTTTCTGTTGCTGGTGCATACTGGAGAGGAGATTCAAAGAATAAAATGCTTCAGAGAATTTATGGCACAGCATTTCTTAATAAAGATGATTTGGCTGAATATCTTAAAATGGCTGAAGAGGCAAAAGAGCGAGATCACAGAAAGTTGGGCAAAGAGCTTGATTTATATGAAATGAGTGAAGATATCGGACCTGGACTTGCTCTCTGGACACCAAAGGGCGCGAAAATAAGGTCAGTTATTGAGAACTTTTGGAAAAAAGAGCATTACAAAAATGGTTATGAATTAGTTTACACACCTCACATTGGCAGAAGTTTTCTCTGGGAAACAAGCGGTCATCTAGGATTTTACAAAGAGGGGATGTATAGTTCTATGGATATTGATGGTGAAGACTATTATGTTAAGCCTATGAATTGTCCTTTCCATATTATGCTTTATAAAAGAAAAAAATGGTCATACAAAGAGTTCCCTTTTCGATGGGCTGAACTCGGCACTGTTTATAGATATGAAAAAAGCGGATCTCTTAACGGCTTGAAGCGTGTTCGTGGTTTTACACAGGATGATGCTCATCTTTTCTGTCGTATAGATCAGCTGGAAGACGAGATCAGAAGTGTTTTGAAATTTTCTTTACATATTTTAGGCAGTTTTGATTTTACTAAATTCAAGGTTTTTTTGAGTACAAGACCTGAAAAATATGTTGGAGACAAAGCTGTTTGGGATAAAGCGGAAGCGGCGCTGGATCAAGTTTTAAAGGATAGTGGTTTGCCTTACGAAATTAATGAAGGCGATGGTGCTTTTTATGGTCCAAAAATAGATATAAATGTTACAGACAGCATTGGTAGAGATTGGCAGCTTTCAACAATTCAGGTAGATTTCAATCTTCCTGAACGCTTTAATCTCACATATACAGGAAGTGATGGCAATGAGCATCGTCCGATTATGTTGCATCGAGCTTTGCTTGGTTCGCTTGAAAGATTTTTCGGTGTTTTAATCGAACATTATAAGGGAGCATTCCCTGTGTGGCTCTCTCCAACACAGATAGTTCTTATTCCTGTAGCTGATAGACATTTTGAAACTGTAAAAAAACTTGAAAATTTATTGAAAATACATAATATTCGCTACTACATTGATTCCCGCAATGAAAAAACGGGATATAAGGTTCGTGAATGGGTTGTCCAAAAGGTTCCTTATGTTTTAGTTGTGGGCGACAATGAGGCTGATCTCTTGAACCTAACGGTTAGGGAGCGAGGCGGCGAGCAGAAGGTTGTTCCGATGGATGACTTTTTGAAGAGAATTGAAGAAGAGAATAAAGGGGGTTTATACTTTTGATGAAAAAACCGGGTGAGGCTAATGTTCAGGATAATATGGTTAATGAGTTTATTCCAGCGAATGAAATGAGGGTTATTTCTCCTCATGGTGAAGTTCTTGGAATTCTCTCGAAAAAAGAGGCCTTAATTAAGGCTGAGGAATTTGGTTTGGATCTTGTTTGTGTTGCTCTTACCTCGACACCAGTAGTCTGTAAGATTATGGATTATGGTAAGCACTTATATAAACTGAAGAAAAAAGCAAAGGAATCAAGAAAAAATCAGACAGTTATAGAAATTAAAGAATTAAAAATACGGCCAAATACAGATATTCACGATTTGATGACAAAAGTTAAACAGGCTAAGAAATTTCTTGCAGATGAAAACAAGGTTAAGTTTACTGTTTTTTTTAGAGGCAGAGAGGCTATGTTTCTTGAGAATGCTCTTGAGAATCTCAATATAGTTATCTCAGAGCTTGGCGGAGAAGATGAGCTTATAATTGAGTTGGATAAAGAAGTTAAGAATAAAAAAATGACCATGGTGTTATCACCTAAGAATTAGAGAGGAGAAAGTTATGCCGAAAATGAAAACCAATAAGGCTGCCTCAAAAAGATTTCGTCAGACAGGCAGTGGAAAAATTAAAAGATGGCACGCATTTAAAAGCCATATTTTAACAAAGAAAAGCAGAAAGAGAAAAAGAAACCTTAGAAAAGATGTGATTGTTGATTCCTGCAGTAGAGATCAGCTTAAAAAACTTTTACCATACATGGCCTAATTTGACGGGAGAATATAAATGAGAGTCGCAAGAGGATTTAAGGCAAGAAGAAGAAGAAAAAAAATAATGCTTGCCGCTAGAGGAAATTATTCCTCAAGATCAAGAACCTATAGAATTGCTAAGGAAACTGTAGAAAGAGGATGGGCTTATGCTTATGCTCACAGAA
>CAZISX010000050.1:4000-7272 GCA_964542005.1 uncultured Spirochaetales bacterium
CGCAAACTGAAAAAGAGAGAATTCAGAAAACTTTGGATTATTCGTATTAATGCTGCAGTTAGAGAAAGAGGCATGAATTACAGCACTTTTATTAACAAACTTTTAAAGGCAAACATTAATTTAGACAGAAAAATGCTTGCATACATGGCGATGGAAGATCCAAAAGCTTTCGATAGGGTGTTTGAAGAAATTAAGAGTGTCAACTAACGGAGATATTAATGAGTATTACAAAGGTTGAACTGGCGGAACTTACTTATGAGCATATGAAAGTAGATAAAAAAAGAGCTGCTGAACTTGTTGATATGTTTTTTGAAGAATTGAAAAATGGTCTTGGGAAAGATGATGAAATTCAGATTTCTGGATTTGGAAAGTTTCTTGTAAAAGATAAAAAAGAGAGAAAAGGTCGTAATCCTCAGACTGGCGCAACTATGGTAATTGACGAAAGAAAAGTAGCTACTTTTCACCATAGCCAGGTTTTGAAAGACAGATTAAATAACAACAAAAAGTAAACCCTTCATTGGTCGGGATGTAGCGCAGCCTGGTTAGCGCACTTGACTGGGGGTCAAGTGGTCGCTGGTTCGAATCCAGTCATCCCGACCATTTTTTTTACAATGAAAAAAAGAATTTTTCTAACAAATGACGATGGAATATATGCTTCAGGACTTATTGCTTTAGAGAATTATTTAAGCAAGAGTAATGGTATTTTTTTTACATCGGCTCCCTTGCATGAAAAAAGCGGGGTAGGGCATTCAATTACGCTCCACTCACCGCTAAGAATTCATGAATTTAATGAAAACAAATATGCAGTTGATGGAACTCCAACAGATTCCGTTTTTCTAGGCTTAAATCATTTGTCATCTGTAAAGCCCGATTTGATTGTTTCAGGAATTAATAGAGGTGCGAATCTTGCTAATGATTTAACATACAGCGGAACTTTTAGTGCAGCACTCGAAGGATTTTATCATAATATCTCAAGCATTGCAGTTTCTCTTTTTATCACAGACTTTTCTGTTTTTAATGATTCATTTTTTACCTCATGTGCAAAAATATTTTTTGAAAAAGTTCTTCCTTTTATAGAAGAGAGTGTGGGCGAGGAGTTTTATTTAAAACCGCACCTTATAAATGTTAATATTCCCCAATCTGCAATTCAAGAGGATATTGATTCGATTATTATTGAGTGGACAAAGCTCGGGAAAAGATTGTATGGCGGAGCGGTTGTCAAGAGGGTAGATCCCAGAGGCCGCGATTATTATTGGATAGGTGGTGATCAATCTGGTTTTGTAGATTTCCCGGGAAGCGATTGTAATTCTGTTTTGGCTGGGAAAATTAGTGTTACTCCAATAAAAATATCTCTCACAGATGATGAAAAATTAATCTATTTGAAATCGGTCGCAAGGTAAAATCTATTTCTAAAATTTTGGTTTTGTGTGATTCAAAAAAGCAGAGAATTAATGCAAAACATTGAAATTTTTAAAATAACAGAACAAAAAGAGGTTAAAGAAGGTCAAAAAATTTACTCTTAAGCAATTTTATGTATATTTCTTTAAGATTTATTACGCAGGGTTGGTGTTCCATGAAAAAAGAAAATGAGAAAAAGACAGATGTGCTTACTAAGATTGTTTGTGAAAAATGTGGCAAAGATGATTTTATCCCTTTTGTCTCTGATGGAAGTAGAAAATATTACTGCAATGACTGTCTAAAAGAATTCAATTTTTCCAAAAAGCAGGGGATTGTAAAGAAAGTATTTGATTCTAAAAAAAGAAAGTATGTTTATGAATTTGTCTGCTCTAAGTGTTTGAAATTTTTTACAGTTCCATACAGACCTAAAGAAGAGGAGCATAATTATTTTTGCCTTGACTGTTATGATGTGATAAAGCAGGCAAGAATGAAAAAAAACAGGAAGAAAATTGTAATAGCTAAATGAAAAAATTCTACTATCTTTTGACAGATGATGCCGTCCCATCGGATATTCAAATTATTAGCGGTGAAGAAGAAAAAAAACTAAATATTTATTATGCTCTTCAAAGTGGAGAGAGAATTGATATTGTGGTTTCTGCAAATGGTCGAATTGTTACTGCCACCTCAGTTTTTCTGAAAATAATTAAAAAGAATGAGCAGCTATTTGTTATGATAGATGCTCCTATTCCGGCAAGCACTTTGTCTGTTATTGCTGGCGGGAAGAACTTTTTGATTATTTATAAGGTCGAGAATATTTCCTGTGCTTTTTTAAGCAGAGCTGTTGCCTCTATTAAAGAGACAAACTCTTATGTGATTGCTTTTCCTTCTTCAATTCACAGGCTTCAGAGACGATCTTTTTATAGGGTTGCTGTTCCTAAATCTTCAATGATTTATATTATTTTTGATATAAACAGCAAATCAGTGAGATTTGATGCTTCTGATATTAGCGAAGGTGGTATTTCTTTTTATGCTAAATTAAAAGAAGATTTTGTTGTTGGAGAAAAATATAATATTTCTATTCTTATACCAGGCGGAATTGTACTTCAGGTTGATGTGATTGTGCGAAATATTTTAGAAATTAAGAAGAGTTATGACAAAATTTTTAAAGTCAGTGCTGAATTCAGAGGAATAGACAGAAAATATAGAGAACTAATTGCAAAATATGTTTTTGTGCGGCAAAAAGAGGAGATTTTAAAACAAAAAGGTGAAGGAAAATGAGTCGCAAAGATTTACTGCTGCGCTTAAACACATATTATGAGGAACTTCATCTTCTAAATAAAGAAATTGAAAAGAATCTTGCAGCTGATGTTCCGTCTGCTGAAAAAATTGCTGATTTGCTTTCGAGGAAAGATTTTTTAATTGAACAGTGTATGAAAATAAAGGAGATGATAGAGAATTCTTCTTTAGAAAATGACGAAAAAGAGGATGTTTCGTCAGAGCAAAAGCAAAATATGGCTCTTATGACAAGAATGCTTAAAGAGGAGGAGTTAAATCAGGAGCTTATGCAAAAAGTTATGTATAAGATAAAAGAAGAGATTGTTTCTTTGGGTGATAAAAAAAAACAAATAAAATCATATCAGCAAAATTCAGAGAAAAGGTATGGTAATATTAATAAAAAGGCATGAATTTGAAGCTTTTAATGACCGTCGTAGTTAAAAAATATTTTGATAAATACAAAAAAATTGCAGTCCCTGTTTTATTGTTCCTGCCCGCAATTCTGCTCCTCCAAAAATTTCTTTATGTGGAATATGAATTTGTCTATAACCCCAAAGGAACATATTCTTTTAAAATAAATGAAAAAGGAGAGGTTCTTT
>CAZISX010000050.1:7282-17168 GCA_964542005.1 uncultured Spirochaetales bacterium
TCCTGATTCCGGCAGAATTGTTTCTTTTAAAAATAATTACACACTAGAGAAGACATTTGAAAAAACTGATAATTCTTTTGAGATTAAAGGTCTTTTTAATGGAGATATAGATGAAAATCTTAAAGATGTTTTTGCTTCAAATGCTTTTAACATGAGCTTTGACATCAATGATATTTCATCTTTTTGTCCAGATAAAATGAGTTCTATTTATCCGGCAGCTATAAGAAGATTTTTTTATTATTTTCCAAAATCTTATTTCTTTTCAGGAAAGAGCTGGTCTGCAGTTTTTTGCGGCTCAATCCAATGCAGCTATACTATTGCTGATTATGATGAGGATAGTGCTTTAACTAAAATTATTCTTAATTGTAATGGCAAATATGATTCAAATTCAATAAAAGTTAATGCGTCCATGGATTATAACAAGGGGAATAGTGTTTATGAAAAAATTTCCTCTGAAACAATTATAGAGTCAGAAATTCTAAAGACTAAGTGGTTGTTTTATGAAGAGAAAATGTAATTAAGGGGGCGAGTATGGAGACGATAAAATATAAAATAAAAGAAGAGATTGCGTGGCGAAAAATGAAGGATGGCACTGTCACAATCGTTTCGCCTGTTATAGATAAAATTATTACGATTAATGAAACTGCCGGGATTGTCTGGAGTTCTCTTGATAGAGGAAGCTCTTCGGAAGAGATTTCTTCACTTTTGTACTCTATGTATCAAGCTGATGGTTCTGTTACTTTGGATAGTGTAAAAAAAGATGTTCAGGAAATAATTAATGTTTTTATAGAAAAAAGTCTAATTGAATAGTTTGTTTATTCAGCAAGAAACTGTTCAATTTCCTTTTTTATAATTTCGAGAGAGTTTTTCCAGAAATTACTTGATCTTACATCAATTCCCATCATTTTTACAACATCGGCAATTGTGTTTTTCCCGGTTGAAGCCAGCAGTAAATCGTATTTTTTAACAAAAGAATTGCCTGAATTAAGATACTCCGCATAAAGTCCTTTGGCAAAAAGAAGCCCAAAAGCGTAAGGAAAGTTGTAGAAATTGTAATCCGCATCATAATAATGTGGTTTGTTAAGCCACATGTATGGATGCAGTTCCTTGGCATCAAGACCGTCGCCATACGCTTTTTTCTGAGCCTCTGTCATTATTGATTTGAGTTCAGAAACTGATAGTGAGCCATTCTTTCTTTTCTCAAAAACTTCACTTTCAAAAAGATATCTTGAATAAATATCGACAATTACCTGGCAAGCCATCTGCAAATCAGCCTCAATAATTGCCATCGCATCTGTAGGTTTAGCTTCTTTTAATGCCGCATTTGTAATAATAGTTTCGCAGAAAATTGAAGCAGTCTCGGCAAGTGGCATCGGATAATCACTATTTAAAATAGTCTCTTCATTCAGACAGTGTCCATGATATGCATGACCAAGCTCGTGAGCAATTGTTGTAACATCATTAAAGCTGCCGTTGAAATTAGCAAGAATTCTGCTTTCTTTAATAACATTAAGGTTGTAGCAAAAAGCACCTCCTCTTTTTCCTTCTCTTGGTTCAGCGTCAATCCATCAATTATCAAAAGCGTGTTCTGCAAAATCTGCCAGAGAATCGCTAAAAGATCTGAAGTTTTTGATAATAAAAGCCTTCGCTTCATTGTAAGAAAATGTCATCTCCGTCGAACCAATTGGTGCAAATAATGAATAGAACGGGAGTCCGTTTTTTGAGCCTAGCATTGATGCTTTTTTTCTCAGATATTGTCTGAAATAAGGAAGATATTCTTTCATTGCGGAAAGCATCGCATCAAGAGTTTCTTTATCCATTCTTGAGTTTTTTAGAGTCATTTCGAGTGGTGAAGAATAGCTTCTCATTCCAGAAAGAGCTAACACCTCACCTTTTATGCTGTTCAAGCATGCGGCACCGGTTTCTTCTATTTTTTTGTAGGAATCAAGCTCTGCGAGGTACCCTTTTTTTCGTTTTTCCTCATCCTTATCGTAAGCAAAACTTCTAACAATTGATAGTGGAAGCTGTTTGGAATCGCCCTCAATCTGAATATCAACAAGAAGGTTTGCCGTCATACTGTTCCAGAGCGTTGTCCATGAACTTGAGCCTGTGTTTTTCATTTTTGAAATCACAAACTCCTCCTTTTCCGAAAGAAGATGGGCGGCTTTCTCTCTTTTTTCATTGAGAAAAAATAGATGTTCCTTAATTCTATGGCTTTTTTCAGCATACGGTTCTATTTGGCCAAGTCGTAAAAGCCATTTGCTAAAGCTTACCTCGGGTTTTGTAAGTTCTGATTTTTTGAGATAGAGTTTTTCAAGAAATTGCAGAGCTTTTTCATCTTTGGAATTAACACTAAGAGATAATTCCGCAAAGCTGATAAGTTTTTGCAGAATCAGAAGAATCTCCTCATTGAAGCCCAAATATTCTTCAATTTTCAAAACAGGAAAATCTGTTGTTTCGAGTTGCGCCTCGCACCATTCTTTAATTGCGGTTGTTCTTGAATCAATTTTTTCTAAATCTGCGGCAAACTGTGCTGATTCAAAAGATTCATACAATGAATTTAATGTCCATCTCATATAGCTCTCCTAAGGTTGTGTTTGTCTCCAAAAGTATGCTGAAAAATTTGCATTAAATCAAGATTCCTGCAATTATTTCTGCTGTTTTTTTACAAATGATTTCTGAGAATTTCTGAAAGTTCAGAAACAATAAAAGGTTTGCTGATACTTGCTATGAAACCATATTTTGCGGGATTTGCCATCGCGGGATCTTCCGCATAGCCGCTTGTCACAAATATTGGGATTTTATGATTTATTTTTTTAATTTCCCCAGCAGCTTCAATTCCTCCCATTCCTCCGGGAACTGTAAGATCAAAAATCATTGCATCAAAGTTTCTATTTGCTTTTTGCTCCTCAATAAAAGTTTTTACAGCCTCACGACCGTCACTCACACAGCAAGAATCATAGCCAATCAGTTGAAGGATATCTGAAATTGTTGATCGCAATATGGGTTCATCATCCATGACAAGGATTCTACCGCCAGCAATGTGTTTAAAATCAGTTTTATTTTCTTTTGGAATAAGCTGTTCGGATGATGCTGGAAGATAAAAATGAAAAGTTGCCCCATCCCCAGGCTCAGATTCCACTTCAATTTTTCCGTTATGTTTGTTAATAATTGAGTAGCAAGTGGCAAGCCCAAGTCCGTGCGCTTGTGTTTTTGTTGTAAAAAAAGGATCAAAAATGTGATCAATAATTTTTTTAGGAATCCCTGTTCCTGTATCTTGAATTGAAATTTTAACAAAGTTGCTTGAGCAAGTCGAAAGAGAGCTGTTTTTTTCAAGTGTTACATTTTTAGCAGAAACAATAATTTTTCCACCAGTAGGCATTGCCTGTTTGGCATTTACAACAAGATTATCAATGACTTGTACAATCTGGCTTTTGTCAAAACTGGCTGGCCAGAGATTCTTATCAACATTAAAGTGAGAAGAAATTAAAGAGCCATTCAATGCACTTTGGACAGTTTCGCGAATAAAGGGGAAAAGATGCTCCGTTTTTTTAACTGGAGTGCCGCCCCTGGAAAAGGTTAGGAGTTGTTGAGTAAGTTCTTTTGCTCGATGGATAGAGCTTGATGCTTTAGAAAGATAATCAAAAATTTTATCATCTTTTGCAACAAGCTTTGCCATATCAATATAACCAAAAACTCCACTTAAAAGATTGTTGAAATCATGGGCAATTCCTCCCGCAAGGATTCCAATTGACTCAAGTTTATGAGCTTTTTGGATAGCCTCAACCAGCTTTCGCTTTTCAGTCATATCTCTAAATACAAGAACAACGCCGATAATTTTATTTTCTCTGTTTTTGATAGGTGCTGCACTATCTGCAATGATCCGTTTTGTTCCATTTTTAGAAAGCAACAGAGTGTTTAGAGAAAGCTCTTCGACATGGCCGGATTCAAGCACTTTGTTTATTGGATTTTCTCTAGGCAACTCTGTTGTTTCGTCAACAATATTAAATACTATGTAGACAGGTGCTCCAAGGGCTTCACTTGATTTCCAGCCAGTGAGCTCTTCGGCTGCTTTATTAATGATAACAATTTCACCAGCAGTATTTGTCGTGATAACGCCATCACCAATAGATTCAAGCGTAACTGCAAGTCTTTCTTTCTCTGCCATAAGCTTTTCTTCAGAAAGTTTTCGTTCGGTAATATCTTCTCCTGAGCTAAGAGTTCCCGTAAATTGGTTGTTGTTGTCAAAAAGTGCTGTATTGTGCCATAAAATATATTTTTCCTCTCCGCTTTTGGTCAACACCTGATTCTCATGGAGTTCAATTATTCCGTTTTCTCCTTTTTTGAGTTTTTCAAAGACAATTTGGATTTCTTTTTGCAGTTCAGGCTTAAGGCAGGTGTTAAACCAGCTTTTTCCTATTAATTCTCCATTTTGATAACCAAGTATTTTGTGTCCGCTATCATTTAGAAGCTTAATTGTTCCTTCTGAATCAAGTGACAGAATAATTCCAGCTGCGACATTAAGAAATCTTTCTGCACATTTTTTATTGTTTTCAAGAGCAAGCTCTGCTTTTTTGCGGTCTGTTATGTCTCTGAAAATACTGATAATATGAGGTGTGCTATTAATATAAATCAGTCTGCCCGACATAATGCCGGTTAATAACTCACCATCTTTTCTCCGGACAACCATTTCCAGATTTTGACAAATACCTTTTTCAAGAAGTTCAAGTTTAAACAGTTCTCGGTCAACTGGATTTTCCCAGACATTAATATCAATTGTGGATTTGTCTATAATTTCATCTCTTGAAAAGCCTAAAAGTGTTGTAAATCCTTCATTTATTTCAACAAATCTGCCGGTTTGAAGGTTGGTTACAATCATTGCGTCAGGACTCATATTGAAAATCATTTCAAATCTGTTTTCAGCCTCTTTAAGTGCTTGGTCAAGCTTGTTTTTTTTAGTGACACTATCCATATTAATGCTCCAATGCGAACAAGTGGTTTTATTAAAGAACAAATTTTAATCTTTACAAGCATTGTAATCAAGTTATTTTTGTGTTACATTGGTGTTACGCTGCAGGGTCGTGTCTTTTATTGAAAAACAGAGGGCTTTGTAGTAATTCCAAATTATTAGGCTCTAATATAATGCTTTTTGTTTTATCCGTATCAAAAAAACAGAGGAGTCAATTGTTCTGATAGCAAATTTTGTTGCTCGGCATGAGCAAATTATCCAATTTCTTGAATAAATTATGAATTTTTGCTATTATCCCGCTGTTTTATTAGGAGAAATTTATGAAAGCACTTTTTTCACTTGTTTTGTTTTTACTCTCTGGCCTGATTTTTTGCGCAGATTACAACTTTGAACTTTACAATATGAATGATAAAATGTTTAGCCTAAAAAAAATTCTTGCAGAGGCTGAAACCAGACTTGTGGTTGTTGACTTTGTTTCAATGTACTGTGAACCTTGCAAAAAAGCTGTTCCAGATTGGAGTGCTCTTTATAAAGAGTATAAGGCTAAAGGTCTTGAAATTGTTGTGATAATCCTTCCTTCTGCCGGAGATAGAGCTGGTGAGGCAAAATTAATAAAAGCTTTTTTTGAGCAACACAATGTTAAGTTTATGTACAGCTATGACAAATATTCAGTCGTAGGAAAAAAATTTGGTGTTGTAGACAAAAATGGAAGTGCAATTGTTCCACAGATTTTTCTTATTGATAAAAAAATGGAGCTTGCTTTTCGTTCTGACGATCATAATAAAGTTATTGCCAAAATTAAAGAAGTGCTCTCTAAGTGAAGAACAAAAACTCAGAAATCCAGTGTGTTAAATGCGGTAAATGCCTTGCAATATGCGGAGCTTACAAAAACAAGCTGGTTGAGCATTTTTCTCCGCGCGGCAGAATAGTTATCCAGCATTCTGCCAGCTTTGATTCGGAGCACTATGCCTGGGTTTATTGTCTTGGCTGTCTTGAGTGTGAAGATTTCTGTCCATACAATTCCTCTCCGCTTCAAGTTGAAAAGATTCCTTTTGTATGGGAGAATTGCGAAACGCTGCAGAAGGGCTTTTTTCTTAATGATCTTTTTAACTTAATTTATAAATTCAGCGAGTTTGGTGATGGTTACAAAAAATGGATTGGTCTTGAAGTGAGCGATGCCCTTGTTTTCGCATGGCTTTTTAAGAGAGGAATCGAGGCTTGTTTTAACGGCATTGAGATTGATGTTCATTACACAACAGGCCATATTTACAACCCTTTTTCATCACTTGAAATTCCGCTTCGGGAGCCTGAAATAAAAATAATCTGGGATAAATTATTAAGGAGAATAGGATGAAGATTCTAATTTTTTCAGCATTTTTGTTGTTTTTATCTTCTTTTAGCATGGCTGCAGAGCCTAAAATTCCGGCTGATTACGCTAAGCAGATAGAGTCGTCAAGTCTAAATTATCTTGAGAAAAAAGTTGCCTATGCTGTTTTAAATGCTGTGAAAAATCAAAAAGTTGTTTTGGATACGGTGGCAGATTATCTTTTTGTTCAGGTTGTTCCTTCATATATTTATAAAGGGCCGGGAGGAGAAGAGAGGCTGGGACAGGATTTGATGGGGCTTTTGGGAACGATTCAGACAAAAGAAAATGCTGCAATTATGGCTCTTGAGTTCAAAGAACTCGAAAAAATGCGACTCCCTTTCCCAAAAAAAATTACAGAATCTCTTCTTATTGATTCTAAATCCTTAAAAGATATTGAAATAACATTTTTTGTCGAGTTAAACAGCCTCACAGGAAGAATTTATGAGGCACTGCAAAGAATAGAGGAGTCAAAACTTATCTATAACAGCACCAGCCGTTTTTATCGAATAGAGTCAACAAAATCAAAGTGTTATTTCATGCTCCACATTCCTAATATTGCTTATGAAATAGCATATACAGGAAACACAATCGAAAATGTTTTGAAGAGAGAGACTACGGATGTTAGGAAAGTTTTTTCAGTTATGAAAAAATATGAAGAAAAAATTCTCAAAAACCCTAAAACAACATTTGATGGAAGATATATTCGCGGATCCAACTTTTCGGTTGACCTGTGGTTTTTAATGAAGTATATTGAAACTCACAAAATTACCGCAGAGGCTGTTATGGAAGATATTCTAAAAGAAAAATCGTTGAAAATAGAAGGGCGCGAAAAGGAGAGTGTAAATTGAAAAAATGCGCACATTGCGGAATGATTAATGAAAGCAGTTTTGTTTGTTTGGGCTGTGGACGAACCGTAGAGATAGAGTCAGAGCAAAAAAAAGATGCTTTTTTAGATAAGAAAATTGATTTTATGAGCGAGGTGATTGGTATTATTGACAACACCTATCCAAAAGAAGGAATTGTTTCTTCTGAAGTTTCAGATTCTCTTTCAATTGATGTTTCAAAAATTGCCTTTGAAGAAGGAATCATGATTATTGAAGGCGAAAAATACCGCGATGTTGAAGAAATATCGGCTTATCGTGCCTTTTTAGGCGATATCTTATGCAGTGTTCTGTTTCCTCTTGTTTTTGCACTTGGATTTGATTTTATTATTCATGTCGACCTTATTGCTCTTATAAAAGTTTATTTTGTTGCCTATTTTATTGTCAGCTTTTTTATCTGGTTTTTATTTCCTCTCCTTGCAGAATCTTCTCCTGCAGCATTTTTATTCCACGATTTTATTATTATTAAAGGTGCGGTTAAAAGAATTAGGGGCGATTTCGGGACTTTTCTGGTTTTATGGCTTTTAAGCTTTGTTTACAGCGTGATTCCGGTTTTTCTTACAGAGGCATTGATTTTTGCAACAGCAAAAAACAAATCTTTTCCTCTAATGTTTCAGCTTGCCGGTGTGAAATTTGTAAGAAGAATCCCATAATAGAGGTTGGAAGTCACTGATGTCTTCTTGATTTTTGTCTTGGAATATGTGAGAGATTTGATGTGACTGGTTTTGATATTACTGGCAGGTAAGGGCGTTATTGTTTCCAGAAATGTTAATTGTTTCTTTGATTTTGTTTTTTCCGATAACTTGTTTTACATAGTTTTCTGCTTCACATGTCGGGAGTGATGGATTGTCTTGAATATAGAGATTCATGCTGATTTCACTAATGCTTTTCATATCTTTTAAAGAGTAGAGTTTCTCATTATTCCGAATCATAACATCTGCCCCTACTGTTGAAAGGAGTCCAAGTCCGGCAAGTGATTTTATAGAATCATTTTCTTCGATGAAGAAGTTCCTTCCTATGTTTTTTACACTGTCAAGTCCAACAAGTGTTGCTAATGCATCATTGTTTCCTACAAATAAGTCCTTGCCAACAGTTTTGAGGTTTTTAAGAGCATAGATATTGCTAAGTCCATAAAATTCGCCACTTTTGTTGCTGCGGGATTCAATAATTTTCTCGCCTTCTCTTTCAGAATCATCGCTACTTTTTTCAAAAACAGGGTATGCTGTGTACTTTTGTTCTAAATCAATTCTAAGGTATTTGATTCTGAAGAAAATAATGCCTGAAAGGTCATCATTTCCATTTGAATCATCGCCAGCTTCTGAGGTTGAGTCATCGTCGCCAGTTTCTGAATCTGATGAAGTGCTGTCATCATCGCTCTCTTCATCCTCAACAAATTGGCCGTTATTGTTTTTTATAATAAAATCATCGCCTACAGAGATTAATCCTTCTATTCCGGAGAGGTTTGCAAGAAATTTATTGTCTGTAATAAGAAATGATCTTCCTATTTTTGTGAGCTTTTCCAATCCTTTAAGATTAGTAAGTTTTGTTCTTACAGCAAAGAGACTTCCCTTAACTTCCTGCAAATCTTTGAGTCCGCTAAGATTCTCTGCTCCATTTAGGATTAAATCGCCATCAATTACTTTGCAGCCTGTCATGTCATATTTGCCTTCCTGATAGTAAACGCTGCCAATAACTGTAGAGTTGGTTGCGCAAATTTTTTCTTTTACAGATACCGCACTTACAGGATATGCAAGTTCCTGATTTGCAGAATTTTCTTCAAAAGCAAGTTCGCCATTGTTGTTTTCTTCATAATCTGCCTCAGCGCAACCAATGAATGTTAGTGCGAGTTCATAATCTGCCTCAGCGCAACCAATGAATGTTAGTGCGAGAAAAAATAAAACTAAAGAAATGAGTGCAACTTTCATAACATCCTCCAAAATCATAGTTAATAACATCTGAAACATTACATTTTTTGTTGATGAATTGTTCGTTTTCATGGTAGCCTCCAATTTGTTGTCAAAAAATCAACCGTGTTCAATAAAGGTGACGATGGAAAGAAAAAAAAGTTTCATAAATTTTTAAGTTTATATGAAAGTTTTTGCCAAAAAAGCAGTAATGTTTTGAAATGATTGAGGAATTTTTTTTTGAAGAATAATTTATTGGAGGCAGTTAATCCCATAGATTTCTTGTAGTTTTGGCTGTGGACATGTTAATTTCTCAGGAATTGCATCAATAACAGCATTTACAATTTCAAGACTTATCGACTGAAACATTTCAGAGCCATTCTCATCACCATGTTTAGCAATGTAGCGCTGTCTTGCGTTAAGCTTGGCAGCAGTCCAGTCAGCAGAGGGAAAAAGTTTTGCTAGAGAATCAATGTAATTTTCGATATTACCAATTGTTACAGGCTCATTGTAGCACTTCCCGTTTTTTAGTCCCTCTTCCAGATCGTAGGTGTATGATGCCACGGAAATAATATAGTCATATCCGTTGTCTGATGGCGCAAGGCACTCTTCTATGTTTTTTGTTGTGCAGTTTATGGCTTTATCAAGTTCCTGCGAAGTTGCTCCATTATTATATGATAGAGAAATCAGCTTAATTAAAGCTTGTTTGTCTGATGCGTTTTTAATCCATTCTGCCGGTTTTGGAAATCCATGAGTCTGAAGCATG
>CAZISX010000050.1:17178-17539 GCA_964542005.1 uncultured Spirochaetales bacterium
ATCGCACTGGAAGCAAAATTGTCAAACCCGCTTGTTGATTCAGTTCCGCTGCTTACTACAGTAGAATAGTTAATTTTTGTGCAGTCAATTTTATCGGGATAAATAGTGCAAATATCGTTCCAGAGAGCCTCTTTTTCAATCTGAAAACAGCCGCTTGGAAATGTTGACGGCTGAGAGTCATAGATATTTGAAGGATCTAAAGGATCGGGCAGTATATTTTCGCTGCATCCCATAAAACTTTCCTGTAAAACTGTGGCCAGAAAATAGGAAGGTGAGAGTTTGATATCATTCTGTTCTGTTTGAATCCTTTCAAGGATTTTTGTAGCATGAAGTAGAGCAATAGCCCGCTCCACATTGGGAC
>CAZISX010000050.1:17549-25653 GCA_964542005.1 uncultured Spirochaetales bacterium
GCGTAAATTCATCGTTGTCCGGAGAATCATTTTCAGTTGTTTCATCAAGATCACTATCTTCATCAGCAATCTCTGAATCTGGCTGAATTTGATCTTTATCAACTATTGCATCTGGCATTTCTTCATCAGGCTGAGTAGAGTCCTTATCTTCTGTTCCGTCAATCTTATCAGAGTCCGCCGGATTTTGATCTGCCGAAATATCATCACCCTTAGTTTCACCATCACTTGAGGCTGTTGCGTCATTTGCAATTGTTTTGTCTATGTATGTTGTGATGTCGTTTTGACATGAGAGTAAGAGAAATGGCGTGCATAATAATATGAAAAAATATTTCATATTTCAACTCCTTTCTAAATTTTTAAAATTGTTGAAAACCCAAGAGAATAGCTGGTTATAGAATAATTTGTGTAATCACTGCTTCCGTCGCCAAGTGTTGAAAAGTTGTGCCTCAAATCACCATAAAATTTCAGACCAATTTGTTCCGAGAGATCAAATATCAGGGAAGTACTAATTTCTGGAATATGTTCTATTCTTTGTTCTCTCCAACTCATTGGCCTATTGCTGTGCAGTGTTGTAAATGTATAGTAATCGGAATCCATCCAGTAGACAAGGCTGTATCCAACTTTTGATAATATTGAAATTGCAGAGGTTTTCCATGAGAGTTCTGCTGCGGAATAAAATTTCATATATTTATTTTGTGTTTGAAGTGTAAATCTGTTGACAGGTCGCGTTCCGTATAGTTCATTAAAATCGTACTTTATTTTTTCATCCCGAAATGAAAAGTAGTCAAGCCCTGCAGAAACTCTGATAAAATTCATATCTTTTTGCGGATAAAGATAAATTGATGCCTCAATGCCAGAAACAGAGCCATGAAGATATTTGAGGTTTTCATAAAATGGATAGTAATATCCCTCTTTGATTCCAGCAGAAAGTGAAATCAAGTCGCTCATATCATAAAATAAATTAAAAAAAAGATGTGAATCTGTATAAAGGTTTGTGAATGATTCATAATTTTCTGCTGAGTGATGGGCTTGTAGAGTCAAATCAAATGAGAGATAATCATTAATTTCTGTAATGTTTGTCACTTCTGCAAACTGATTCATTCTGGAGAGCTTTTGTGAAGATAGAGAGGTGTCGGTTGCAAGAGAATACTCAGCACTTATATCTTTGAATTTGTATCCTGCCGCAAAATCACTGGTGATAAAAGAGCTTTTTTTTTCTTCAGCTTTTTTATCTGCTAAAAAAAAGTCAATTCTATCTGTCAGATATAGATATTCAATTCCAAAGCTGTGTTTTGGCCCTGCACTAATGGAAAAATCAAGTTCACCACCAAGAGAATTTGAGAAAATAAAAATTGAAAAAAGAAAAAAATTGTAAATTCTTTCCATCAATGATCAACACTCCTGTCTTTTGCCCCGCGGGATTTTCTGTTTTTCTTGATTAGCTCTTCTCTGTTTTTCTTTTTATGCTCAAGTTTTTCCTCAGCTGCTTTGGTTTGTTTTTCTTCCTTTTTATCTGCAACAATTGCTTTTTCTTTATTAGTGTCAGCATCAGGCATCACCTCTTTTTCAGGGAAAGCAATATTCTCATCAGGAGTTTCCTTCTCTTGTTTATCCTGATTTTCTGATTTTTTTATTTCAGGAAGAATTCTGCTTTTAATGACTTTAGCTTTTTTAGGGCTAGAATTCTCTTTTTCATCTGAAAGCTTTTCACTTTTTGAAGAATCTGAGTCGTCAGATTTTTCTGTATCGTTTTCTGCTGAAAAAAACTTTTCTTCCCAATCAGCTTCAGGCATTTTTTCTTCAATTATAAGTCTGCTTTTGAGTAGCTGTTCTTTCGCAAAAAGAATAAAAGCTAATAAAACAATTGACACAAATAATGCGTACTTCATGGATGTATCCTTTGTGTATGTCTGTATAAAGCAACAGTTGTTCCTCCCTTTGAAACATTTAAAATTGCTTTATGCTGATGACTTAGTCCTTCAAAATCTGCCCTGGTGTTAATCAAAAAAATTCCTTTTTTTACAGCTTGAACAGCAAATGAGATTTTATTCTCCCCTTTTTCAAGGTTGCCTTTCCAAATATATTTTCTAAGCAATCTCCTTTCTTCTTTAAGTGAATAAAACTCAATTCCTTCATCAAGCTCTATTGTGACAGCTGTGTTTCTGATTTCTCTTGCCGCACTATATTCGAGGGTAATAACAATTGGTTTTTCTGACGAAACAGCAGCTCTTGAGATAAGCTCCATATTTTCAGTTTCATTCTTGTCAACATTGTTTTTATTCATAAAGAAGAATGCAAAAGTTATCATAATTACCAATGAAAAAGCAGCCGTGCCAAGTAAAAACTTTCTGATATCGAGTGTAAAAAATAATTTTTTTTCTTCTTTTTTATGTTCCTGCTCATTAATCTCGGCCAGTTTTATATGAAGATTTTGAATAAAACCGTTTGGGAATGAAAAATCTTTTTCATCATAACTCTTTAAAAGCGGTTTAACAATTAATGCAGCCTCCAGATAGGCGTTGCATGTCGCACATTTTTGGCTATGTTCCTGAATATTGATAATATCTAAAGGAGTTTCCTCATTATTTAGATATCTATCTATCAGAATTTTTGTTTTATTGCATTCATTCATAAAAACCTCACTAATCAGTGCTTTTTTAAAAGATCTGCCACACTGAAAAGCAGACGAGCCAATTATTTAAAAAGTTTCAAATTATTTTTAACAATTTCAGCAAGTTCACTTCTTGCTCTGAAAATGCGTGTTTTCAGTGCTTCCTGTGAAATTCCGGCAATTTCTGCAGCATCAGTGTAGTTTAGTCCCTGAAGATCAACAAGAACAATTGCTTCCTTGTAATTATCAGGTAATGTCGCAATCAGCATCATCAAATTATTTTTTCGTTCCTCAAGAATAATCTCTGCATCAAAGGCAGAATCGCTATTTGCAATTTCTTCAGAAAGTTCATTCATTGTAATATCACCACGGGTTGCCGGGCTTTTTATGTAATCTTTAAACTGGTTTCTGACAATTGAAAAAAGCCAGGAGATAAAAGGTTTTTCCCCTCTGAATTGATTAATGTTTGTGTATGCTTTAAGAAGTGCTTCCTGAAGAATATCTGCCGCAACAGAGCTGTCTTTGCCACAGATTGTTCTCGCAAAAGATACAAGCTGTCTTTCATAGTTTTTTATTAATTGTTCATAAGCGCGGGAATCGCGTTTTTTCGCTTTTTCTATTAATTTATATTCAGCTTCTTTGTCATATAGCGCACAGATAAAAATAATGAGCATTTTTTCCTCATTCAAAATAGAACAAGATAGCCAAAAAAAGAGAGAAATATTATTGCATACACCAATTTAAAAGCAAGTTAAAGTTGCATTTTTCCGCAGAAGAAGCCGCCCGTGGATTGTAAAAACTGAATTACAATAAATTCATATTGACAAGAGCCTTTCTATTATTATCATACGGCACCGGTTATGATGTTGAAAAGGAGGTTCTGATGAAAAAATTTACAAAATTATTGTTTTTCTTTGTTATTTGCCTTTTGCAAATAACATCATGCAGCAAAGAGGATTCGTCGGATGTTGCAAAAAAGTACAATCCTGTAATTTCTGTCAAAAATGAGATTGCAGAAAATATCTCGCTTAATCTTAGTCTTCCTGAAAGCATAGAAAAAAACCAGACTGTTAATATAAAAATAACAACAGAAACAAAGCTGCCGCTTGAAATTTTGGTTGGTTACAGAACTGCTGGTGTGGTGAACTGGAAGATGAAGTCGCTGCGGTTTGTTGATGATTCATATCAGGCATCTATTCCAGGCTACTATGCTGAAGGAAAAGGGATTGAGCTTTTCTTTTTGTATAGTGTTCCGGGAAGTGAGAAGCAATTTTTCTTTGCAACAAGCGAAAACCCTTCTCTTCTTGCAATAAATTCATCTGAAAAAGAAAAGGTAGTCACAAAACATAATGTAAAAATAATTAAGAAAGTTATTAATATTAAAGAGAAACCTAGTCAATATGCCAAGCTGGCGCAGGAAATATTTAATACCACAGAAAAGGAGAATGCAGAGCCTGCAACTATTCCTCAGCAGGAGCCCAAGAAAAATGTTCTAGCTATGAAAGAGCCAGTTTCAACCTCAAATATTAAGGATAAAAGAAACGATTTTTCATCTATAAAAGATATTGCTGTGAAAGATAAGTTAGAGGTTCCAAACGAGAGAGACAAGACACTTAACGACATTAAATCACTTGGATTTTCTTTTGATGCTGATGGTTTTGTAGGTGCAGCTTTTTCAGGCAAAATAGAGGCGATAAAACTTTTTCTCAAAGCAGGATTTAATCCTAACATGTCAAATACCAAAATGAACTATGCAATTATTGCAGCGGCAAACAGAGATAGTGTTGATATAATTGAGCTTCTTATAAAATCAGGGGCTAATGTGAATGTGAGAGATTCCAAAGGCTACACGCCGCTTCTGAAAGCAGTTTATCGTAAAAATATTAGATCGGTAAAAGTTCTTGTGAAAAATGGTGCTGATATAAACATTAAAAATCAGGAAGATGTCTCTCCTCTTCTTTATGCTAATCAGAATAACAATGATGAATTACTGAGGATTTTTAATGTTGTTCCACCCACGCCCAAGGTTCAGCCAAAAGCTGTCGCCACGCCAGCGGCAGTAGCTGCACCAGCACCAGCAAAAGTTGTGGCTGCCCAGCCATCTGCTCCGGTAAAAGCTGTAGCACAGTTGCCTGCACCTGTAAAACCGCCAGTACAATCACCGAAAGAGAAGGCTCTGGCCGAACTTTTGGCAAAAGGGATTAAGGCTGATGCAGAGAGTTTTGTAAATGTGGCAAGAGACAACAAGGCAGACATAGTTAAGCTTATGATTTCTGCCGGAATAAATCCAAATTCCAAAAACAGCGAAGGGCGTCCTGCAATCGTTGCAGCCGCAAATAGAGGCTCGCTACAAGCTGTTGAAATTCTTATTAAATCTGGTGCCGATATTAATCTTGGCGACAAAAAAGGGGATACTGCGATTATGAAAGCTACCTACAGAAGCGAGCTGGCTGTTATTGCTATTTTAGTCAGACATGGCGCGGATATTGATCTGAAAAACAACGAAGGAAGCAGCGCATACCTTTATGCTGAAAAGAAAGGTCTTGATAAGGTTCTTGAAGTTCTGACAAAAAAGAAGAAATAAAAGTCTAGCAAAAACAGACAACTCTTTTGTAAGCTGGTTTGTCAACTTTCAGTCATAAGACTGGCGCAAGTATCACAACTCAAGTTCCAGCTGGATAATTTCCCACTCATTCTTTATTTTGTCGAAAATAGATGTAATAATATTCTGATTTTGATCACTATTTTTTTCAATTTCGGAAGATAAATCTGCAAGAATCTCGAAACTCATATTTAGCGCAGTTCCTTTTATGCTATGAGCTTTTGATTTAATATCATCCACACTGCTGTTTTTTATTGCAGATTCGAGTTTGTTCAGCTTTTCATCCATTTGAGGCAGGACTATGTTTTTAAGTTCGTTAAAAGCCGCCATATTCCCAGATAATCTTTTTTTCAGAGATTCGGCATTAAAATGGAGCCTTTGAGTTTCAATGCTTTTTTTAGGTTCAACTCCCTGATTTTTCATGAGAAATTTTTCAAAACCTGCATAGAGACTGTTTTTCTCGATAGGTTTTGTTATAAAATCGTCCATTCCGGCTTCAAAACACTTTTCTTTTTCGCCTTTCATTGCACCAGCGGTAAGTGCGATTATAGGAATGTGTCCTCCGTTTTTTAATTCATATTTTCTTATTTGTTTTGCTGCCTCATATCCGTCAATTTCAGGCATTTGAATATCCATAAGAATGTAATTAGGTAAAAACTCTATGAATTTTTCAATAGCCTCAAAGCCATTTGTCGCTTCAATAATTTTAGCTTGCGGCATTAATTGAGATACAAGAATTTTTGCAAGCATCATATTTATTTCTGAATCTTCAGCAATTAGAATTGTAGGGCTAAATCCGCTGAAATTATAAGTTTTTGTCTCTTTTTCTTTTTTCCCTTCTAGGCAGATGTTGTCGTTTTCAAAAGTCGCTTTAATAGAAAATGAAAATTTGCTTCCTTTCCCAAATTCACTTACAACCTCGATTCTGCTTCCCATTTTTTCCGCCAGCATGTTTGAGATAACAAGACCAAGTCCGGTTCCTCCAAATTTTCGGGTTGTTGAGGCATCACCCTGAGAAAAAGCTTTGAAGAGTTTTTCCAGATTTTCTTTTTTTATTCCTGTTCCTGTATCTCTGACTGAAAATGTAAATTGACCAATATTTTCAGAGTCTTCCGGCTTTATAAATCGCACCTTAAGTTCAACTTCCCCCTTTTCTGTAAATTTAATTGCATTGCTGAGAAGATTTATAAGAATCGGCTTCAGCCTGAGCGGATCGACAAACGCAAATCGCGGAATATTTGACCCTATATTAAGAGAAAGTTCAAGACCTTTTTTTGAGGTGGAATGCTTAATAATGTCAACAGAATGCTCAATCAGTTCCAGAATGTCGGTTTTAACAATTTCCAGATCAAGCTTGCCAGCTTCAATTTTTGAGAAGTCAAGAATATCATTAATAATTTCAAGCAAAAGTCTTGCTGATTTGTTCGCGTTGTCAAGATACTTCTGCTGCGTTTCATCAAGAGGTGTGTTTTGCAGCAGATCGGTAAAACCAATTATACCATTTAGTGGAGTTCTGATTTCATGGCTCATATTGGCAAGAAATTCAGATTTAGTGCGGTTGGCTTTTGTAGCAAGCAGTTCTGATTGTTTCTGAGCTGTAATATCTGTCATTACTGTTAGAAAATATTTTTTCCCCTGACTTTCAATAATTTCTCCTGAAAATAAGCCGTTAAGAATTTTACCTGATTTAGTTTTCAGATTTAGCTCTAAATCATGAATAAATCCGTTTTTTTCCAGTTCGTCAGCGACTTTTTTCTGTTTTTCAGGCTGATAGAAAAGTCCCAGCTCTTTTGATGTTTTTCCGATAATTTCATCTTTGGAAAATTCTGTTTTAGCTAAAAAAGCTTGATTTACATCACTTATAACTCTTTCTGGCAGCCTACTTATTGCCATAAGTGCCGGATTATTATTAAATATTTTGTTGAATTTCTGTAGTGCTTCCTGCTGGGCGCTAATATCTTTTGAGATGCCGAAAATACAATCTAATCCATCCCATTTTCCAAACCAGATGCGTGTTTCAACTGGCAAAAAAGTCCCGTCTTTTCGAGCAAGTGGCAGTGGACACGAGCTTCGTTTCCCTGCAAACATATCGCCAAAAATCTGCATTGCGTCTTCTCTTAATTCTGCCGGATGGACATCAAGAATTTGCATCTTATTTACCTCTGTCTCAGAGTAGCCAAGTTTTCTGGAAACTGCAGCATTCGTGTAGAAAATTTTACCATCACGATTTGCAATAAAAATCATATCATCAATTGTCTCAAAAAATGTTCGGAAATTTTCCTCGCTGGATTTAAGTTTTTCCAAAGTTTCGACTTGTTCACTTATATCTCTTGCACTCGTGAAAAACCCTTTTATAGCAGATTCGTTAGCATAGATCTGTCCAACAGTTTCAAGAAAAACCCATCCTTTTGTTTTGTGAAGATAATTTTATCAGGATGCTCGGTTGTGTCCTGTAATGCTTTGAAAACATTTGTTAAATCATCTGGATGAATTATTTCTTCCAGTGATTTTTTCACAAGTTCGTCAGGAGCAAATCCGGTAATTCTTTCTGCTGCCGGGCTGACATATTGCAGTGTTCCGTCAGCATTGATTATCACAATAATGTCTGAGGAATTCTTAACCATCAGTCCAAATTTATTCTCACTCTCTCTTAAGTTTTCTTCGATCAATTTCCTGTTAGAAATATCAATATGCGTGCCGAACATTGAAAGAGGTTTGCCATCATCTGTCCATGAAACAACCTGGCCGCGGTCATGAATCCAAACCCAATGTCCATCTTTGTGCTGCATCCTGCATTCGCAATCATAATATGGAATCACGCCTAAAAAATGTTTTTCCAGAAGTTCTTCCGAAAGGTTTAAATCTTCCTGGTGTGTGAGTTTAATCCATGT
>CAZISX010000051.1:0-2205 GCA_964542005.1 uncultured Spirochaetales bacterium
GTTCCTGAAAATGCGGTAAAAGTTGTTGCAATTACGACTAATGAGGAGCTCTTAAAGCTGGAAGTCGTGTGATAAAATCAACCTTCTTTTACTTCAACCTCTTTCCCGTTAAAAACAATCGCGAGTTTTTTGATTTTTTTGATTCCTCTTTGTGTCAGCTCGGCGGCGTAATTTTTTGTTTCAATTTGGCTTAACGCACTTTCGATGGCTGATTCAACAGTTTCTTTCCTGCCGACTCTTTTGAACTCAATCACAAATCCGGTTTTCAGAATGTTTTTAGGTATTAAGCAAATATCATATCGGCCAAATCCACTTTCACGGTTTGATTTTACCTCGTGGGTAGAACCCAGCCAGACAAAAAGCCCAAGAACAAATGCATGATAAAAATTTTCCGGCTCGCCTGATAAATCGTGATAGCTGAAAGCTGTTTCAACTATTTTGGAAAACAATTCTGAAAAGCTTTCAATATCGCCTGAAAGCAAATACTTAAGCATTGTTTCAATCTGATTCTGAGGAATTTTTTTGTCTGAAAACCAGTGCTTTACCATATTTAAATATGCTGATTTTACTTCGAGATTCGGAATCATCAGTGTGTAATAATTCGCAAGTCCGTCTTCGTCATACCTTTTTGAAACAGTTTTCAGATATCCGCTGAAATAAAGAAAGCTCCAGAGCAAGTCGTCTCTTGTTTCAAGTTCTGAAAAAACTATATTTTCTTCGATTATTTTTTCAATCCCTTCGTTTTTAAGAAGCATCTCAATTTCTATTTTCAGCTCTCTTCCGCCATTTGTTGCAAGATGGTCAATCAGCTCGTTTGTCGCTGTGTTGACCCAATAAGGTTTGAAGCCTTCGTCGTATTTTTCAGCATAATTTATGATTGACCAAGGATTGTAAATCTCAGTTTTTCCAAATAGATAGCCATTGTACCAGTTTCGGACATCGTTGTAATTTTCAGGTATTCCGCGCTCTTTGAGAATGTTTCTCACATCATTATCTGTCAGTCCGAATTTGTCGCCTGCAGGATTTGATAATATTGACCAGACATCGAGATTGTTAAGTCCTGAAAATATTGACTCTTTTGCTATTCTGAGGATTCCGGTCATAACTCCCTTAAAAAGTGAAACATTGTCCTTTAATCCTGCGGAAAAAAAATTACGCAAAAATCCAACAATCTCGTTGTAATAATTGTTAAAATGACCGGAAACTATCGGCGTGTCATATTCGTCAATCAGGATAACAGGCTTGATTTTATGGTGTTTTTCGAGAAGTGAGGAGAGAAGTTTCAGAGAAGTTTCATACTCGGCTACAGTCGCTTTTTTCGAGATAATACGGCTAATGCTTTCTTTTTCTATCTCGCTGATATTATTGCTTTTTAGAAGATATTCATGGTTTTGAAACTCTTCAGAGATTATCTGCATTAACTTTTCAATAGATTCCTCCCAGCGGAGAACTTTTATATCTTTAAAGCTCATAAAAATCACGGGATGAATTCCCTGATGCGACATTGCATTTTCGTGTTTTTCGATTTCTAAGTTATTGAAAAGATGACGGTTTAAACTGGAAGAAGATGGATGTCCACCTTCGCTGGAATGACAATTTCTGGAGTCTGCTGTCTCAAAAAAATATTTGAGCATCATCATGTTGAGAGTTTTCCCGAATCTTCTGGGGCGCGGGATTAAAATCACATCAGCACCGCAATCAATTATCTCTTTGACAAGAAGGGTTTTATCTGAGTAATAATAGTTGCCTTCTATTATTTTTTTAAAATTTGATATGCCTATCGGAAATGCTCTACACATTTTGACCTCTTTTAAAAAGTTCGTCCTGATTATAACTACTTATTAAAATTTTACCACAAAATTTAAGGAGTTGTGCTTCGAGGAATCTAGTCGTGATCAAGAACTGCGCTGATTGCCGCCGCCATTTCTTCAATCTTGTAAGGCTTTGATATTATTCCTTTAAATCCATATTTTTTATAGTCATAAACGATTGGGTCGTTGGCAAAGCCTGTCGAAACAATGCAGGTTGCCGCGTTATTGATTGAGAGTATTTTATCTGCTGCATCTTTGCCATCTTTTCCTGAAGGATTTGTAAGTCCCAAAATTACAATATCGTGCTTTGTGTTGATATATTTTTCCAGTGCGTCTTTGCTGTTGCTTGCGTGCTCTGTTTCAAATCCAAGGTGTTTAAGCATTTCGCAGGCTA
>CAZISX010000051.1:2215-13261 GCA_964542005.1 uncultured Spirochaetales bacterium
TTTGTTTTTTAACTCTGGATTGTGCATTGATTTTTCAGAGGCTGGAAGAAGAATTTTAAAGGTTGTGCCTGATCCAATTTTTGAATCAACTGCTATCATACCGCCGTGCTTTTTTATAATGCTGTAGACAACGGCAAGTCCTAGTCCGTTACCTGTTGATTTTGTTGTAAAAAACGGGTCAAAAATCTTTTCAAGATACTCTTTTTCGATTCCTGTTCCGGTGTCTTTAATCTCTATTTTTATAAATTTATCAGGGAATGCGGGATTTTCCTCTTCAGCTTCTTTTGGCACTTCAATATTTCTTGCAGATATAAAAATAGTTCCGCCATTCTCCATTGCCTGAGCTGCGTTTATTACAAGATTCTGAATTACCTGCGAAATCTGAACAGCATCAACTTCGGCATGGAACAGAGATTCTTCTAAATCAAATTCACAAGAAATTTTCAAGTTGCCAATGCCGACGATAGCGGAATCTGTGATTATTGTTTTGAGACATACAACTTTTTTGGATGGTGCGTCTCCTTTTGTCAGAGCGAGAAGTCTTGTTGTAAGTTCTCTGGCTTTAAGACATGCTTTTTCCGCATCTGTCAACCGATCTGTCGCATCTTTTGGAACTTCAATTTTGAGTTTGGCAAGAGAAATATTTCCAACAATTCCTGTCATTATGTTGTTGAAATCATGGGCAACTCCGGCCGCCATCAAGCCGATTGATTCAAACTTTTTGGCTCGCTGAAGCTCTTTTTCTATTTTTTCCTGCTCCGTAATATCTCTAAAAATAAGAACTGTTCCGGCAGAAAGGGCAGGTTTTTCGATTATATCTGCTCCGGTTACTAAAATTGTCCGCTCGCCGCCATTTTTTGAAACTATTAGAATTCTTCCTGAAACCGGAGTTCTCCTTCTGGCAATAATCTTGCTGATATTATTGATTTTTCTGCCACTTTTTGGATTTTTTACTATTAAAACATCATTAATAAATTTGTTTTCAACTTCTGGTTGAGTCCAGCCTGTCAATTTCTCGGCAACCTGATTCATTACAACAATCCGGCCATCAACATCGGTTGAAATAACTCCTTCCGCAATGCTGCGCAGAGTTATGGCTAGTTTCTCTTTTTCATCTCTGAATTTCTGCTCAAGAAGTTTTTTCTCGGTTATGTCGCTTGTTATAACATATCTGCCGGCCAGCTTGCCATCTTTTCTAATATAGGTGTAGCGGTTTCTAATGCACCGTCGTTCTCCATTTTTTGTTACAATCCAGAACTCCAGCTCTTCCGGCAAAGTGCCTGTTTTGGCAATATTTGCATAGACTTCGGCGATTCTTTCTTTGTCTTCCGGTGCCGCAATATCAAAACTTGTTTTATGTTTAAGTTCTTCTAAAGGGTAGCCCATAATATCTGCAACACGATTTGTCATATAAACAATTTTGCCTTCTTCGTAAATATAGATGCCATCGCAAATATTTTCTACAATATTCTTAAAATTAAAAACTTCAAAAAACTTGTCTGACTGCTGAGTCATATAATCCTCATATAGTATGAAACATTTTTGTAAAAAACTTTAGTTTATCCACGGTTGTTATAAACCTTACAAAGAGGCAAAGCAACTAAAAATATTTTCCTAACATTTCCAAAACACTATATTGATATTTGTTGTGAAAAAGCCACCTTCAGAGACAAACCCGGACTAGCCAAGCTCACTCAATATTCTGTTTTTTTGTTCTTTCGAGAAGCTGCTTTTTATGAACAAAGCGGGAAATAAAGTCTACACTTCTTTGATCAAGCGAGATAAACTCGGCTCCTACTGTTAATTTTGCAAACCTTGATTTGCTTGGAACAAAATTTTTAAGCTCAATTTCTGTTTTTATGGTTCTCTCATCGAGAAAAAGGGTTATTTCGTAATGGGCTGACGGATTTTCCGTCGAAAAGAAAGATTCATATTTTTCATTTGTCAAAAAAGCAATGCCGCCGCCGCTTATTACAGCAAGAGGTACTTTTTTGTTTGCTTCAGGCCCGCTGTTAAAAACAATATAAATATTGTCCTCTCTGGAAAGATGAAGTCTGAAATATCTTCGTGTATAAAGCCGGTAAATAGCTGGCGGGATTTTTACAAAAACCAGAGAATCATCTTTGTCCCAAAATATTGCGGAAGCTCTAAAAACTGACTCTACTTTGTTGATTTCATAAACAATTATTGTGTCATCCGAGTCAAGAAAAGATCTGTTAAGCGATTCGGGCAAAAGTGCATCAACAGCTATTACAAAATGTTCCTGATATTTCATAACCTTAACAAGGGCGGAAGCTGCACTTTCCCACTTTTTTGAGGGGAAAAACACCCTAATCCGCTGTGCATTTTTGAGAGCATATTGAATCTGCCGGATTACGACTTCTGAATCTTTTATTATATCTATATGCTCAGGAACAACTTGACCGTCAAGAAGAAAATTAAACTTTTCCATTTCATCACTCTTTTAAAATTGTGGTAAAAAGATACATGATTAAATCTCTTTATCCACTTTTTTTAAAAAAAATAATAAAATTGGATAAAATCTGGCACTAAGTAATGTTTTGAATAAGATATAACGATAATCTGACAGTTTGACAACTTCAAAAGGAGATGAAAATGAAAAGACAATTTTTCAAATTAATGATTGGTGCTGTTGCGTTTATGCTTACAATGTTTGGTTGTGACAAAAACTCGACTGAAAAGACAACTCCGGCTAATGACACAGATTCCTCAATTACTGATAAGGATAATATTCCGGATGCGGAGCCTGTTCCGGAATACGGAGTGCCTGTTGATTATGACACACCTTTTGGAGACAAAGACTCTACCCCGATTCCTGACATTGATTATAGCGACAACGATTCTGCTGTGCCGGATTACGACGAGCCAGCTGTTGAATACGGCCCGATACAAGTTGATTATGACAATCCTGATGCAGACGAGCCAGTTCCAGACTATGACGAACCTGTCGCAGAATACGGCTGCCCAAGTGTTGATTATAAGATGGACGGAATTGTTACTGACACAGAAGGAAATCCGTTAAAAGATATTCAGATTGAATATTCATTCATGAATTTTACAGCAAAAACAACTACTAACGAAAAAGGTGAGTGGGCGGCAGCTTATGCAGAGGATTGTGGCGGAATCAGCGATCAGGCAAGTGTGAAAGCAACCGATTCTGACGGCGACCTAAATGGCGGCACATTTCAGGAGAAATCACTTGAAGTTACACTTGACCACACCGAGCCAGGCAGCGGATGGGATGAAGGAACTTATGAAAAACACGGAGTTTTAATCAAAATGGATAGAATGCCATCTACCGATTACGGCATTCCACCTGTAAAATTCAATAAATGAGGCAACTTATGAATTTGAAAAAAGGGGCAAAAAGAATTCTTCTTCCAATAAAACAGCATTACGAATCAAAACTTCATGAGCTTAGATATATTTTTTTTGAGCTTACCCACAAATGCAATTTGAGCTGCATCCACTGCGGAAGTGATTGTCAGAGAAATGAGACAATTCCAGATCTTCCAGCTGAAAAAGTGCTCGAAGTTTTAAAAGATATTAAAACAAAATATGACAGTCGCAAAGTTATGGTCGTCCTTTCCGGAGGTGAACCGACTATTTATCCTAATGTCTTTGAGCTTGGCAAAAAAATCCACGATCTTGAATTTCCGTGGGGAATGGTAACTAACGGTTTTTCCTGGAATAAAGAGATGATTGCTGCGGCAAAAGCTGCCAGAATGGGCTCGGTTACTGTGAGTCTTGACGGTCTTGAAGCTGAGCATAACTGGATGCGCGGCGAGAAATACTCTTTTGAAAAAGCTTTTGGCACTATTAAAATGCTGAATCAGGATAAATTCTGGAAAGCAATGGATGTCATAACCTGTGTCAATGCAAAAAATATTCATCAGCTTGATGATATTTACAATCATCTGAAATCGGCTGGTGTTAAGAGATGGCGTTTTTTTACGATTTCGCCTATCGGCCGCGCTGTAAAAACACCAGAGCTATTTCTGAATAACGAACAATTCAAGCATCTTATGGATAAAATTTTAGAATTTAAATCCCGTAAAGAGATGATTGTAAACTATTCTGAATCCGGCTATCTCGGGCCAAGATTTGAAAAAAGTGTCAGGAATCACGATTATTTCTGTAGAGCAGGGATAAATGTTTCCGGCATAATGGTAAACGGCGATATTCTTGCCTGCCCGAATATTGATAGAAGATTTGCGCAAGGCAATGTTTTTAAAGAGAAATTTACAGATGTCTGGGAAAACAAATATGAAAAATTCCGCGACCGTTCATGGATGAAGCAGGGGAAATGTGCCAAATGCTCTGAATGGAGACAGTGCAAAGGTAACGGAATGCACCTCTGGGATCTGGACAAAAACCAGCCGAAAGTTTGCCACTTTAATGATTTTAAGCTTTAATTCCAAAGTGACCTGCTAAGGAGAACCATTCAGGCTGTGGCTGCTCGCTGATTTAATTTGGTTCAAAAAACTGTTCAACATTACTTGTTTGATCTTATGATAAGAGCGGTTGTTGAGAAAAATGTAAAAATGAAGTAGCAACAACAATAAATACGCACCTCCTTATGCTTTTTGCCACCACCAAAACATTAATAAATTAAAGGGTTTAACACCGCCAAACCTTTACCTTCTCTGAAATTTTGACCAGAAGCATAAATCTTATTATTATTGCAGAGAAAATCTATTGAGGAGAAATTGTTATGAATGTTTCTGAAAACAAATTTTTTAGAGTCGCGCTTACCGGTTCTGTGCAAAAAGATGAATTGGCTGAGGAGGTTTTATTTCTGGTCGAATATGATGAGAAACGAAAAGGAGTAGCCAATATAAATTGTTATAGCAAAGAGAGTTTTGTTAAGGCTGGGAAAGAATCTAAATGGAGGGATTTCGTAAACCATGTTTTCCAAAAATGGATTGAGGAATCGGATGATTTATCCTTGTTTGAGATTTCTCCTGATAATATTGTCGAGTGGGATTATCTCAACTTTCCGGCATTTCCATTTGATGCTGTTATTCCTAAATTCAACATTATCCTTAAAATGAATGAAAAAATGGTTTTAAAAATCAAAAGCTCTGAAATCACAGCACTTTTACTGAAAGAAATTGATGCTTTTGAAACCTTATCAAACGAGACAGTCGAATATCAGAATGAGCTTTTTGAAAAAGAAAAAGAGCTTAAAAACAAGCTCAAAGATCTGACAAAAGAAGGCGTTCTTGACCGGAAAGATATTGAAAAAATCAAATCAAGGATTAATGAAATTTCAGAAAAGAACAGTTTAAAAAGAGTGAGTAAGCTGCAAGATAATGAGACAACAATTTCCAAAATGATAGATGACGCTGTTGAAACAGTGAAAAACAACAGCAAATTCAAAGAGTCATGGGATATGCTGAAAAATCTTCAGGAAATATTAAAGCATGCAGTGCTTGAAAGAGAAACGCTTGAAGCTTTCCGGATGGTTGTGCAGGATCTTTTTAAAGAGCTTAAAAATAAGCAGGAAAAATATTTTGCGACTCTTGAAACTTCAAAAAAAGAAAACTATGAAAAAATGGTTCCGCTTATTGAAAAATGTCGAGAAACAGCTAAAAATTCAGATAGCTTTAAAGAGGCATGGGCATTTTTAACAAAAGTTCAGTCAGAATTCAAAGGGCTTCAACTTGAAAAATTGGAACAGGAAGAACTTTGGAGAAAACTCTCGGAAGCTTTTATTGTTTTGCAGGAAAGAGAAAAAATTTATTATAAAGAAAAAGAATCTTTGTGGATTCAAAACTATGAAAACATTAAGGAAAATGTTCGCGAAACAATATCTGCAGCTTCAGAAATGGAGCTTAAAAAAGCATGGGAATTCTGTAAAAAAGTTCAATCAGATTTTATGGGAGTTAAGCTCAAAAAAGAGCACCATGATGAACTCTGGACAATAATCCAAAAAGCTTTTGAAAAACTGAAAGAGCGACAGGAACAGTTCAAGCTTGATTTCGATAAAATAGCAAACACAAATTTTAGCCGTCTTGATAAACTGGCTGACATTACAATAAGAGAAGCTCAGATGAATAAAAATCTGACAAAAGTCTCTGAAATTATTAAGGGAAGACGAGAAGAGATTAAAGGGATTGAGATTCTTGGAAAAGAACAGAGAAAATCGCTTTATGATAAATTGTCGGAAGCTTATGAAATTATTCGAGAAAAACAAGACAAAGTTTTTGGCGAAAAACATAAGGAATGGAGAAAAAAGCAGGAGGAATTTCTTGAAAAAATGGAGCAAAAAAGAGAGCGGCTTAAAGAGATTTCTCAAAAAATTGAGGGAAATCTTGTTGCGGCAGAGCAGTTTATAGCGGAATTAAAGGTGCAGATTGAAGAAATAGAGGCAACCCCAGAAAACAAGTCCAAAATTGATTCTTTAAATCAAAAAATAGATGAGGCGGCTTCTTTGATTACAGAAAAAGAACGCTCTATAAAAGAATTAGCTGAGAAAATTGTTTCTGTGGATGAAGTTATCAAAGATGTCTCAGATAAACTTGCAGCTCCGAAAAGATAAGACTTCTCAAATCTAAAGTGCCTTTTTGTCAAAACAATTTTTGGTGCGTTTTTTGAGAAAGGCGGCCGAAACCGCCAAGGAAGCGGCGTTCCTGCCATATTCTGTTTCATTTACTTTAATTGAGAAAATTACAGGAGCATTGTTGTCAGCGCAAACACCTGCTTCGCCCTGCGCTCCTTTTTCTCCATCAATTCCATACTACATAAACCACCCAACAGTTGCAGTAGTTCCTAGATCATAAGCCGGCGCTTTTTTTAACAATTTCAACTTTTCCGCTGAGATAACTGTTGTAATCAAAATTTTCTCCTTTTACAATAAATCCATATTCTTCGCCTGCGGTTACTTGAATTGGGATACTTAAACTTGAATAAAAAGAGAAGTTTCCATTAACAGGGGTTTTAGGAACTAAGTTTACAGGTGCGTTTGAACCTGTGAAAAATTGAAGTGTTGCATAAGCAGAACTCCAAGCATGACTTCCTTCATATTTCCATTCAATAGCAATAGTTTCTGTTTTGTCTGCAACAGTTTTGTAAGTCCATATTTGTTCTGGAACGCCATCGCTTACTCCACCATTGTTGCTATATTTCAAAGTGAGGGTTTTCCCACAAGGAACAGCTGATTGAGATGCAACAAATGCGCCGTTGCCGCCTGTTACAGCTGAAGTCCAGTCTGAAAGCCATAAATCTAAATCCCACTCAGCATAGAGAAGAACATCTTCTGTTCCCATTGTAAATTCTGATTCAAGCTCATAACGGTCGCCAGTTCCGTCTGTTTTTGTATTCCATGATGTAAGGCAGTAGCCCTCTTTTTTAAGAGTTCCTTTTCCAGCAAGGTTAAGTTTTTCATCTTCTGCGTAATAAATATTTTTATCAACAGGTGTTTCACCAGTTACTTCATCTTCGCCATTTTTGTTGTAGGTAATTGATGAAGACTCAATAACTTCAGACATTACGAAATCTTTAACAACAATGTTACATCCATCAGAAATTGTAGCAGTAAACATAAAAGGCCCGCCAATCATTTTAGGAGCAACAGTATAGTCAACTCCTTCACTTTTGATTTCTGCCCCAACACCTGCAAATTTAATTTGAATAGCATCTCCTTCGGGATCGTTTGCATCTATTTTCAAATTGTAAGCTCTGTCTTTTAAATACTTTTCTGCATCTCCAAAAGTCAACTCAACAACAGGTGCTTCATTTGCATAACAGTGAGCATCATTTCCAGCCACACCCTGTTCGCCCTGCGCTCCTGTGTCTCCCTTTTCTCCATCAATTCCATTGCAAACGAAGAAAGGAGTCTGAGCTTCACCTTCATCCAAGATATCCAGATCACCATCCAAATCTGTTCCAATTGTTATTTTGTAGCCGCCATTTGGACAGTTGACATCTTCTTTTTCAACTTTTTCCTGAATAATTATAGAATTAGCGCCGTTTTTACCATCAGCGCCAGCCGCGCCGTTGGTTCCATTTGTGCCGTTTACACCGTTGCAGATATATTCTGTTTTTGTGATTTCTTCGCCTTCAAGTTTGGCGTTTCCATCTGTGTCAATACCGGTTTCAAGTTTTTTGCCGCCAGCAGTACAGTTTGCGCCTGCTGCTTCTGTTGTAATATTTGCGAGTGCGTTTGTTCCGTTTGCACCAGCTGCTCCATCTTTGCCATCAGCTCCTGCGGCACCGTCTTTTCCTGCCGCACCGTCCTCTCCAGCTGTACCGTTTGCGCCGTCTTTGCCATTTTCTCCGTTGCAGATTTTTTCTGTGCGGAGAATTTCTGCGCCTTCAAGCTTTTTGTTGCCATCAGTGTCAAACCCTATTTCAAGGTTGATTCCGCCGGTTGGACATTCTGTCTTTGTTGGAGCTGTGTCGCTGAGTTCTGCTGCAACAGACACGACGCCATCAGTTGTGGCTGGTTTTTTTGTTGTTGAGTCGCTGCCGCATGATGCAAGCATAAAAATAGCTACTAAAATAGAGCTGAGAATAACTGATCTTTTCATTGATTCCTCCTAAAAAATTTGTGTTAACAGTGAGAGATTATCAAAAACCTTTTTTGATGTAAAGAAAATATTTGGTATTTTTTTTGATACGCTATTTTTCCTGACAAAAACAACAATATATTCAAAAAGTTATCAGCAATATTTGCAACTAAAAAATATTTTTGTATGTTCGGAGGTCGTCGGGAGAAAAAGCTTTAGTTAATCGTGAAAAACCGCATCGCCAAGAGCGTTTCTAAGATTGTCTATCCCCTCGGAAATATTATCCATACTGGTCGCATAAGAAAATCTTATATAGCCTGGTGCGCCAAAAGCTTCGCCTGGAACAACCGCAACTTTAGCATCATCAAGAAGATAATTTGCCAGATCAATTGTATTTTTTATTTCATGTCCATTTATTGAGGTGTTAAGATAGCTTTTGAAATTGGCAAAAACATAAAATGCTCCCTGAGGATAGGTGCAATGAATGTTCGGAACTTTGTTGAGTTCGTCAACCATAAAAGTTCTTCTTCTGTTAAAACGGCGCACCATCATTTCTATGTCGTTTTGTTGCCCGGCAAGAGCTTCAACACAGGCATATTGCGCTATCGAATTTGTGTTTGAAGTTGTGTGATCTATAAAAAACTTCATTCTTTCCGCAACATCTTTTGGAGCAGCAGCATAGCCAACGCGCCAGCCGGTCATTGAATATGCTTTGGAAAAACCATTTATAATTATTACATTTTTTTTGTATTTATCGGAAACCAGAGAAGCAATTGAAACATGTTGAATGTTGTCGTAGGTAAGTTTTTCATAGATTTCATCACTAATTACAAAAATATTCCGCTCTGTCAACCAGTTGCCGATTTGTTCTAAATCATTCAATCGGTAAACAGCACCTGTTGGATTGTTTGGCGAATTAATAAAAACAGCTTTGGTTTTGTCTGTGATCACAGGTTTTATATCATCAAGAGTAACGATAAAGCCGTTTTCTTCTTTTGGATAAGCAAAAACAGGAATTCCACCGCATAATTTAATCATATTTGTGTAGCTAACCCAGTAAGGCGCAGGAACAACAACTTCGTCTCCAGGACTGATGATTGCGCGCAAAACTGAATAAATTGCGTATTTTGCACCAGTTGCAACAATAATATTGCTTTCATCGTAATGAAGATTGTTTTCGCGGAGAAACTTCTGGCGGATAGCTGTTTTGAGTTCTTTTATGCCGGAAGAGTCTGTATATTTTGTAAATCCCATGTCAATTGCTTTTTTTGCCGCTTCTTTTATGTTTTTTGGAGTATCAAAATCAGGCTCTCCTGCTGAAAAGCTGATAACATTTTCTCCTCTTGCATTCATTGCCTTTGCTTTTGCAGCAATTTCAAGGGTTGCTGATTTCTGTAAAGAAGCTGTTCCTGTTGAAAGTCTCGATTTTTTTGGATCGCAAATAACTTCAGATTCTATTTCTGTTATTTTTTTTTCATCTTTTTTTGTCATAAATGCCTCCTCATATAAATAATAAGCTAAATTTACGGCTATAGATTACAGTCTTTTTCTATTAAAGTCAAAAACTCTTGGATTTATTTGATGAAAGAAAATTAGTTTTGTTTATCAGATTTAACTTCTCGATTAAGAACAAAAAATGTATCTCTGGCTACAAAATTGTTTGGATTAAGTCTTTTTTTGTTGTGATGAACTTCAAAGTGAACATGAGGACAGGTTGCGCGGCCAGTTCTTCCAGAAAGAGCAATAACCTCGCCTTTTCTGACAATATCACCTTTTTTCACAAGATTTTCGCTGTTATGAGCATATCTTGTCATATAGCCATCTTTATGTTTTATATCAACAGCAATTCCATACGCGCTGAATCTGCCGGCAAAAACAACTTCGCCATCTTCAGCAGCAACAACCTCGCTTCCTTTTGCTACCTTTATGTCAATTCCTGTGTGCATTCTCCCATCTCTCGGGCCGTAATTTGAGATAAGAAACCCGTTTGTCGGCCAGATAAAACTAAGTCCTGTTTCTTCTCTTTCCGCCTCAGGCTCAAAAAGATCAGGTGAAAGTTTATCTGTAGGAATAAGTCCTGCAAATTCAGCAAGATCAGGGTCTTTTTCGAGAACTGAATTTACTGAAAAAGCAGATGCTGTCTCAAAATTATCAAGAATTTTAGCTATTTTTTTCTTAGATTTCTTTATATTACTTTTGACAACTCTCTGAGTGTGGTGTTTTGCTTTTGTTGCTTTTGAGACGGTTCCTGCAAAAGCTGTGGAAGTAAATCCAACAATAAAAGTAACAAATATCATGAATTTCGCTGCAACGCCTATTATATATTGTCTGGCAGAAATAATATTTTCCATTCAGTCTACCTCACTAAAAAATTATTCAAACACCAAAAGGTTATAAATGATATACATTTTACCCGGCGGTTGTCAACATAAAAACCTTCCCATAACCCATAATAAATTCAATAGCATGGAATTACTAAGATATTTTTCACCATTGCATTCTTTTTAAAACG
>CAZISX010000051.1:13271-25293 GCA_964542005.1 uncultured Spirochaetales bacterium
CGATTTTTTCCTGAGCTCGTTTTTAATAGCAATCTTCATAAATCCCAGGAGATCCACCCTGATTTTTAGATTCGCAAAATCTTCCATCTTTTGAGATAGTTACAGAAAAACCATCATTGCTTAGCTTATAGCTTCCATCGTAGGATGCTTCTAATTTTTCTACCTCGTTTCTGGTGCAAATAATCTGAACTGACTCATTATCCTTAAGTCCATAGTCTGCTAAAGTTGTGTCGTCTGTTGTAAAAATATGGATGTTGTCTAACAGCAGATAAATGCTTTCTTTGCCTGTAACAAGTGCTATTTCTCCTGATTTTATTAGTGAATTTGAATCTGTTGGAATCAGGGGATCTTTCCCTTTACCATCATTGTTGTCATCAACAAAACAATCTGACATATCAAAATCTTTGGAGCTGAAGTTATAAAGTTCAATAAACTCAGCCCTGTATTCATTTTCTGCAACCGGACTGTGCAAAACTTCCGAAATCATAATATGAGGCATTGCTTCTGTTGTTGCTATCTTTCTTGTAATTACCTCTTTTCCGCTTGCTCTATAAATGATAAATTCTAGATTATATTGAGTTCCAGGCAAAAGGTCTTGCTTGGAAAAAATGGCTTTATCTTCCTTGAAAGTTGTGGATTCCTCATGTGTTATTGCAAAAATATCGGTGTTTTTAAATTCAATAGAATAAGATATATCTGTAATATTCTCAGTAAAATCAATTGGTTCCACGGCAGGGCTTTCGCCATCCGGCAAAATAGAAATATCAGGAATTATCCCGGGGCGCAGCGGAGATGAAAGCTCTGAAATAACTATTGATTCAGGGATGTTGCTGTAAAAAAGGAGGTATAAATTTCCATTCTCAATTATTTCATCAGGCGCAGGGTTTATTTTTTCTTTAATTAGAAGAACTTCTCCGGAAAAAGAAACTATGTAGGAATGTGACTTTGATTTTGGAAAATAATCAACAACTTCAGGCAGTTTCCCTCCGATTTCATAAGAAAATGAGACCTCGCTTGATATTGGCGCATTGTTTTTAAACCATACAAGAGGCTTGTTGTCTACAGATTTGAGACCTGTTTTAAAAAGTATTGTCAGTTTATTGTCTGGAATTAGATTTTTAATGCTGATTTTGCTCCCCGTAACAACAATTTCAGGCAAAGATTCCTCCTCCAAAAGTTCTTTTTCATAAGTAAGAACAATACTTTCTGTGCTTTCGGGAGAAACCTCCATATTAAACTCATATTCCAACACTTCTTCGGGATAATATTTTGAGCTTTCGGGAGCTTTTGTCATCTGAAAATATGTGTAAGTTCTTTTTTTGACTACCTTTTCTCTATCGCAACTAAAAAAAGATAGACCAAGTGAAATCAACATGATAAAAAGAATTCTCATTTCTTTTCTCCGCAAACATCAAGATCTATTCCTGCTGTTTCACGAAGCCACTGTTTCATTTTTTTGCTGTTAATTTCAGCCTGAAGCATAATATTCAGTGGAATTTCTGAAGGGGTTTGCTTTAAAGAATTTCCAACTGCAGCAAAATAGTAGACATAAGTAATTTTATCAACAAGATCTGCTCTGAAAAGGTAGAGTTTCTGTTCCTGATCTGTGAATTTAAGTGTATCGGAATTGTAAAGCAGCTTTGATAAATCAAATTCTATCTTGCCTCCGATTTCGTAAGAATTTATAGTTCCGACGGTCTTGTTGTTGTCGTCAGGCCCGACAGTTATGTAGTCTTTTCCAACACTTATGTTATTTTGCTGATAGAGGTAGGCTTTTTCGTCATTTGAGTATTTTGTCCATGCAGAAAGCTTTGGGAGAAGAGCACTAATATTTGTGTTTTGCCTTGAACTTGTTACATCTGCTTCAATTTCTTTTATTTTGCTAAGGCCGGAGTGCGTTACAGCTTCAATAGAGTAGCAGCTGTATTTTTTTTCAAGATCAGCAAGAGTTACCTGTTTTCCTTTTAAAAAACCAAGAAGTTTTTCAAGCTCACTCTCTTCGGCAGCAAAAACTGTTAAATTTATGGAAAAATATACAAAAATTATTTGCAGAAACTTATTCATCGTAGGCATCCTCCTCAAGCAAGTCCTTGATTTTGTTTCGTATTGTTAAATAGTCTTTTGCACTTAAAAAAACAGGCGAGATATAGTTGTCAACAGAAGGAAGCGATTCTCTGTAAGGCTTGTTATCGCTTGTGAATGAAAGGAAAAACATTACAGAGTTGAACGAATCGTTTCCTTGAAAAATGCAGCGGTACTCAGATGAAAAAAAAATTGAAATATATAATATTAAGCTTGTTAAATTTAATGTTCTCATTTTTTGTACAATTTTTATCCATTTTATAGATAAATTATTGAGGAGAAGATGTCAAATTTATTTTAAAAATTCTTCAATTAAGCTTGTTGTTTACAAAAGAAATTTAATTGGTAGAATACCTGCATGAAATTGATTGAGACAACAGAAAAACTCAGAATTTTAGGCGAAGCAGCCAAATACGATGTGAGCTGCAGCTCTTCCGGCAGTGAAAGAGCGAACACTCCAGGCGGTATCGGCAATGGTCATCTTTCAGGAATTTGCCATTCATGGGCTGAAGACGGAAGATGCGTAAGTCTTTTGAAAATTCTTTTTACCAATTACTGCATCTATGATTGCGCCTATTGCGTCAACAGGCGTTCAAATGATATTGAACGAGCATCATTTACCCCTGATGAAGTAGCTGATTTAACTATTAATTTTTACAGAAGAAACTATATAGAAGGACTTTTTTTAAGCTCAGGAATTGTGAAAAATCCCGACTACACAATGGAGCTTCTTATAAAAACCGCAAAAAAGCTGCGAACCGAACTCTTTTTCAATGGCTATATTCATCTTAAAGCTATTCCTGGCGCATCGCCCGAATTAATCCAAGAGGCTGGTCTTTACGCAGACAGGCTTTCGGTAAATATAGAACTTCCATCAGAAGCAGGACTTAAGCTTTTAACCCAGAAAACAAAGGCAGATATCCTAAAACCGATGGGCGAAATAGGCAGGGGAATTTTGATAAGTACAGACGAGAGAAAAAGATTCAAAAACGCTCCATTATTTGCGCCGGCTGGTCAGTCAACGCAGCTTATTGTTGGTGCAACACCCGATTCAGATCGTCAAATAATTAAACTTTCCGAGAGTTTGTATAATAAATTCGGACTGAAAAGGGTTTATTACAGTGCGTTTATGCCTGTTTCAAATGATTCAAGACTTCCGGCTTTGCCAACACCGCCTCTAACGCGGGAGCACCGACTTTATCAGGCAGACTGGTTGATGAGATACTACAATTTTCATTCAGATGAAATTGTGACCGACACACACCCTTTTCTTGACGAGGATATTGACCCAAAGGCTGGCTGGGCACTTAGAAATATCCATCTCTTCCCTGTTGAAATCAATACTGCTCAATATGAAATTCTTTTAAGAATTCCTGGGGTTGGAATAATCTCCGCTCAAAAAATAATCAAGGCCCGAAGAGTTTCATCTCTTAATTTTGAGCATCTTAAAAAACTTGGTGTTGTCCTTAAAAGGGCAAAGTATTTTATTACCTGCCGGGGCAAAATGTTGGAGAGAAGTTTTACAGAATTTAAAATGCCTGAAATAAAGCAGGCTATGATTTCTGCAGAAAAACCAAAATATGAGCAGCTAAGACTTTTTTAGCGTCTGATTTGGCACTTTTTAGTATTGGGTCATTTCTAAAAAAGGAAAGATTTTATTTCAACGAAATTAGTCGGCAGGAGTCAGAGGAACATCTACATATTGAGAAGTGTCCGAATCAAACAACTTTAACTTGTTAATTTTTTTCAAATCTTCGGGATTTCCTTTTGTTGTAAATGTAAGAACCTTAGGACATGCACAAGTTGCAACTACCCCTCCAGTATCTTCTTTTATTTTTAGAAGAAGAAGTGATGGGTCATTTTTATCAACAGCTGTTTCTGCTTCATATTTAATATGTGTTGCACAATTAAAATTGGCGGCCATCTCAATTGTCAAAGTCTCATTTTCTATTGATATAATTTCGGCAAAACTATTAAAACCAGCATTGTCTGGAATCTGATTTGCATCAATTTCATCCTGATTAATTGATTTCATTGTATCATTTCTTAAGCATTCAGAAATCTTGGCCACACTGTAGCCGCTGTCTTTATTTGTACCATCATCGCCACACGCAATTAATAAAATTGCAGACATTAGAGCTGGTAAAAGAATTTTTTTCATAAGGAACTCCTTTTTTTGTTAAAAATATGAATCATTATTTAAGACACTCTTTTTTCAAAGAAGGCTGATATTCAATTTGATATTCTCCTGAAAAATATTTTGTTAAAGTTTCATATTTTATCAACACAATCATTAATGGAGAGGATGGAAGGCTGGAGCATACACATCCGTCACTTGGAGAAATTTCATCAAAAACAATCAACATACCTTTCGTGTCAACCTCCACGCTATTCACACGGATTGAATAACACAGGTCGCCTTTGCCTCCGCCCATCGAGAGAGCAATTACTAGATTTTTTGAAAAATCGATGGGATCTTTGTTTTCAACAAATTCAGGAAAGAGAGACAAAAGCTCTTTTTGGTCTCCAACTATTTTGTAAAGAGGAGTGGTTTCCGCTCTGCCTGAAGTTAAATCTTCAATAGTTTTATACTCTATTTTTGGATTTGAAGAAACATCAAGATCAGGATCAACATTCGAATCTATTTGACCAGCACCTTCATTTGAAACATCCAAATCTATTTGATTGCTTTCTTCGTTAGAATCATTTTTCTCACAAGCAAGAATAAAAACCAAAACAAAGAATAAAAACAAGTACTTCATCACAACACCCCTAGTTGTCAAAATTAGTAGATTTTTCTATTTCACCTGTAGAAAGATTTGCCTTATATGAATATCCCTCATGCTTTAAGAAAACATTTTTAACAAGAGTCATATCAATGGAGGCTTCTTGAAATAAAATATATTCAGCATGAAGACAAACGCAAGGAGTTGCTAAATTAGGATCACTATCTTCAACTCTATTCTCGACAATCATGGTGCTAGGATCTGACTCCATTATTTCAAAGTTGTTTTTATATATCAAATCTGTTCCGCAACCAGCTTCAAAAATATAGAGCAATTCTATTTGGTGTTCAGATCTGGACAATATAGTTAATGATCTTCCATACTTTAAATTGCCAGCAACCCATTCTCCGGAAACATCTTCATATATTTTTGATATAGAAGTGTTTTCATTTGAAGCCCTGATGTTTTTGGATGTTTCTTTGCTTTTGACAATATTTTCAACATCAGCCGGATTGCAGGAAATTATTGCCTCGTTAAATTTGTCATCAGCTGAATTTTTACCACAACTCTGGAAAACAAAAAGACAAGATAAAATTGTCAAAAAAAACACTTTTTTCATTTCAAAACCTCTTCTTTTTAAATTTAATATTTTATACAACAACTGCAGTTTTTATCACACAAACGAAAACAAAAGTCAACTTGTTTGTTATTTTTTTGTAACAGAAATTCATCATAAACCAATAAGGTTTTGTTAATCAAATACAATCTGTTCAATTCTTTGCCAAAAAGAAGGAATCATTTATGATTTTGAAGACTTAGAAAAATCTAAGGCATGTCTGCCACTATATTGGCGGTTTGATGCAATTTTATAAACAAGACGGGGCTACAAAAATTAATTGAAGAATATATAAGGATTAGGTTGAAATGCTTTGTAACTTCTGCTAAAATAACGGGCGCTCTGGCTTCATGTCGTTTTTTAATTGTTTTTTAACATAAAAATTGAGGTTACAAATGGCAAATAAACTTCTTGTAAGAGACTTAACGCTTCGAGACGGGCAACAGTCACAGTTTGCAACGAGAATGTCTCAGAAGCAGGTTGAAAAACTGCTTCCCCACTTTAAAAAGGCAAAATTTTACGCAATGGAAGTCTGGGGCGGAGCTGTTCCCGACTCTATTATGCGTTATCTTAACGAAAATCCGTGGAAAAGACTTGAATCAATAAAAGAGGCGATTGGCGATGTAAGCTATCTCACAGCTCTTTCAAGAGGTCGAAATCTTTTTGGTTACAACCCTTATCCCGATGATGTTATTGAAGGATTTAACCGTAACGCAATAAAATCAGGCATTGGAATTATGCGTATTTTTGATGCGCTGAATGATCTTTCAAATATGGAGTCAACAATTAAATTTGTTAAGGAAAACGGCGGCTTAGCTGATTGCTGTGTCTGCTACACTGTTGACCCGAAATTTAATTATACATGGAAAGATAAGCTTGCTGCAAAATTTGGCGGCAAAAAACTGTGGGAACCTCTTTTTACAATTGATTATTTTGTAAATAAAGCCCGCGAACTTGAAAAAATGGGTGCAGATATAATCTCAATTAAAGACATGGCTGGCCTTGTTGATCCTGAAAGCGCGGGAAAACTTATCCGCGAACTGAAAAAAGCTGTAAAAATTCCAATAGATCTTCACACCCACTGCACGCCTGGCTATGGTCTCGGCTCAGTTTTGATGGCAATGATTAATGGCGCAGACATTGTTGATGCGGTTATTATGCCTTTTGCTGGCGGCCCTGCTGCTCCTGCTTTTGAGCTGATTGAGATTTTTGCCAGAAAATTGGGGATGGAAACAGGGGTAGATCTTGATGCTGTGAAAGAACTTCGGGCAATTATGTTTGAGCTTCGCCGCGATCTTGCTGCTTTTGATGAATATAAAATGTTCCCGAAAGATCTTGATCCAAGAGATAAGCTTCCTTCAGAAATAGAAAAGCTTTTTGATGAAGCGATTGCTGCGGCAAAAGCTGAGAATATTCAGGAAGTTTTAAGGACGACCCAGGCGATAGAGGCTTATTATAATTTCCCTGCACCTGATGAAGATGTTAGAATTGCTCAGATTCCCGGCGGTATGTATACAAATATGACTGCGCAGCTCAAGCAGGGCGGATTAAGTCATCTTTTGCCTGAAGTTCTTGCAATTGTTCCAGAAGTCAGACTTGCGGCAGGCTGTCCTCCACTTGTAACTCCGACAAGTCAGATTGTTGGTGTTCAGGCGGTCAGCTGTATTGTTGATAAAGTTGCTGGAAAACCGTTTTACACAACAAAATCGGCGCAGTTTGTAAATCTTGTAAAAGGAATTTATGGAAAAACACCTGTTCCAGTTGATCCTGAATTCAGACTGGAAATAGCTGGAACAAGGGATGAAAAACCTTATGACACATCAAAACACGCGAAAGAAGCTAATCCCGAGCTTGTCGAATTTGGCGGATTAAAGCTGGCAATAGATGAAAAGGAAGAGCTTCTTTTAGAGCTTTTTCCGGCTGTCGCAAAAGGGTTTTTAAAAGGACTTCGTGAAAAAGAGTATATCACAGAATATATAAAACAAAAAACAGCTGAACAGAACGCTGTTGACGCGGCTCAGGAGCATATTTTCAAAGGACTTGCAAACGATTATCTTGTTTAAATGTTTGATAAGATTAAGCCCTTCATAGATTCAGGCAAAAAACTCAAAATAAGAGGAGACAAGCTTCTTGCACTTCTTATTTCTGCCGGATTTGAAGGAACTGTTATGATTTCCGGTTTTGGCGATGAAAAAATTGTCCTGGCTGACAACTCTATTTTTTCTGAAAAAAAGCCGGAACAGCTTGATTTGAATTCTGAAAAAGTTAAGTTTACCCTGTTTTCCGACAAATTTGTTACTGGAGAAAAATGGGTGCCATATCAATTTCTTTACAATTTTATCAACTCTCTTTCTAAAGATTTTTTTAACCAGATTTTTGCCCCAATGAAAGATGATTTTTTGACAATAAAACCAGAATCACTCTTGTTTCCTTTTTTATCTGTGGACTTGGCAGAATATCATGGTAAAAAAAAGATTTCTGTTTTATCTGCCCAAAAACACGCACCTCTTTTTTATTTTCTTCTCCTGACAGAGTATGCGGCTGTAATAAAAGTGCAGAAAAAAGAAGTAGTCGAAATTCCAGCAGAGGAAGAGGATCCATTGCTCAAACTTGTTGCTTTTATTACAGAAAAGGAACATGCAAAATCAATGTGGGAGCTGCTTGATGTCAAGCCTGAGACTGCTGAAACTGCTTTGCAGAGAAATTACATGCACATAGTTAAAATACTGCATCCCGACAGACTTATGCAGGTTGATTCTTCAATCAGAGATTTGGCAACAGGTGTTTTGGCTGCTGCATCAAGTGCCTACAGTCTTTTAAAAGATGTGGAAATTAGAGACCGGCTGATAACGCTTGAGAAAAAATTTGGTATAATCAAGACAAAAGAAGCCTTTGAGCGATTTGACGAAATTGATGCTCTTGCATCAAAAGCTGATTTTGCAATGAAGTTAAAAGAATTCGAGGCTGCTTATCATATTTTTGAAACGCTTTACAAGGAGACTAATTTAAATTTTCTCCTTGAAAAAATGGTTCTTTCTCTTAAAAATGTTAAGATGGACAAGAATGAGAAAAACAAAAAGCTCCTTGAATATATTGAAAAAATCCATAAAGCTCATGTTGTTACTGTGAATGTTTTATATGTTGAGGCTGAAATAAATGAATCAGTTGGAAACACTGCAAAAGAAAAAGAGATTTTACAAAAAATCTTGAAATTTTATCCTGGAGAAATTCATGCGCAAAGCATGTTGAAAAAACTGGAGTACTATGAAAAACTTGCTAAGAAATAGTCTCCTGATTGCCTCAATTCTTCTTCTCCCAAAGATGTTTTTTCCGATGAAAGTCAGTATTTACTACTATTACGACCCGCTAAATGATTCCTATGTTTTTACAAACATGTGTGATGACAGAAGTAAATGCAAACCTCTGCTGGCAGAAAAAGGCAATGTCAGACATAGCACCACATACAGAAGAAGAGCTGGTAATGATAAGCAATATGATGCACTGATTCAGGCTGCTGCTGAAAAATATAAAATTGACTTTTTTCTCCTCAAAAGTTTAATTAAGGCAGAATCTCAATTTGATGCCCAGGCAGTTTCAACTATGGGAGCCAGAGGTTTGATGCAGCTAATGCCTGGAACTGCAAAAGATATGGGTGTTGTAAATTCTTTTGATCCGGAGCAGAATGTAATGGGCGGAACGCGCTATCTCAGGCTTATGCTCGATAAATTCAGAAGCGTTGAAAAAGCGCTTGCTGCATACAATGCAGGGCCGGCATCTGTTATTTACTATCAGGGAATTCCTCCTTTTGCAGAAACTCAAAATTATGTTGTAATTATCAAAAATTATTATCAAAAATACACAAACAAAACACTATGAGAAGAAAAAAAAGCAATGGATTTACAAAGAGGAAAAAGCCGATAATCAATAAGATTAGAGACTTTAAAAAGGATTTTTTGACGCTTCCAAACATGCTCACAACAGCTAGGATAGTCGCAACTCCTCTAATTTTATGGCTTATATTTGTCAACACATTTTCCTCCAGAAATACCGCGCTGATTACATATTTTCTTGCATCATGGACTGATTTTTTTGATGGTTATCTGGCACGAAAACTAAATAGCGTAACTGTAACAGGCAAATTGCTTGATCCGCTGGCTGACAAATTCAATGTTCTACTTCCTCTTTTGGTGTTTTTGTATCTCAAAGAAATTTCGCTTCTCCTTGTAATTCTTATTTTTGCACGAGAGCTTTATATGTTTGGAATAAGAAACATGGCAATGGAAAACAATCTTGTTATTGCTGCAGAAATGGGCGGCAAAATAAAGACAATGTTTCAAATGTTTGGAATAGGATTTCTTATCACACACGAAACACTTTTTAAGATGATTTTTGGTGATACTATTTCAGCAAATAGCATGGGATCCACGCTTCTTTGGAGTTCAATTTTGTTTTCTTATTTCAGTGCCTACTCATACACATTAAAGCTCAAAAGGAAACTTTTTGAAAATCGATAGGTTTTCCATTTTTGGCCAATACTTTCTCGAAGTTGAGTCTGAAGGAGATTTCATTTTAAGAGCTTCTATAATTATTTCTCCAACTAATATTGAGAAATTTGAAGAAAGCAAACTTCCAACACAAATTGCCGAATTTTTCGAAAAATATAGAGAACATTCTGGAACAGTTTTGCCTGACACTCTTTTTATGTTCAATGAAAAAACAGAAAAGTATCGGCAAATCCTTCTTTACCTGAAAAACAATGTTTTATCTGGCGACTCTATTTCATATAAAAATTTGGGCAAAATCTTTGGATTTCACCCGAGAGTTGTTGGAATGATTGTTGCTAAAAATCCATTTCACCTTATTATTCCATGCCACCGAGTCGTTGGCTCGGACAACTCTCTTTCTGGATATTCTGCAGAAGGAGGGCTTAACACAAAGAAAGCTTTTCTCGATTTTGAGAGACAAACAGGTGTTTTTGGCTAAAACACTGATACCCTTGTCTCATCGTGAAAAGAAGAAATGAAGCAACCTTCTGCTCTGTAGATATTTTTCTCATTTTCCCGGTTGCGACAGAATTCAAGACACCTTTTCATAAAAAAGAAACACTATTTTCATGGCTTTACCTCATACAGATTCATCTTTTTTCATAGCCCAGACAAAAAGCTCATCGCAGTCATCATCAGATTTCTTTGGAATCAGTTTTGTGTCAACCACTTCAAAGCCATATTGTTTGATTTCTTCAATAATATCTGCATCTTTGCCAATATATCTTGTCGCAATATTTCTTGAAATCAGGCATCTTGTTTTTTCATCAAAATACTCAGAAATTCCCTCTATCGGCGTTTTTGTCCATTCGTTGCACATCGTCCCTGTGATAAATAGTCCGCCATTTTTCAGAACCCGGAAAGCTTCTGAGAGAAATTTTTTCCTATCTTCACCGATTATGCAGTGGAGGCAGTGACCATCAAGAACAATATCAAAGGATTGCTCTTCAAACTCTGATAAATCAAGCACATTTCCAACCCTGAAATCTGCCTCAATATTTTTTGCAGCTGCTTTCTCTTTTGCCCACACGATTGCAGTCTCAGAGATATCTATCCCGCTGATTTTATAACCTATTTCTCCAAGCATTATTGAAATATCGCCCGCTCCGCAGCCAAGCTCAAGAACTTTTCCATTTTTTGGCACCAGCGGATTTTGGAAAGCAGAGGCAAAAATTTTCAGATTTTCAGAGGTTCCTTCTGCTGTATCCCAGCCAATTCTTCCGGCTGCTTTCCGTTTTTTGTAGGCTTCATCATGCCCTTCGTAAAAAGTCTTAAATTTGCTCATTTTTTGATTGTTGAACCATTGAATCTATCTGACATCTGCATTCGTAACAACTTCTCCGTTTTTTCAACGGAAAATTAACACAACTTGCAATAAATATCAATTTTCTATAAATAGCGAAAGAGAATGCCATTTCACAAAAACAAAAATCTTGCCTGCAGAAAGTTTTTAAACTATATTTTGGTGCCTATAATAAAGGAAAATTTAAATGAAATTAAGCAGTATTGACAAACTGAAAACACAACCTGAGAAATTGCCATTAAAACTATGAAAGAGCAGCAAAAAATATCTATCCGTTTCTTCGGAGACCGCGAAGTCAGGGCTTTATGGGACGAACAAAATTCCAAGTGGTTGTTTTCGGTATTGGATATTGTAGCTCTTCTAACAGACCAGAATGACTATGCAAAAACCCGAAACTATTGGAAATACCTGAAAGCGAAACTGAAGAAAGAAAGCAGTGAAGTGGTTAGTGCCACTACCCAGTTGAAACTTCTCGCACCTGATGGCAAGAAGCGATTTTCCGATATGCTCGACTACAATGGCATTATTGCTCTGGGAAAAACATTCCCCGGAACAAAAGCCAACAGATTTATCGAATGGTTTTCGTATAGCGATGAAACTATTGACGGGAAAAGCAAAACAAAGGCATACGCACTTTTTGAAAGCTCTTTTATCGACATCATAGAAGTTGGAACAATCAAAGGCTTGCAGCAAATCCACGCTTATTTGTTTGGCGGCTTGTATGATTTTGCCGGGCAAATCAGGCAAAAAA
>CAZISX010000052.1:0-9032 GCA_964542005.1 uncultured Spirochaetales bacterium
TTTTTCTTATTTTTTGGACAAAAGACACTTTGGAAATCACTCTACATTACTTTTTATTTTTTCAAAAACACTATCTCTGAGTGAATCATAGCTGTGTTTTTCAGGAAAAATCGGAGCAAGATATTTAATTTTAATCTTTGTATAAGGTTTCAATAAAAAACTCCCTTTTGGAAGAGCTTTCCACGCACCGCTTATGCCAACTGGAACAATAGGAACATTAAGCTCTTTGCTCAAAATAGCGAATGTTTTCTTAAACATACCAAGTTTTCCATCTCGTGAACGGGTTCCTTCAGGAAAAATAATAATATTTTTGCCCTGTTTCAAAACATCTGCCATTTTCTGAAGAGAAACTTTTACATCCCGGTTTATATCCATAACAATAATGTTGTTCCTTTCTGCCATAAACTTGCGCCAGCCTTGGTCAAAGTGCTTTTTCTTTGCAAAAAAGTAAGTGTTTTTAAGCACTTCATCTTTCATAAAAGAGGTAACAAAAAGAGCATCAATCGAAGTCTGATGGTTGCAGGCAATAATAAAAGGGCCTTTTGGCAATGAATTATGGCCATCAGAGGTAATTTTTAGCAACGATTTAACATATAGTGCAAAAAGATGCTTCAAAAAGATATGAATCCAAGAGCTTCCAGGCAGCTTCAATGATACATTTTCTTTAATAATTCCTGCCCAATCTATCTCCTCTGTCTCTATTTTAGTTTTCTTTTCTCTAATAAATTCAGCAAGTTTAACAACTGTAGGCGTCTGCATCAACTCGTTTTCAGCCAGCTCTGTACCAAAACTGCTTTTAAGAAACACAAGAAGACTTACCTTATCAAGTGAATCCATTCCTAAATCTATTTCAAAATGATCTTCGGGATGAACAGCTTTTTCAGTCTGTTTAATCAGAAAATCTTTAATCATTGCGTATTCTTCAAAATCAGGCTCTACAATATCTGTTTTTGATTTTAGCATCTCATCGGCAAAAGTAGGGAGCATAAACCGGCGAAGTTTACCAAGTCTTGTTTTAGGAAGCTCATTTTTAACAAGATTGAACTGCATAATTTTTTTATAAGAGGATGCCCCTTTGTTGTACTTATCTACAACATCCCATCTGAAAGCTTCATCAAGATTTGTAATTTCAGCATCTTTGATTTTGGAAAAATCGGGGTAGAACACAGCCTGCAGGATATTATCTTTAATAAAAACGCCTACTTCAGCAATAATGTCTGAAGTGTTTTTAAGCTTAAACTCGATTTCTACAGGATCAATATTTTTACCATTTGGCAAAACTATAATCTCTTTTTTTCTCCCTGTAATAAAAAGATAACCATCAGAATCAAGATAGCCTAAATCTCCGGTATAAAGCCAGCCCTCTTTGATTGTTTCTGCTGTTTCTTCCGGCTTATTAAAGTAGCCCTGCATAATATGTTTTCCATAAGCAACAATTTCGCCATCTTCAATTTTTATATCACAATCATCAAGACACTGGCCGGCAGAACCGATTCTTATTTTACCAGGCCTTGGAAATGTAATCATTGGCGCTGCTTCAGTCATTCCATAACCATTCATAAGCTCAAAACCAAGGGTTCTGTAATCTTTTGATACAGCATAATCAAGTGCAGCTCCGCCACAAACAAGACTTTCAAGATGGCCTCCGAATTTGCGGTGAACAGAACCAAAAACAATTTTGCTTAAAGGCAGAAAATCAATTTTTGAGGCAACAAAAAAGAGAGTTTTTGTCACAATACTTTTGTTTATTTTGTCTTTTATTCCTTTTCTGAGCATTTCGTAGAACCGCGGAACACCAATGAGGATTGTAGGCTTATGTTTCTGCATTATCGCAATAATTTCAGCAGCATTCAGCGTCGGGCAGCCAATTGTTGTCGCTCCATTATAAAAAGTAACCGCAATCGTTCCCATAAGTGGAAGAATATGGTGAAAAGGTAAAAGAGCAAGAACTCTTGAATTTTCATTATAAATTTCTTTTGATACAGCAATGATGTTAGTCTCAATATTCAGAAAAGAGAGCATAACACCTTTTGGACTTCCTGTTGTCCCTGATGTATATAAAATCAGAGCATTTTTCTCAGAATCCAATGCAGGAAAGTGGGTATTTTCATTAATGATTTTGTCAGAATCTATCTTATCCAAATTAAAAAGAAGCGGTTTAACTCCGGAGATTTCAATAGATTCTAAAACTTTTGCCTCTGTATCTTTTGAGTAGAAAAGTACCTCCGGCTTGCTGTCGGATAAAATATAGGCAAGCTCGTCTGAGCCAGACATAAAATCTACCGGCACAACAGAAGCTTCATTTTTCCACCCTGCATAAAGAGCATAAATCCACTCCGGTCTGTTTTCCGAAAAAATGAGAACTTTCTTAGCTTTTTCCTCTTTAAAAAGATCAGCAAAAAGATTAATTCTTACCAGCAAATCCTTGTAACTAATTGCGCGCTCTTTCCAGACAAGCGCTGTTTTGTTTTTCGCTTTAATAAACACCTTTGACCCCTGCAAACAAATAATGACACTCGAGTCTAATATAAAATGGCTCACTTGTAAAGATTATTGGTGTATCACATTAAAGTAAACATAGGAAAACAATTGTTTTTGATTTTGTTTCCCAGTTATTTCATAGACTTATCTATTTTTATTAAAAATGTGTATTGACTTCAAAAAAAAAACATATATACTGAAGCTCAAGTTGATAACATTTCCAACTGCTGCTTTAAACGAGGGGCTTGAAACAGGGCTAAGTGGCTTTGTGACAGTATCTGTCACTTCCAATTTGATCTTTATTAAGATTTCCAACAAATTACATATTTTCCGTAACCTGCCCTACCCCTCACTCTTTTTTTAGATAATTAAAGCTTTCCTGATCTTACCATAACAACTCATGTTGCATTATAAATACCCAATATTTTCAATGACATAAAATACATATATTGTGCTTAAAACTTATTTTTGTCTCCTGCGGATACAACTATTTCCGATTATGGTTGATTTTTTTCTGAAAACATTCTGATAACAAAACCTTTACAAAAAACTGTTAGTGTAAAGTCTTTTCTGTAAATTCATATTAACTTGACAGACAGGTTGAAAGAACTTGTAAAGTTGGATCAAATCAGCAACCATCTAATGACTAAAAAAGGAGGTGTTGAAATGATCCTGGAAGATTGTAGCTGCTGCAGTGCTTGTTGCAACAGGAATTATGCCTGATGGAAAACGGACTGTTTTGGGTGTAAGTGTCCGAATTTCCGAGGCAGAAATTCATTGGCGGAAAATATTCCTGAAGGTTTTGCTGTTTTTGATTTGCCGAAAGAGTGCAGAAGAAAACTCCGCTTGACAAATATGCTTGAACGCTTGAATCGGGAAATAAAAAGAAGAACCGCTGTCTCTTCTTTGTTCCCGAATGAAGAGTCGCTTCTTCGATTGGTTAGTGCTATTTTAATGGAGCAAAGTGAAGAATGGGAATCTGGTAATATTTATTTGAAATTAAAGGGTTAGCTGTTTGAACCAGAATTTACAGAAAGAAAATTGCTTTATCACCTCTCCTGCAGAAGGCGGCTTCCCTTTATCATATTTTGTAATATGTTCAATTAAATCAATAAGTGTTGATTTTTCGGAGTTGTTTCTGCCAATTATTATGTTGACAGGCATAATTTTATCAAATCCTGCGAACTCATCCTTAAAGCACTTATAGCCTTTTATCTTAACACTGATCTCTGTTCCAGTCATTCATTTTTCCTTTATAAATTAAAACACAAAGAGAATATAGCAGTTGATATTGAAAATCAAATTTGTTTCGGTTTAGCTGAGGAAATAGTCGGACTACTGTTTCTCTTTTATCACACCTTCTCTGTAGGCTTTGAGAAGAAGAGTCAGGTCACATATTTTGTCTTTAATTCTGCGGCCTATATCTGTGTCTTTTACCATAATTCGTCTGTCAACAGTCTCCAATATTTCGGTTGTGCTGTGGATGTCAAGCTCACCTTCGATTGCTTTTTCTGTTGAGACAAAAGGATCGTGGGAAGCTAGTAAAAGGCCGTGAGAATTGTAAATCAGCGTGTAGCCTGCTATTCCTGTAACTTCCTGGTATGCCTTGGAAAAACCGCCGTCAATAACAATCAGCTTGCCGCCCGCTTTTACTGGGCTTTCCCCTTTTATAACTTTAACAGGAACATGGCCGTTTATGATGTGGGAGGTGTCGGGCGCAAGATTGAATTCTTCCAATATTTTGCGGCAGACAGCTTCGCTTTCCCTGAGTTTGAAATAAGGGTTTTTCTCTTCGTGGTGGGATTTTTTATCGTCAATAAAGTATGTCTCTAAAGTTGCCATTTTATCTTTTCCGTAAAGAGGCGAATGTTTGCCGCTCCACATATACCACATTGCATCAAGGCCGTAGAGCTTTTCATCTTTGTTGTCTTTTGTGAAGTAGCCTTGTCTTGCAAGCATCTCAACTCTGTCCATAAGTTTTTTGCCTGCATACTCTTCTCCGGCAATTTTAAGTCCTTTAAAGCTGCCGTCATCATTCATTGAAATGCAGCCGTGATAGAGAAGATTCCCATTAAAAATCAGATAGATACTCCCTCTGGCATACAAAAATCTAACATGCTTCTGGAGTTTTTCGCTTGATTTAAAAGAGATTCTCAGCTTTTCAACAACCCGCTGCTCGCCCTCTGTCAGTTCGTAGGGATTTGCAGGGTTTATTGTCGGAAAATTTGTGTCGTTAAGCTCGTAAATTTCACCGTTTAAGGTGATTTTTCCCGATTTATAGTCAATTTTATCGAGGAGAAGTCTGTCATCCATTTCGTAGTGTGGCCGCCTTTTTATAATCTGGGCTTCGAGTTTAAGCTGAATAATTGTTATAGCTTTGTGCATTTTTCTAATTAAATCTATCTCGTGGCCGGCAAGTTTTTTATCCAAAATTAGAACACGGATCATCTTTGTATGTTTCGATTGCAAACGCGGCAAGAGGCATCAGCGTAATGCCGTAGCCGTTTTCGATTGTATCAAGATTGGCGTAACGGAGCGAAATTCTTACAACATTTGCGATTGCTGCATCACTTCCGCCAGCCGCTGCCATCCATAAAATATCATGGTTGCCCCACTGAAAATCAACAGAGTGGTAGTGCATCAGACTGTCTAAAATCAAGTGAGCACCAGGGCCTCTGTCAAAAATATCGCCAATTACATGAAGCCTGTCAACTGCAAGTCGCTGAATAAGTTTAGCCAGCGCAATAATAAACGCGTCTGCTCTTCCAATATAAATTATAGTTTCGATAATACTTGTGTAGTATTCCTGTTTATTCTTTACATCCTCCTGTTCGTGAAGCAACTCTTCGATAATATAGGCGAAATCGTGCGGCAGTGCTTTTCTGACTTTTGAACGGGTATACCTCGAAGAGACTGAGCGGCAGATTTTTATAAGTCTGTAAAGCGTGATTCTGTACCACTCATCCTCGTTTTCAATGCTTTTTAAAATAGAATGGAGTTTCTGCTCAGGATAATAAATCAGGGTTGCAAGACTTTTTCTTTCTTTAATTGTTATTGTGTTACCAAAAATCTGGTCAATCCTTCTTCTTATAACGCCGGAGCAGTTCTTGAGAACATGAAGAAAAGACTCGTGCTCGCCGTGAATATCTGAGACAAAATGCTCAGTTCCTTTTGGCAAAGTCAGTATTGCGTTAAGGTTTATTACCTCGGTGCTTGCTGCCTGAATTGTCGGATACTGTTCTGCCAGCGACTCAAGATACTTAATCATTTCTGTTGTGAATTCCATAAAAACTCCATCAAATAAAAACAGCCTGATTATACAAAATAGATTTAATCTTTCAATAAACTCGGCATTTTAATTCTCCGCATAAAGCCTCATGAACATTTTTTCAGGTGTAATCGGTAAGTTAAAGAATATTCCGCTACCTTTTTTCGCTGCGTTCATAGCTTCCATAATTGCAAAATAGGCACCAATTCCATACATAAATGGCGGCTCGCCAACTGCTTTTGAGTTCATAACTGCGTGGGGATTTTCTTCGTTTAAAAGTGTAATATCAACTACTTCCGGTGCAAATTTTATATCAGGCACTTTGTAGGTTCCGCCGCTTGCTGTCAGTAATTTTCCGTCATCATTCCAGCGGAGTTCTTCAAGCGTGACCCAGCCTATTCCCTGCAAAAGTCCGCCTTCAATCTGCCCGATATCAATAAGTTCATCTATGGATTTGCCGGAATCGTGAACAATATCAACCCTGTCAATCTTATAAATTCCGCGGAGTGTGTCTATTGTCACCTCTGTAACTGCACTGCCAAAAACATGGTAGGCAAAGGGATGCCCCTTCTCTTTTGTTTTATCAAAATAAATATCAGGCGTTGCATAATGTGCATGTGCAGATAAATTCACCCTTGAAAAATGGGCTTTTCTAACAACATCAAACCATGAAAACTCTGTTTTTTCATGGCCTGAACACACGATTCCCTCAATAAATCTAAGTGGTTCCTGAGCTTTCCCCGACATTTCCCCTGCCGCCAGATAAAGCCTTTTTAAAATTGCTTCTGAGGCAATTTGAACTGCTTTGCCATTTAAATCGGCACCTGTTGAGGCTGCTGTCGGCGAGGTGTTTGCAACTCGAAGCGTGTTTGTTGACTCGACTTTTATAAGTTCGGGGTTGATTGAAAATAGAGTTTCCGCAATTTTCTGGAGTTTGCTGTTTACCCCCTGCCCCATTTCGACTGCGCCTGTTGAGATGCTGATTGAGCCGTCGCTGTAAACATGGATTAATGCGCTTGCCTGATTCATCATTATGTTTGTAAAAGAGATACCAAAACAGACCGGCATTATTGAAATACCTTTTTTGAAATACTTCTCTTTTTTATTAAAAACATCAATATTTTCGAGCCTTTTTGTAATCTCAGATTTTTCGATAACTTTATCAAAACACACCAAAGCTTTTGAATTTTGAGCAATCTGGCCGTAAGGAAAAATATCGCCGTCAGAAATAAGATTTTTCCTTTTCAACTCAAAAATATCAAGACCTGTGATTTGTGCAGCCTTGAAAATTGCTGATTCAAGAACAAACATTGCCTGAGGCCCGCCAAACCCGGGAAAAGCTGTGAAGGGAACCATATTTGTTCTGCAACTTGCTGCAGTTGCTCTGACATTAGGAATATTGTAGGAGTTTGTTGAATGAAAAAGTGTTCTTTCTAAAATTGCGGTTGATAAATCTGCCGCAGCACCGGCGTTCTGGTAGAAAAACACCTCGTAAGCCATGATTTTGCCATCTTTTGCAAGACCTATTTTGAAATCAGAGGAATAAGGATGCCGTTTGCCTGTTATTGCCATATCCTGCGAGCGGCGTAAAGTTATTTTGACAGGTTTTCCCAGCAAATACGAACCCATAGCCGCAAATGCGCCCCACGCTGTAGCCTGATCCTCTTTGCCGCCGAATCCGCCGCCCAAACGGATAACTTCAACCTCAATCCTGTGCATCGGAATATTTAAAACCTTTGAAATTCCCCGTTGCACAGCTGAAACAGACTGAGTTGACGAGTAAACTTTGAAAGAATCCTTTTCAACCGGAACAGCAAGGGCTGACTGGGTTTCTAAATAAAAATGTTCCTGACCGCCAGAATCTGCCCTGCCTTCAATAATATATTCACATTTTTTCCAGCTCGCATCAACATCTCCAAGAGAAAAGGTTCTCTGTGGTGCAATTAACTCACCTTTTTTATAAGCCTCTCTTGGATCAAGAAGCGGTTTATGCGGTTCAATTTCTATCAAAACCAGCTTTGCGGCAGATTCTGCAATTTCGCGGGAAGTGGCAACTATTAAAGCAAAAGGCTCGCCAAAATAGCTTACTTCATGCTCTGCCAGAAGCGGCTCATCCTCAATAACAGAGCCTATCTGATTTTTGCCCGGCACATCCGAGGCTGTAAAAACTGCAACAACTCCTTCTAATAACTTGGCTTTTTCTGTATTAATCTTTTTTATAACTCCGCAGGCAACCGGCGAAACTGCAACTGCAGCAAAAAGTGTTCCGACTGGGACTGGAATATCATCTGTAAAAAGAGATTTACCGCAAGTGTGCTGGTGTAAATCGTGATGTTTCATGTTGACCTCATAAATATTTTTAAAAACTGACAAGATAATATATTGAAAAGAGAATCAAGTCAAATTGCTACACCAAGTTAAAAATTAATTTACAATATGTTTCTAAATAGATATAATGGCGCGGGTTTTACAACTTTATTAAAATTATTATGGAGAAATCTTATGGCTCAAAAACTTGAAATGCTTACTGATCTTACTAAAACAGAAAACGCATTAAAGTCAGGTACTCAGTATTATCGCGAGGTTTGTGTTGATGGTTCATGGACAAATTTTACACCTGAAAAAAACACACTTCTTGCTTACTCAAAAGTTAATGGAGAGGAAGAAGTTCTTGTTGTTATGAATCTTGACAACGAAAATGAAATTGAAAACAGCATTACTGTTGACAAAGATTTGTCACCAAAAAATGCAAAAATGAAAGACATTCTCGGCAAAGCAAAAAACTATAAAATCGAAGAAGAGAATGGCAGAAATTTTGTAACAGTAAAGCTTAAACCAAACCATGTAGCTGTTTTAAAAATCGAGAAATAGCAGAAAATACCTCACCAGTGCTTGTTCGAGCGTTGACTCAAAGCAAAGACTTTTTTGATTAAAAACACATTCCTAACTTCAATATATTGAAAGAGAGTAATTATTAAGTATACTTCTTTCTTTTCTGATGGAGGAATACTTATGATGAAAACTATTTTTAAAGGAAAAAGCTATGAAACTCCGGCAGATACTAAAGGGGATTTTGTTGACAGAGTTTTGCCCAAAAGCAGATGGTGGTTCTATTTCAAATTTATAAAAATCATTCTCAAAAACCGAAAAATAGCACAACAGGGAAAATATGATTATGCAGCTTGGGTGAAAAGCTCGCGCGAAATAATGGAAGAAATTGAAAAATCTGGCGGTCGTTTTCATCTTTCAGGCCTTGAAAATCTTAAAAATACAAATGAGCCTG
>CAZISX010000052.1:9042-24574 GCA_964542005.1 uncultured Spirochaetales bacterium
GCCGTAATAATAAGCAATCACATGAGCACACTTGAAACGATGATTTTTCCGTGTATTTTGAGTCTTTCAAACGAGTCAACCTTTGTTGTAAAAAAATCGCTGACAACGAGCCGTTTTTTCGGACACATTATGCGCTCCAGAAATCCTATCGCACTGGAACGAAAACATCCGAGAGAAGATCTTGTAAAAGTTATGACAGACGGAACTGAAAGGTTAAAAAACGGGTTTTCTGTTGTTGCTTTTCCTCAAAGCACCCGAACAGTCCAATTTGACGAGGCTGAATTCAACTCGCTGGGAGTGAAGCTTGCAAAAAAAGCTGGAGTAAGGATAATTCCCGTTGCTATAAAAACAGATTTCTGGGGGAACAGCAAAATATTCAAAACATTCGGTAAGTTAGACAGAAAAAAGATAATTTATATGGAATTTGGCGAGCCTTTGACTGTCGAAGGAAATGGCTCTAATGAACATCAGAAATGTGTGAATTTTATTAAAACAAAACTGGATTTATGGAAATCATAACGGAGTAAACTATGAAAAGTAAAATGTTGTTATTATTGTCTTTTTTGACTGTGGTACCTATGACATTGTCTGCCGGAGACCTTGGCAATATTATTGGCGGAGATCCGTCAAAAAGCTGGGAAGAGGGCTCTCACGATTATGTTGTTATGTTTAACACCCTTTTAAAAGATACAGAGAGTGTCGGTAGTGTTGAAAATAATAACCCGCAGGGAGACCGCTGTATTGAAAACAGTTCTTTTGATCTCTCAAGCGAACACATTCCGGCTGATGCTGAGGTTGAAAATGTTTACCTTATCTGGACTGGAGTTGTTGATCCTGCACTGCTGAAATCTCCGACAGACAACACAGCTGATTTTGATTTTGTCTCTGAAGATGGAAAAGTTAAAATTGAAAAAAGAGAAGTGAAAGGTGCTGGCCCCTACACATTGGACTCTACGGAACAAGGATTTGCTTTTGAGGGATTTACTCTTACAAATGAAGAGGGCGTTGATTCTTATGGATATTTTACATACAGAGTTGATGTAACAGATCTTTTTAAGGAAATTCAGAAAAAGGGTCGCGATGCAGGTGCTGAATTTGATGGCAAAGCAATAATGGGCAAGTATACAATCGGAGGGATTGAATGCACTGAAGATGATATTTACCGTTTGGACACAGGAATGGTAAGCGCATGGTCAATTGTTCTTGTTTACAAGTCTGAAAGTGTTAAGCCTAAAAAAATATTTTTTTATAATGGCATGAGTTATTATGCGAAGACATCCAGCGTTTTGTCTAATCAGATTATTCAGGTAAAAGGGTTTACTTTTCCTCTTGCTCCGACAGTAAGAACAACTTTGATGGTTGCAGAAGGCGATCCTGGCCTTGCATCTCCTTTTGGGAACACACCTCCTGAAGCTTTAAGAATGAGAGGAGACAGCCTTGAAGAGTGGGTTCAGCTTTCAAATACATGCAATCCTCAAAGAGATAAAACCCCTGATTTTATACCTTTTAATTACACAGAAATTTACAACTCAATATCAAGTTTTTATGGATGGGAATCTGAAGAGGAAAAATGTATTGGGTCTCAGGAAGCTCCTATTTATGGTATTGATGTTGATACATTTGTTCTGAAAGCAGAAGATCCAGCTTTTCAGAATCATCTTTTTCTCGGCAACGACATGCTTGAATTTGATATAAGTGCTAATGGAGATGTTGTTGTTACAAACTTTTTGATGGTAAGCGTTGATACAAAAGCGCCGACCTTTGATATTCCAGGTATAAGAGAAAAAAGCAGCTGTTCATGCAGCACCATAAAAGATAAGGTGTGCGCTGGACAGGATTTTTACTATGTGATAAGAATCGAAAACTGGGGAGAAAACACTGCTAAAAATGTAATTTTCAAAGATCCGCTCCCCGAAACAGTAAAATATGTTCCTGGAACTGCTCAAATTGCAAAAGAATTTAAAGAAGACGGCACTCCAAAATGGACAACTATTTCTGATGGAGCTGGCGGTACATATCCATTTACCGAAGGTTACAAAGTTGCTGATGAAATGACTCCATGTGTTCCAAAATGCACAGACAGAGCAATTTTAAGATTCAGGGTTTCAACAGATGCAGCTATTTCTAAGAATGAAACAATACCAAACACTGCCTCAATTTTATCAATGGATGGAGAGTACCGTTCAAATTTAGGCGTTCCATTAAGACTTAAAATAGATCCTGCCTGCCCTTCAACCTGCACAATACCTGATTCTAACAGCGAAGCTTGCGGCGGCGGTGCTGGTATTGTAGTTCCTGATAATACAAATGATTCTGATTCTGATGTGGTTTCTTCTGACACAACAAACACCACAGACGATTCTGATGTAAAAAATGATTCAAGCGTTCAAACAGATGCTGATGTAGAGATTACTCCAAGTGAAGATTCTTCTGCCTGCGGATGTTCGATAATCTAAAAATTTCTAAACTATTTTGCAACTGGTTTTTTTGCTATTACAAGTGCCTGCCTTGCTCCAAAACCTAATCTATACAAAAGAGAATCAAGCAATTTAACACCATGATATGGAATTAATGAAAGAGTCGCAAGTCTTAAAACATTTACTGCAGTGCCAATTACCGGCCATGCTCTGTGGCTTGGAATTGTAATTATTTTCCAGATGTGACCGTTAATATACATGCTTCCCTCAGTTCTTTCAACTTGAAAAGCTGCATTTGCAATATTAAGGGTTATTGACTGGAGGGAATAATTTCTAATATGAAACATAATATAATCAGGCTCTTCAATTGGCACATAAACAGCAAGAATTCCACCAGGAACAAGTCTTTTTTTCATAGTTTCCAAGACCTCTTTTTCCTGATAAACATGCTCAAGTGCATGAGATGTGATAATTATATCAAAAGGCCCCTCTGGCAGAGCATTGGGATCATTTTCAGGAACAACAATAAAATTTTTATTCGAAAAATTCTTAAATCTCTCATCTTTTTGAGCACTTGCCACAGCGGACTCGGAGACATCAACGCCTGTTATAGAGCATGATTCAGGAAAACTTCTTAAAAGATCGCCTGCACCAAAACCAAAATCAAGAACTCTTTTCCCTTCTGTTTTGATTCCCATTTCTCTTAAAACTTCGTGGATTCTTCTGCAACGATAGCGAACATCAAATCTGAAAAACCATCTCAGCTTACGGTAGTTTGAATAAAAATCTTTGTATCTGTTAATCTGGTTCTTTTCAAGCATAGCCAATCCTTTTATTAATAAATAAAGCTTTAAAGAAGATATTAAAATGTTGATAAAAGTCAATTTCTAAAACAATATCCTAGAGAAATTGTTGTTTAAAACATCGTCCCGATGGTTGTCATGACTTTTGCGAAGTTTTTTATTCCTAATCCTGAAGAGGTTTTCTGTTGCTGCCGGCAACCATTTTGTATTCAAATATACGACACTCAAGCGCTCCGTTAAAAAGCGGAGTCCGCCGGGACACTGAGAGACGGATAGATTTGGGCATATCAAGATCAGAAGTCAGCAAATATGCTTTCCAGCCGCCAAAATTTTTCTTCAGCACATCGCCAATTTTCGGGTACAACTCTTTGAGCTCTTCACTAACACCCATTCGCTCGCCATAAGGAAGATTAGCAATTATAATCCCTGACTCTGCAGGCGCAGAAATATCCAATATATCTGAGACATTAAGCGTTACTGCTTCAAGCAAACCTGCATTTTCAAGATTTCGCTCTGCAATTTCAATCGCCTCTAGTGACAAATCACTGCCGAAAATTGGAAGCTCTTCCACATCTTTTTCATCTTCGATTGCTTTTGCGCTGATTTTCTGCCAGAGTGCAGAATCAAAGTTTTTCATTTTCTCAAAAGCAAAATTACGGGCAATTCCAGGAGCAATATTAAGCGACATCTGCGCTGCCTCAATTAGAAAAGTTCCGCTTCCGCACATTGGATCAAGTAATGGAATTCCCGGCTTCCAACCAGAAAGATAGAGGATGCCGGCTGCCAGATTTTCACGAATCGGTGCAATATTTGTCTCCTGCCTCACGCCTCGTTTAAAGAGTGGATCACCGGAAGTATCAAGCGATATAACTATTTGTTTTTCATCAAGAAAACCATGAATACGCATATCTGGATTGTTGGAATCAACATTAGGTCTTGAATCTACAAGTTTCCTGAATTTATCGCAAATAGCATCTTTAATCTTCAGTCCGGTAAAATTAAGGCTTTTAAGAGGACACTTAATCCCGACCATGGTAACGCGGATTGTGCGCGAAACATCAAACCACTCATTCCACGGAAGTTCGTAAGCAATATCATAAATATCCTGCTCATTCCTGTAATCAGCTGTAGCAATTTTCCAGTAAACACGGCTGGCTGTACGGCTGTACAAATTAACAAGGTAGCATAAAGCCCAATCGCCGGCAAAATGAACACCGCCATCAGTCGCTTTCACCTCTTTTGCGCCAAGGGTTGTAAGCTCATTTGTTAGCGGAATTTCAAGGCCGCGGGGACATGGTGCAAAAAATTGTTTGTTCATAATATGTTCCTGCAATTTAATAATTCAATTCAATTTTTTCATGATTTCCAAACAGTGTAAGCCGTTTTTATTTCACTCATCTTATCCTGAAAACCCGTTAATCCAAAATCGTGCAGATAGTAACTGATTTACGAAATATTGTCAAAGGATTTGGATTTATTACTCTTCTTCCTTGATTTTTAAATTTTATTTGTTAGAGTACAGCTGATTGATTTTTTACTGATTTGGAGGATAAAGTGTGCGGTATTGCCGGTGTTTTTAATGTAAAAGGGGCAGAAAGATTTGTTGCTGACCTGCTCTTTGCTATTCAGCATCGCGGCCAGGAAAGCTGCGGCATTTCTGTAAGACTTGAAAATGGCAACATTTTTACTTATAAAAATATGGGACTTGTAAAAAATGTCTTAAATGAAGATATTCTTGAGAAATATCAAGGAGATATTTCAATAGGCCATGTTCGCTATCCTACGGCTGGTTCATCGAATGCGCTTAACAGCCAGCCTCACTCAATAGAGCTTGCACAGGGTGCTCATATCGCAGTAGCTTCAAATGGAGATATTATAAACTACAGCAACCTTAGAAACTGGCTTGAAAATGAGCACGGATTTACATTCAAAAGCGACAACGATGGAGAGCTTATTGGCAGGCTGGTTGCTTTTTTTCATATTGTTCAAAAAATGGATATTGAAGATGCAATAAAAGCGACTCAAAACAAACTTGAAGGTGCTTTTTCGACTCTTCTTATTTATAGAAACACTCTTTTTGCATTTCGCGATCCTCATGGATTCCGCCCCTACTCGGTTGGCCACATGAGCTGGGATGGAAACGGAGAAATGCCTTCAGAAGGGACTGTTTTTGCTTCAGAAAACTGCGCTTTCGGCATTGTAGGCGCGAAAATGGTAAGAGAGCTTAAGCCAGGCGAAATTATTAAATGCGAAAAAGGCAAACCTATTAAAATTATTGCAGAAAATTGCAAAAAAACACAGCATTGCGTGTTTGAGCTTATCTATTTTTCAAGACCCGATTCTATTGGTTTCGGAGAGTTTGTTTATGATGTTAGAAAAAAGATAGGCGCAACCTTGGCAGCTTTGGACGACCATATTCCAAATGGCGATGATCTGGTTGTTATGGCTGTTCCTGATTCATCAAATTTTGTCGCACTTGGTTATGCTGAGAAAAAAGGGGCAAAATTTGATATGGCACTTCTTAGAAACCACTATGTTGGCAGAACTTTTACAAAACCAGACCAGAAACAAAGAGATGAGGGGGTAAAGCAAAAGTTCAATCCGCTTCCCGGGTATTTTGTAGGAAAAAGAGTTATTCTTGTTGATGATTCTATTGTTCGCGGCACTACACTCAGAAAGATTGTAAGAATGATAAAACTTGCTGGGGCTAAAGAGATTCATGTAAGAATCGGCTCGCCTAAAGTTATTGGCCCCTGCTATTACGGCATTGATACTCCAACAAAAGAAGAGCTTATCGCAAATAGAATGAGCGAGGATGAGATTGCAAAATTTCTCTGCGCCGAATCTCTAAGATACTTACAAATATCTGATTTTAAAACAATTCTCAAACAACCTGAAAAATTTTGTTCCGCATGTTTTAATCTTGACTACATCTACAACCCGGAAAATTATACCAAAGTAAACGCGCCTTCTTGTTAAACCTCTAAATATTTTGGAGAAACAATGGAAAAAGCCCTGCAATTTCTCAAGCTGATTTTTCCATCAGTATTGAGCGGTCTTTTTATTGGATTCTGCTTTCCGCATGTCTCTATTTCATTTTTTGTATTTATTGCGCTTGTTCCATTTCTTATTCAAGCCAAGTATATTAAAAAATGGAAAACGCTTTTTTTTCTATCATGGAATGCCGGTTTTGTGAGCATGTTGACCGGATTTTACTGGATTCAGCACACGATGGTTATTTACGGGCATCTGCCGGCCTGGCTCAGTTTTATATTTTTTATCATCTTTGCTGTTGTTATTGGATTTTATTTCCCGTTTATTGTATTTTTTCCTATGTTTATTGCCCGAAAAACACAAATAAAATCAAACTGGTTTTTGCTTGCTGCCGGCATGTCTTTCTTTGAATTTCTTTTCCCTAAAATGTTTTTATGGACTTTCGGCAATCTTGGCTACGGCAACATTTTATTTGTTCAAGCTGCTGATATTTTTGGTTCTTTTGGTTTGTCTTTCTTTGTGTTTCTCATAAATATGGTGATTGCTCACTTGGCTATATCCTACAGAGAAAAAACAAAGTTTATGACAAAAGAAGCTGTAATATCTATCGTTGTTATTGTGCTTCTCCACATTTATGGAGCTGTTCGTTATTATCAGATAGATTCGTTGATTGAAACCCCAGATAAGAAATTGACAATTGGTGCAATTCAGCCCAATTTCAGCCTTGAATATCTTGCATCCAACAAGCATCTCACAGAAAAAGACCAATTTGATAATCTGAGCAAACTATTTGAAATGTCTACTAAAATAAAACAAGACAACCCTGCGGTTGAGCTTGTTGTCTGGCCTGAATCAACGGTTGGATACTGGTATGATTATGACCTCGATTTTCAGAAACTAATGAAAGATTTTGTCGAAAAAAACAACACAGATCTGATTTTTACAACTTTTTACAAAGATCCGGTTGAAAAAAATAGCGACGCTCTCTACAGCACAGCATATCTTCTTGGAAAAAACACAAAAGTTCAAGGAATTTATAAAAAAATGTTTCTCATCCCTTTTGGAGAAACAACCCCTTTTGCCGATACTTTTCCATGGTTTAAAGAATTTCTCGAAGGTTTTATAGACAATCTGAGCCAGTTTAAGCCTGGCAAAGACTTTACAGTACTTCCAACCACAACAGGAACCAACATTGCAGCCACAATCTGCATGGATGCGCTGGAGCCTAACATTGCGAAAGGACTTATAAATAACGGCGGAGAAGTTATTGTAACAGAGGCTAATTTTGCGTGGTTTGGGGCTGGCGGCGCAAGCAGATCTGTTCTTGAACTTTTAAGATTCAGAGCACTTGAAAACAGGGTTCCAACCGTACTTATTGCAAATTCAGGAGAATCTCTTTTTATAGACTCTCTTGGCAGAAACTCTACAAAAGTATCCAAGCTGTTTACAGAAGACTCAATCTCGCACACTGTATCAATCAATAAAATAACAAGTATATACAGCCTCATAGGCAACTTATCTGTTTATATCATGGGTGCTCTCTACTTTATTTTTCTGATAATTTATCATTCAAGAAAAAAACGAAAAGATTGAAACTTTTATTGATTTTAAGACCTTAATAATCTAATATTTATCTAATTTTTTTTCAGAGGATAAAATACAATGCCTGATGCCGCAAAAAGCTTTACTCTTCATTATGATTTCGAGTTTGAAGACGGAACAAAAAAAGAGTTTGACATAGCCATAGATATGCTATCTTTAAACATCATAAAAATAGAAAAAGAAAGCTATCCTTCCTGGACACTCCTTAAAAACTTCAGATGTCCCCACTGCAGGCTTGATTCTAAAACCAAATATTGTCCGGTTGCCACAAATATTTGCGATGTTGTTGAAACATTTAGAAGTGAAACCTCTTTTCAAAAAACAGTTGTCCGTGTTAAAACTCCTGAAAGAACTTATTCAAAATCAACAACTCTTCAGGATGGACTATCTGCAATGATGGGTGTTCTGATGTCAACAAGCACATGTCCAGAGTTTGCTTATTTAAAGCCGATGGTTAGATTTCACATGCCTTTTGGCACAATTGAAGAAACAGAATACCGAGTAACTTCAATGTATTTGCTTGCCCAATACTTTATTAGAAAAAGAGGTGGCGAGCCTGATCTGGATATGAAAAAACTAATTGATTTATATGAAAACATTAGAACTGTAAATATAAACATTTGCAGAAAGCTTGGAGAAATTCAGGTAAAAGATGCAAACATAAATGCTCTTGTCAGTCTTGACTGCTTTGCAAACACAGTCTCTTTTTCGATAGAAAGCGACCGTTTTGAAGAACTTGAACAACTTTTTAAACACTATCTTATCTGAATTAGCGGAGATAAAAATTAATGATTTTTATTATAATCTTTCTAGCTCTCCTTTCTATTGTTCTTGCGGCACTCCTTTTAAAACAAATTAAACATGGAAAAAACAAATGTGCCTCATTTGAAGAGCTTAAAAACAATCATATCTATCTTGTAGAAAAGTCGCCTGCAGCAATAATTATCCACAAAAACAAAATAATAATTTACTGCAACGAGCAGGCAATCTCTCTTTTGGGAGGAGAAAAACTTGAAGATGTTTCTGGAAAAAATTTAGGCGAATTTATACATCCCGATTCTTCTCTGAAAAAATGGCTTAAAAAAAATTATGACGAAAACAGCTCCAACAAGGAGACTCTTGAGGTATGGGAAGAAAAAATGCTCTGTCTAAATGGCAGAGAAAAATATATAGAAATATATGAAACATCGCTGAAATATAGTGGAAAAGAGTGTTTTAGCTGTGTTGTAACTGATATTACAGAAAGAAAAAATGTTGAAGATGAACTAAAAAGAAAAGAACAGGATTTCAGAATGTTGGCAACCTCTTTGCCAATCGGTCTTTTTAGAATGGATATTTTCAACGATTTAACTTATACAAACACAAAATTTCTTGAGATTTTAGGTCTTTCTTATGAAGACAATTTTATGATTGACTGGCTCAGTTTTCTTCATGACGAAGATAGAGAAAAACTTCTTTCAGGAATTGATGATGCAAAAACAAAATTTCGTGATTTTGCTGATGATTTTAGAATGCAAACATCTCCAGAAGAAGATACAAGATGGGTTCACATCAGGCTTTCGACTACAATTTCAGATGATGAAATTAGCTATCTGGGAACACTTGAAGATGTTAGTTCAAGAAAAAAATCTGAAAGAGAGCTGCTTGAAGCTAAAAAAAGAGCTGAAGAAGCCACAAAAGCCAAAAGTAAATTTCTTGCAAGCATGTCTCATGAAATAAGAACTCCGATTAACGCAGTTATTGGCATGACTGGACTTTTAAATGAAACCACCGTAACGCCAGAACAGCTTGAATACATTGAAATTGTCCGCTCATCAGGCGAAGCTCTTCTTTCAATCATTAATGATATTCTTGATTTCTCAAAAATTGAAGCTGGCAAAATGGAACTTGAAAAAATTGATTTCAACATCAAAAACTGCATAGAAGAAGTGGGCGATATTCTTGCGTCAAAAGCTCAACTGAAAGGACTTGAAATCCCTGTTTTAATTTCGCACAACATACCTGAATATGTAAAAGGAGATCCTACAAAACTTCGTCAGATTCTTATAAATCTTGTAAACAACGCAATCAAATTTACAGAAAAAGGTGAAGTTGTCATAAAAGCTGAGCTTGATCAACTTGGTGAAAAAATTAAAATCAAATTTGCTGTTTCAGATACCGGAATTGGAATACCAGAAGATAAAAAAGGGGAACTTTTTAAATCTTTTTCACAGCTTGATGTCTCCACAACCAGAAAATATGGCGGGACAGGGCTAGGACTTGCAATTTCTCAGAAAATGGTAGAAATGATGGATGGAACAATATGGGTTGACAGTAAAGAAGAGTTTGGCTCAACTTTTACATTTACAGCCTCATTTGATTGTCCGGAAAAAACACAGGAACCAATTCAATACTCTCATGAAACAATAAAACACAAACGGATCTTAATAATTGAATCAAATGAACACAACAGACTTGTTCTTATTGAACAGCTTAAAGGATTCGGCTGCATCACCGATGATGCGGAAACAGTTGATACTGCGATGGATTTAATTAAAAAAAGTGCAGAGGAGGGCAAAATCTATCAGGCAGCTCTTGTCGGATACAACCACTCTTCCGACTCTGCAGAAACATTTTCAAAAACACTAAGAAAAAATCCCGATACAGCCCAGATAAAACTTATTTTACTTACCGCAATGCCTGATCGAGGCGATGCTCAGAAAATGATGGAAGCAGGATATCAGGCTTATCTTACAAAACCAGTGAAAGAGAAATATCTTTATAAAGCACTTCTTATGGTTTTGGGTTCGGGCGAAGAAGAGCAAAAAATTATTGAAGAATCTTCAATAATTACAAAACATCTCATCGATGAGGTTGATAGAGATACATTTAAAATCCTCCTTGTTGAAGATAATGTTATAAATCAAAAAGTTGCAGTCCGTATGCTTCAAAAACTTGGATATAGCTGTGATATTGCGAAAAATGGAAAAGAAGCTGTCGAAGCTGTTGATAAAAACAAGTATGACCTGGTTTTTATGGATTGTCAGATGCCGATAATGGATGGATTTGAAGCAACTGCAAAAATAAGAGCTATGTCTAATGAAAAAAACAATATTCCAATTGTTGCAATGACTGCAAATGTTATGAAAGGCGACAGGGAAGAATGCCTTAAGGCTGGAATGAGTGATTATTTAAGCAAACCGATAAATATTGAATCAATCAAAGTTGTTATAGATGCTATTGAAGAAAGAAAAAAAAGTGAAACAGCAAAAAACATTCCATCATTACCTCAAATTGATGCTGAAAAACCTGTTATTGCAGATGAACCTGAAAAACAAAAAGAAACCGAACCGCCAGTCAACATAAAACGAATTACAGAAGCAGCTGAAGGCGACAAGGAATTTGAAAAAGAGCTTGTTACAATGTTTATTGATGATACAAAAGAGCGAATATCAAAACTCGACCTTCTGGTAAAAGAAAAAATTGATTTGAAAATGATTAAAATAGAAGCCCACACAATAAAAGGAAGTTCCGGAAATGTTGGTGCCAACAAGTTGCGAGAAATAGCTCTTACAATTGAATCAATGGCCAAGGAAGAAAATTTAGAAGGAATTGAGCTTGTAATGGCTGAATTTCACAGCGAATTTGAGAGTGTTAAATCATATCTGCTTAAGTTTCTCGAAAATTAAAGCCAAAATATTTAAAAGCCTGTTTTTAATGCCAAAAATTGTGTTTTTTTATTGATTTTTACCTGCCAGAAGCTAAACTTCACTTGTGATTTTGGACATTCATTTTTGTAAGAGGAGTTATGAATATCAAAGCGTTTCTCGGATTTGCTGTAACTGCGATACTTTTCTATTTTCTTCTGAAAGATATGGATTTACACCTATTCTGGGATTATATAAAAAAAGGAAATCTTTTACTTATATTATCAGGTGCAACCCTTTATCTTTCCTCATTTTTTTTAAGAGGCCTTCGCTGGAAAATACTTTTAAAACACATCAAAACTGTGGCTCTTTCTGAAACAATAAAACTTACAGCCGCAGGTTATGCAGTAAATAATGTGCTTCCATCAAGACTTGGCGAATTTACCAGAAGCTATCTAGCTGGAAAAAGAAACGGTTTTTCAAGAACCTCAGCACTTGCATCAATCTTTGTTGAGAGGGTTTTTGATGGACTTACAATAGTTGCAATACTTGCAACTATCTTATTTATATATCCTTTCCCAGGCTGGGTAAAAAATTTATCAGAAGTTGGAAGCATGATTTTTGGCGGATTATTTATGCTTATAGTTTTCTCATCTTTTTCAACCCTGCCCATCAAAATCCTGGAAAAAATTGAAAAAAAATCTCCAAAATTTATGAATCCTATATTTTCGCTTGGGGAAAAATTTTTAAACGGAGCAGCCTCAATTGCCTCTTTTTCAAGATTTATTGAAGTTTTTCTCCTCTCTTTTGCAATCTGGGGAATGGAGGTTGTTGTTTATGCCGCAATTGTAAATGCTTTTCAGATTGAAATTCCTGTAATAGCCTATTTTCTAATGCTTGTTACGGTAAATATGGGAATGCTTATTCCTTCTACCCCAGGCGGACTCGGGATTTTTCAGTTTGCAGTAGTTAAGTCTTTAGAAATATTCGCAATTACTTCTACCGCCGGAATGGCTGTAGCAATAGTTTTGCACATGATTCAGATAATTCCGGTTACAATTATAGGACTTTCATGGCTCTACATTAACCACATATCTCTAAAAAACATAAAACAGGACAAGCAATGAGCTACAAGCGACTTTTTGGCCCTGTGCTTTCACGAAGAATGGGCATCTCTCTTGGAGTTGATGTTGTGCCAGCCAAGAAATGCCCGCTTGACTGCATCTACTGTGAATCAGGCAAAACAACTGAACTTACCACAGAAAGAAAATTATTCTATCCACCGGAAGAGATAATTGCAGAATTGAAAACATATCTCTCAACAAATCCAACACTTGATTATATTACATTTTCAGGCGCCGGAGAACCAACACTCTATCTTGGACTTGGGAAAATCCTTGTATTTCTAAAATCAGAGTTTCCGCAATACAAAACAGCACTCATAACAAATTCCCTGTTATTATCGGATGTTACGCTCAGAGAAGAGCTGCTTTCCCTTAATTTAATTGTCCCTTCCATTGATGCGGCAGATGAAGAAACCTTCATCAAAATAAACAGACCTGTAGAAACAATAAATTTAGCAGATTCACTTAATGGACTTATTCTTTTTTGTAACAAGTTTACCGGCAAAATCTGGATTGAGATTTTTATTATTCCAGGAATTAATGATTCAATAGAGTCAATTTCAAGAATAAAAGAATGGACTGACAAAATAAATGGCGAAAAAATCCAAATAAATTCATTAGATAGACCCGGAACCGAGAGTAATCTTAAAAAAGCTGATTTTGATACACTTTTCAAAGTAAAAGAATTTTTTGGAGCAAAAGCAGAAATAGTAGTACGAAAAGAAACAAGAGCATCGCTTCAGATACTTGATAATAACAACCTGGAATTACTGATATTAAACACAATAAGTATAAGACCGATGACAGTTGTTGATATTCTCTCTCTGACAAATTTAAACACCTCAGAATTAAACAAACTCCTCTCAATCCTTGTTGACGAAAACAAAATAAAACCAACCCTTGTCGGGGATTCTATCTTTTATAAGACAATTAACTGATTATTCAGTATTTTTAATAATATCGCCTTGAACTGAAGACCAAGTGTGCTATAATAACTTTATACAATTTGTTTTATCAGGAGGGTGTTATGAAATCTAACAGAATCTTTGTTGGCAACCTCATTTACTATGCAAATGAGGAAATTTTGAGGCAGCTCTTTTCTGAATATGGCACCGTGAAATCTGTTTTTCTCTATCCGAAAAAATCATTTGCAATTGTTGAAATGAATAATCAAAGAGATGCGCTCAACGCTGTTGAGGAGTTGAATTTGTCGTGGTTGGAAGGAAAAACAATTTTTGTTCAAATGATGGATGGTGAGTCAAGAACGGAAAGAAGAGATTACAGTGCTAGAAATATCTGAGACCTTTTCAATCCAACTTTTACCTAAATCCGTTCGATTCTTCAATTAATTCTTGAAAAATTTCCACACGAAACTATAATAACTTCGCACATTTAAGAGGTGATTAATGCCAGTTAAAACGCTGAAATACCTTTTCAGCAGCACCAATGTTGACGATGCAGATATAATAAAAACAATTTATCAAATATCAGAAAAATTAGATATATTTTCAGATAATTAATTGAGAGGGAGGAGCATTCTCTCTCTAATAAAAAGGAGTTTAGCATGAAACTTTTGGTACTAATTTCTTTTTTCTTTTCTTTAGTTGTTTTAGGAGAAGATGTTTCCATTTCTAAAAAAGCAATTGACTTGATGGAGGGCAACAATTTATCAGGATTTGAAGAGCTTTTAAAAACAAGTGCTGATAAATTTTCTAAAGATGAGACATCTTCACTTATCACTGCAATAGCAGGCAAAAAAACAAAAGATGTTACCCCTTTTATGAAAACACTGCTGTCGTATAAAAAAATAGACTCAAATACACTCAGTGAAGCTTTGTCATTATCATTATATTGGGGAAATACAGTAATGTCTCGGTACCTTATCAAAAATGGAGCTGATGTAAACCACCCAAATAATAATAAAGTAACGCCTCTTATGTGGTCAGCTTTTAGAAGTGATTACACCACTGTAAAAATGCTTGTTGAAAAGGGCGCTGATATTAATGCCGAAGATATGGACGAGCGAAATGTGCTTGAATACGCTATTCTTTTTAACCGCGAAGATCTTGTTGTGCTTTTTGTCTCACTTGGAATTAAAAAACTTTCAACAAAGGATTTTGACGGAATTAACATGAAAGCGTGGGATGCGCTTTGTTTCAATTTAGGACCATTTAACTGTGATAAAATCAGGAAAATGCACTGTTCAAAATGCGACAAAAACAAAGAATCAGATTCAAAATACAAAGATTTCTTGTTACTTGATGTCTTGAAAAAAGGAGACCTAAAAAAAGCAGAAAGCCTGATAGTTGAAAAGAAAGGAATTGATGCAATGGATGCAAACGGAGATACGCCGCTTCACATCGCTGTAAGGAAAAACTTGCCAAATATAGCAAAGCTTTTACTGAAAAACGGAGCAGATATCTATACAACAAACAACAGCGCAAAAAATCCAATAATAGAGGCTGTTTACAACAACAATATAAAAATGATCGAAGTTTTGCGTCCATTCTTTTTTGATATTAACTCTGGATTTTTTATAAATATGAATCCTTTGATGATTGCTGCAATTAATAATTCACTTGATATGGTAAAGTTTCTTATTGAGAAATTGAACGCTGACATTGAGAAAACATCATTTGACAATCTTTCTCCTCTCTCTCTTGCTATTGACCCAAAAAATGAAAAACTGGTTCAATATTTATTGGAAAAAGGGGCTAAAGCAGACAAAACAGTTGGATATGATAGAACAATTCATTCTTTAGCATTGAAAACAGGCAACAAAAAAATAATTGAAATGATTGAAAAAAAGATTGAAGAGGAAAAAAACACAGAAAACAACTCCAATAGAAAATAAAAAATTCTATCTAATTCCCAGCCGAATTGAGACTGTGTTGATTATCTTTATCCCTGCTTTTAGATAAAAATTTAGATGACGAATTTTAAGCAGTGTTCCGGCATAGAGAGAT
>CAZISX010000053.1:0-3923 GCA_964542005.1 uncultured Spirochaetales bacterium
AGGTTGGCTCAATTCTTTTGACAAAGTGCAAGAAGGTTGTTTTATGGCATTCAGAAAATGAAGAGTTCTCAAAAATTCCAGCAAAACAAATTGAAAATGTTATTGCTGCCAACTATGGAAAATCTTTAGATATTGAAAAGAGTTTCTTGTCTTCCAAAGATATGAACATTGCAGAAAAAGCCCTTGCAAATTATTTTAAAGGAAAAAATTCTTCCCTGAAAATAATTTTCAATGTCACGAGTGGCAATCGACTTATGAGCTATGCTGTTCAATCAATTGCAAGGCTGCATCCAAATGTTGATTTGATTTACCGAGATTTGGATGAAGAGATCCAAAATAGATTTAACATATTGAATTATAGAGAGTTTCCTCCATATTTAGGTTCAATTGTAGGGAATCTTCCAGATAATATCAACAGCAATTTTTTATATAGTCAGGATAGATATGACACAAAAAATGAAGAAGCTAAAGATTTCATTTATAAATTAATTAACAAGGAGCAATAAATGGCAAAACTTTTTTTACTTTTCTCACACAAACTGACAGAAGATCAGATAAAAGACGCAAAAGAAAGTTTGAAGGCTGATGAATTTATTTATTTGCCGGAAAATTTACAAAAAACATGGTCAAATGTTAAACCATCCGGAAATTTGGACAAGAAATCCCTTTATATGATTTGTGAGTGGATTGAGGCTCAAGGCGGTGAGGGAGATTTTGTGTTGATACAAGGTGATTTCGGAGCAACATTTTTTATGGTTGATTTTTGTTTTAAAAAAGGATTTGAGCCTATTTATGCAACAACCAAAAGGGTTTCTAAAGAGATTCCAAAAAGTGACGGAACAATAGAAAGAAAACAGATATTTAAACATGTCGGGTTTAGGAAATATGAAACTTGTAGATAGAGGTTGTAATGGAAAAAATCATTTTTAACTGCGAAACAATTACGCCGATGTTTTCAGCAGGGGCGGATGGCAGAACACCGGAAATAAGAGTGCCGGAAATTAAGGCGGCAATGAGATTCTGGTGGCGAGCCTGTAACGGACATTTGAGTATTGAAGAGCTGAGAAAAAAAGAAGCAGAGATCTTTGGTGGAAGTGGAGAAAAGGAAGGGAAAAGCAGTTTTTCAATGCGAGTAACGAATCTAAAAAAACAGATCTATGAACAGCTTGATTGGGACAAAGATCTTATCGGAACAAAAGAAAATAGGAAATATATGGTACAAGGAACAAGGAATGGCCAAATAATTTCTGTTAATCTTTTTAACTATCTTGGATTTGGAGCATTAGTTGAATATAAAAAAGAGCTGTATCATCGTTTTGATAAAAATGTTCTTTCAAGAAAAGGTCTTGCTTGCAACACATTATTTCAATTGGTAGTCTCATACGACAAATCTCATAAAAAAGATATTTTCGAGGCCTTTAGCCTGTTAAATTGTTTTGGAGCTTTAGGAGCAAAATCCAGAAATGGTTTTGGCAGAGTTGTTCTCAAACCGGAAACGGAAATAATCGCTAATTCCAATATTGAGGAATTTTTTAAAAAAATTAAAAACATGTCCAGTCTCTGTTCAAAACCTGAATTCACAGCTTTTAGTAAAGAAATGAGCCTTTTTAAAACGAACAATACTTGGCTAACATGGCATGAAACACTTTTTGAAATAGGAAAAATTTATAGAGAGTCAAGGCTAGCTCTACCTGATCATAAAAAATGGGATGTTAGGCAATACCTTGCATCTCCGATAATCGTAGACAAAAAAGATGTAACTGAACTTCAACTTGAAAGACATGCTAAGTCATATTTTATGATTATCTCCAGAGAGAGCAGTAGTTATTCAGGATACATTCTTCATCTTCCGTACAACTTTAACATAAAGCCTGAAAAATATGACAAATATGAAAAAGCTTATCAAAAAATGAATAACAATATCTCAACTAAAATGAATAAAGTGGAGGTTTGCACCAATGACTAAACACCTATTTCTATTCACCATAACGCCTGTCCAGTCATTTGTCATGCAGGCAAGAAAAGCACAGGATTTTCATGCAGGGAGCAAGATACTTTCGGGATTGACTAAATCTGCACTTAAAGAAGCAAAAAATATCTCCAAAAATTGTGAGGTGGTTTTTCCCAATGAAAATATTGAATCCATGCCAAACCGCTTTATGGCATTTGTTGAAAGCGATAATATTAAAAAGTTTGGAGAAAATCTTAAAAAACATGTTGAAGACGACTTCAAAAACCAGGTTGACGAAGCATTCGACGATATTTTCAACAATAAATATCCTTTGGGGGTTGAGTTCCAAAGAGATAACTTTTTATCAATCACATGGGCAGCCGTTGAATATGACGGGAACAACTATCAGCAAAAATACAAAGAAATTGAATCCATTCTTGGCGGTGTCAAAAACATACGAGAATTTAATCAGTTGCCCGATACAGAAAAAGGAAGAAAATGCTCAATATGCGGAGAAAGGAATGCGGTTGTGTTTATTGACAAAAAACCTTATGCAGCCCAACAAGACGCAGCATTACTCTCATCAAATAATAAAAACTATTACTTGATGAAGACCGGCGAAGGACTTTGTGCCATCTGTGGATTCAAGCGGTTCACCAAAGATGCAGAAAGCTATAAAAGCACCTCAGATATTGCACTTCTGCATACAATGAAAGAGTTAGAAAAAAAATTAGGGAAAAAAATAGATAATCAAATCTATGAGCCTCAAATTCTTGTAATGACTGAAAAGGATGTTGTGAAAGACAGCAACAATATGGAAGAACAAATCAAAAAAATAAACGAAGATAAATCTTTTGATAAAACACCAGATGAAAAAATAAAAAGCACGCTGGACATATTAAAACTAATAGTTGACAACAAAATTAAAAGAACCCGTTATTATTCCCTTATCGCATTTGATGGCGATAGTATGGGTGAAACTCTTGGCGGCGGGAAATTGAAAGATGGCGAGGATTTGAAAAAATTCCAACAGGATCTCTCAAAACATCTTGGGGATTTTGCCAAAGCTGTTTGCAAGGAAATCAAAGAAGATGAAGGGCAGGTAGTTTTTGCAGGCGGAGAAGATTTTCTAGGATTTGTCAATCTTGAGTCACTCTTTTCTGTTATGGAAAGGCTGAGAGCACTCTTTGACACAGAAGTTCATGAAAAACTTAAAGGTAGGCTTGGCAAAGGTCATAAACTCTCCTTTTCAGCTGGGGTTGTAATTGCTCATGTAAAAACCCCACTAGGAAATGTTATTGGCATGAGCCGGGAAATGGAGAAAAAGGCAAAAGAAAAAGAGGGCAAGGATGCGTTTGCTGTTGCGGTAATAAAACATTCCGGTGAAATCAATCAGGCAGTATTTAACTGGAGAGACGAAAAAGAACATTTCATAACTGAGTCAATGAATAATCTTGTTAAAAACATAAAATCTAATGAAATATCAAATACTTTTATGAAGTTTTTAGAAAAAGAGTTTTCTCAACTTATTAATAAGGCCGGCATTATTGAAATTTCTGCCGTGAAAAACGAACAATTTAGAGAGATGTTTCAGTGTGAACTTAAGAGAACATTAAAAAGATCAATCCAAAAAGGAACGCCTGAAGAAAAAGAGAAAAAATGCATAATCTTTATGCCGTGGGTAGAGATTCTTCTTGAAAATTCAATAAAAAACACGGCCATAAAAGAAGTAGAACTTTCCAATCTTTTTAATGCATTTCACATTATTGATTTTATGGCAAGAGAAACAGGAGGCAAAGATGAGAATTGAGATAAAATCATTTGACACACTTTTTTTCCGCGACGGAAAGCCTTTTACGATGAGTGAAGACAACTGGGCAGATGGCATTTTTCCGCCGCCGCCTTCAGTTATTTATGGTGCTTTAAGAGCGGCCTATTTTGCGCAGTATCCGAGCGAACTTGTTAGGGCAAA
>CAZISX010000053.1:3933-14346 GCA_964542005.1 uncultured Spirochaetales bacterium
AGGAAGATCTAACAAAAAATCTTAAAATAAATGATATTTCATATATTTCAAAAAATGATCATTTTTATCCTGTTCCTGCCGATCTGGCAATTGAAGAAAAGATTGAAGAAAAGAATAAGAAAACTTATGGTCTTTATAAATTGAAAATTAAAGAGGCAGCCGCATCTTCCTGTTTAAAGCCATTATGTGCTGAAACTGAAAAAGAGGTTGAGCCATCATCCGGCGCACTTTTCACATCAATAAACCTTGAAAAATATATGAAAGGCAGCCTTGAGGTTTCAAATATAAGCTCTTTTTTCAGGCTTAATGAACAGGTGTTGACTGAACCTAAAATCGGCATAGGAAGGGATAGTTCCACAAAAACAACTGATTCAGGGAAATTATACAGACTCGGCATGAAACGGCTGAACGATATTTCAATTCTGGTAGATTTTGAAGGTTTAGAAATTCCTCAAAACGGGCTTTTAAGGTTCGGCGCTGAAGGCAAAACAGCAGCTTATCAGGAAACAAACCATGATTTTAATAAAATAGATTATGCTGATATATCTTCTCAAAAATTTGTTCTTTACTTTTCAACCCCGGCAGTTTTTAAAAATGGGTGGTACCCTGATATTTTTGATAAAGATCTTAAATACTCATTTAATGGGATATCTGCAAAAATCATTTCAGCAGCAATGGACAAACCCCTGTACATCGGCGGTTGGGATATGAAAGAAAACAAACCGAAGGCTATGCAGAAGTTTATTGCTCCTGGAACAGTCTATATTCTTGAAACTGATAAAGAAATCTCAGCAAAGGAATTTGCCGAACATTTTTCAACAGTAAAAATATGCGAAGAAAGCTATGTGAAACAAGGTTATGGAATTTTTAAGATAGGAGTTTACAATGACTAAGACTGCAATTATTTCAACAGTCGGCACAAGCCTGTTCAGCAATTACATTGAGTATTGTGCTGAAAACGAGCACCTAAAACTCCCTTCAATAAAAAGTTATTTAAAACAGATCGAAAAGTTGGCAGCAGAAGAGCTTGAAAAAAAAGGTAAAGAGGAAAAGGAAAAAATAGAAAAAATTATAAAAGCATATTGGCTGAAAGAAAAGAATACATCAGCAGAAATAGAAAGTATAAAAAAATATTTGGAAAATAACAGGTTGGAAAGCAAGAATGTGTCACTCCATTTTATTGCGACAGACACTGCGCAATCCTGTCTGGCTAGCAATATAATTGGTGATTATTTTAAAAAAATTACAACAGATGTTTCGGCGCATATTGCAAAAGATTTAAGCTTAAATGATAAAGATGCCTACGAGTCCAAAGGTTTTAACAATCTTCTTAAAATTATTGATGATATTCAGAACAATTCTAATGACGAGTTGGTTTTTAACATATCAGGAGGATACAAGGGGATTATTCCCTATATGACCATTTATGTTCAACTGATAAAGGCAAAAATAATGTATCTTTATGAAGATGCGAGCAATATTATTGAAATTCCTTACATGCCTTTATCATTAAACATAAACTACTGCATGGAAAAATTGGCTGCAGCGCAATCAGAAGAAAATGATAGAGTAAAAAATTTCATTAAAGTTGACAGCAAATACAACTTAAGACCGAACAACAAAGAAATTGTGCCGGTAACCCGCATGTTTAACAAGGAGATTGCGGAATTTTCCCTCAATACCTTTCTTGGCGTTTTAGTAGAGACTGTGCTTACAACGGTGCATCCCAAAGAATTTAATGAGGAGCTAAAACAATATGTTAATCAAGGATCTGAACTCTTAGTTGATTCTTCAGGTCAGACAATTTCTGACTTGGACTGTAAAATGGTGTTTGGCAAAAACATCGCAATAGTCGAATCCAAGCCGATATCAATAGTAAAAGATAATGATTATAAAAAATATCAAACACTTATAAACAAACAAATCCCTTCACAATTAGATTTTCTCAAAAAAAACAATTATATAGTTACTCATTATATATTGGTTTTTTGGGAAATATCATCCAGACCATTCAGTCAGGAAAAGATCAATTCAATTAAAGCATTTTTTGCTAAGAATTATCCTGAAACAAAGCTGTTAATTAAAAAATTAAACATTCCTGTCGGCAATGGTGTTTCTGCAACTATTCAAAAAATAATGAATATGCGTGAAAAAATAACAAAAACTAACTTTTTAGATATTTAAGGAGAAAACCCATGTACACAAAACAGCTTCCATTTTTTATGAGAGTCATTTCACCGCTTCATGTAGGAACAGGTTCAGACATTGGCATTATTGATATGCCTATACAGCGAGAGAAACACACAAATTTTCCGAAAGTTGAAAGTTCAAGCTTGAAAGGTGCGTTGAGAGAGGATTTTGAATCAAGATTTCCAAAGGATGAAAGAATAATCCTCACATTTGGCCCTGAGAGCGGTGCAGATCATGCAGGCGCTTTTTCTGTTACCGATGCAACAACGCTTTTCTTCCCGGTAAAATCAGCAAAAGGTATCTATGCACTTATCACCTGCCATGAAGTTCTTGCAAGGTATAATGAACATTGCGGAGTAATTGGCACATCGCCGTTAGATATAAAAGAAATCAGTGACTTAAAAGTATTAAATGATAAGAATTGCGTACCTTTTAATTCCAGCAATTTTGTAATAAACAACAATGTTGTGCTTGAAGAATATGCATTTGAAATCGAAAACAAAACCATCAACAGCATTAAAAATCACTTCTCATTCCTAAATACAGACAGAATGGTAGTTGTTTCAAATGAAACTTTCAGGGATTTTGTTGCCCTTTCAACTGAAGTTATAACCAGAAATAAAATTGATAATACAACCGGCACTGTTGCTCCTGGAGCTCTTTTTTCAGAAGAATATCTGCCACCAGAAACTGTTCTTTTTTCATTGCTTCAAAATGGACCGGTAAATAAAGACCGCTCGCAGGGTAAAAATCTGGTACTTGATACTGACACAGATGTTCAAACATTTCTCAAAGATAATTTCCCAAAAGTTTTTCAGCTTGGCGGCAATGCAACCATAGGAAAGGGAATAATTAAAGTTTATGGAATGGGGGTGTAACATGAGTCATGTGCGAGATCTTGCATCACAAACAGCCCAATATGCTTTTACCTGTGCAACAAAGGCAAAAGAAAAAAACCTTAAGGAATATCCGCAATATGTGAAAAAACTGCCTACAATGATACGAAATGCTGGATTTGCAAAGGCTTTTGCATTCGGGTATTCAAAGAAAGACAAGAGTGAAGGTAAAATTTATGAAGCAATATATAAAGATATTATTAAATGGCTACTTGAGAAGAAAATAATAACAAAAGAAATGCCTACCGAAGTATTTATACAAACTATTATAGAAATGGATACAGACACTTATCGACGCGCAATCAACGAAACCATGAAACTCCTTGACTGGCTCAGGAGATTTGCAGAGGGAATGTTTGAAAGCAAGGGGGGAATCTGCATGAATTTGCATATTAAAGGGTTAAATTACAAAACTACTGAGACAACACTTCACGAAGAATTTGCTAAATTCGGCAAAATAAAAAGCTGTAAAATTATTAAAGACAGAGATACCGGTCGAAGTAGAGGTTTTGGTTTTATTGAGTTTGAAAATAGTGCTGCCGGGGAAGAAGCGATACAGGCAATGAATAATAAGGAAATTGACGGAAGAAAAATTGGTGTCAGTGAAGCAGAGGATCGTAGAGGAAACACCACAGAGAGAAGAGATACACCTCAAAGAAATGAAACCAGACCACCTGCACAACAGCACAATTCTTCACCACAAACACAAAATCATGAAGGACTGCCGGAAATGATAATACCTGAAAAAACACAAGCTGTTTTAAATGGGATTTCTGCAGACAATTTTCATCTTAGAGTAAACACTTTTGCTAAATATGGAAAGCCAGAGAAAGAAAAAGATGATAACAAAAAGAAATTCTTAATTGAAAAAGTTGATATAAAAGACAAGCTTCCAACTCACAATATCGCCAATAACTACCTCTCATCAGCAAAGGAACTTCATAAAAACATTCGAGTTTTTAACTCAACCACAGATTCGGAATCGCGGCTGATTGTCGGGATCGGCTCTGAATCAGTTTATGAAGTTGGTATCACGCTTCATCATATTTATGGCATCCCTTATATTCCCGGCCAAGCAGTAAAAGGAATAACCAGAAGCTGGTATATAGCTGAAAAGTTTGGAAATAATGAAAACGAAGCTATGAAAAGCAAGCTTTTTACAACACTGTTCGGCGGTGAAAATAATCAGGGAAACATTATTTTTCACGATGTTTTTCCAATCGAAGATGTGAAAATGGAGCTTGACATAATGAATCCGCATTATGGCGATTACTATCAAGGACAAGGAAAAACTCCGCCAGCCGATTATCTTTCTCCATCACCAATTAAATTTCTGACAGTAGCTCCGAACACAGAATTTCAGTTCATTCTTTCATCAAAGAACAAGGTGAGAGACAGATACCTTTTAGTTGCTGAATGTATTGTTAAACATGCCCTCACCGACCACGGAATAGGTGCAAAAACAGCGGTTGGTTATGGATATTTCAGAGAAAATCAATGAAATTATCCTGGTATCGCTTAAAAGCAATTTATAAGAATATTGAAAAAAGGGAGATTCTTCATTCTACGCTCCAGGCAATAGTTAAACACTCTTTTCTTGAGGAATTTCCGGAAGTACAGTGGAAAAACAGGACAGTTCCTCAGATTTTTTATCATGTTCCGGAAAAAAAGTTTGATGTTATTCTTGAAAAAAATGAATCTTTTGAGGTTCATTATTTTTTTTGCAGCATGGAGCCAGAAATAATTGAAAGATTCAGGAGTTCTTTACAAAAAAGAATGGCTGTCTTGGAAAATCAAAAATATTATGAACTTATACAGATTTTTGAGATTGAAGAAAGAACTCCAGAATTGCTTCGTAAAGAACTCCCTGAAATTCCTGAAAATGGAGAAATTGAGCTTGATTTTCTTATGCCTCTTCCATTTAAGCCAAAAAAAGATTATGCCAATAGCTTTTTTGATGCAGAAATGTTAATCCGTTCTTTAAAAAACAGACTTCTGAGACTTTTGAATTATCAAGCAGATGATTTTGAATTTGAATTTACTGTTGATTCCAGCAATTTTATTTACACAGAGCTTTGCACGCATCAGGTTAATGGAACGCGTGGTCAAAAAATTCACGGCTGCACTGGCAAGTTATTATTAAAGGGCTGTTTTGAAAAAATTAAAGATTTGCTTCTGCTCTGCCATGAGCTTCATGCCGGAGCAGAGCTTTCAAGTTCGCAAGGATATTTCAGATTGACAGACAAGTCGAAACCAGTTGAAATAAAAGAAAAAGACGACCCCGATTTTTCGTACAGAAAACCGTTATATATTTCAACTTCGCATACATTTTTATCGTTAGATCACGAAACTGTACAAATTGTCAAAGATAAAAGTGTTATGCAAACTTATCCATTAAACCGGATTAGTGAACTGATAGTACTAGAGAAAAGCGTTTTTTCCACAGAGCTGTTAAAAAAATGCAGCGAAAAAGAGATTAAGGTTTCAATATCGCTAGGGCAGAGTAACAGTTCATCAATCTTTATTCCTGAAAATAAAGCCTGGTATGAGACTATTGCAAAACACAGAGCAAAATATGAGAGCCTTGCCTCAGAAGATTTTTTAGAAATTGCAAAAAATATAGCAATATCAAAGATCTCAGGATATAAAACACTTTTTAAAGAAAGATATAAAGCTGGAACATCTCTAATTTTGGAAAAATTAGAGATGGAATGTGAAAACATAATAAAATCTGAATCAACAGATGAAATAAGAGGGCATGAGGGTTTTGCAACAAGAATAATTTATGACAACATTAAAACAATGATAAAAGAAGAGGATTTTAAATTTATTAAGCGGGAAAAAGAGATGCCTGACAGAATAAATTCTCTGTTAAATTTTGGGTATGCGCTGCTTTTTATCAGAATAAATCTTATTGTAAAATCATTAGGGCTTGATCCGTATATTGGATTCTTACACAGTCCTGAAAACCGTTATGAGTCACTAACTTGTGATATTCAGGAACCATTTAGAGCAAGAATAGTTAGAGCAATAATAAGAGTCGTAAATCTTAAAATTATACAAAAAGATGATTTTATTGAAAAAAAGGGGGCATTATATCTTAAGTATGAACCTAAAATAAAATTTTTAAACAACATAGAAAAAGAGCTTCAGCGTACAAATACCAAAAATGAAAAAACCCTTTTAGAAGAAATTTATGAACAATGTACCAGCATCAAAAAGTGGGCAAGAGAAAATTCCAAAATATCGTGGTACAAGTGGGAGTAAAAGCATGAAAACCGGAAACTTTGTAGTTGTATATGATATTTCCCAAGACAAGGAGCGGTCAAAAGTTGACAAAATTCTGCTTGGATATGGATTTAGAACACAAAAAAGTGTTTTTGAATGTGTTTTAAACGAAACAGACAGAATAAAAATGATTAATAATCTACAAAAACTTGACATAAAGAGCGGATTCATAAAGATTTACAAACAGGAATATTGCTTCCCTTCTATTAAAATAGGAAAGGAAACAATAGAAAATCCTGATGAAAACCATGTCTTTGCTTTTTGAGGTTCTGAATGTTGAATGATTTTAGCGGGATATGTTATGCTTGCTGGTTAAAAAAGAGTGCTTTTTCTGTCGTTTTTTGTTTCTACGAAAAAGGTTCTGAATTTTTGCCGAAAAAGCTCATTGAAAACCGAGAATTGCAAAGGCTAGAGTTACATTGAAGCAGACGCCGGCATCTGGTTGAAACTGTACGAGACGATTTTGTGTTATCTAGTCAAAGTTACATTGAAGCAGACGCCGGCATCTGGTTGAAACTAGTATACTCTTGGTATTACTTCATCTTTTAGTTACATTGAAGCAGACGCCGGCATCTGGTTGAAACTCAAAGCCCCCGATACTAGTCCGTTGGGTCAGTTACATTGAAGCAGACGCCGGCATCTGGTTGAAACTATGAGTAAGCACAACGTAATCGTTCCAAATGTTACATTGAAGCAGACGCCGGCATCTGGTTGAAACTTGACAACGCGGTCTTCCACTTCTTCTTTTTGTTACATTGAAGCAGACGCCGGCATCTGGTTGAAACTGTTTGAATCTTGTTTGTTTCGCAAGGAATAGTTACATTGAAGCAGACGCCGGCATCTGGTTGAAACTATTCTTATAACACGAAATCTTAAATTTTAGAGTTACATTGAAGCAGACGCCGGCATCTGGTTGAAACTTTTTTCTCCTGTTCTAAATCAAATTGTTTTTGTTACATTGAAGCAGACGCCGGCATCTGGTTGAAACTTTATATCTTACTGCCTGCTCGTCTTCAATAGTTACATTGAAGCAGACGCCGGCATCTGGTTGAAACTTTTAGCGTGGTTGTCTCCACTATACGATTCAGTTACATTGAAGCAGACGCCGGCATCTGGTTGAAACTCTTTTTTCGTATTTAACGATTGGTAAAAGTTTGTTACATTGAAGCAGACGCCGGCATCTGGTTGAAACTATGTCTTTATTTGTTTTAACGAAGCTTAAGGTTACATTGAAGCAGACGCCGGCATCTGGTTGAAACCTTAAAGCCATGATTTTCCTCCTTGGGGAATGGTTACATTGAAGCAGACGCCGGCATCTGGTTGAAACTTACAACCCCCTTGAACTCTGCGGATTTTATCGTTACATTGAAGCAGACGCCGGCATCTGGTTGAAACTGTCCGGTGCTCCAGTGTGATTGTTCCATTAGTTACATTGAAGCAGACGCCGGCATCTGGTTGAAACCCTTGTTTCGCCATTTTCAGCGTTGCAGTAAGGTTACATTGAAGCAGACGCCGACATCTGGTTGAAACATCCTCATTCCATCAGGTGTAATCTCGCTCAGTTACATTGAAGCAGACGCCGGCATCTGGTTGAAACCATTTCGATATATCTTGATTAAAGGATTCTGGTTACATTGAAGCAGACGCCGGCATCTGGTTGAAACTTTTTTTGTGGAAAAATACGGGTCAAACATTGTTACATTGAAGCAGACGCCGGCATCTGGTTGAAACTGTAACTAAATGAAGTTTTTCCCCTTTAAATTCATTGCGTTATAAAATAATCGAAAAAAATCTTAATTTTTCCCGGAAATTTTAAGCTGAAATTCCTTTTAAATTTTAGAACTAATTTTTAAGGAGGCTCAGATGAAAGCAAAATTCGGAAAAGTTATTAAAAAAAATGAAAAAAAATTAAAATCAAACTGGCTTTTAAGAAAAAACAAACCTTCTTTTGCTGAAGATTTTGATAAAGAAAGAAATACTCCTTTAAAAATTATTTGGGATATCACAAGTCGCTGTCCGTGGGACTGTAAAATTTGTTGCATGGATGCCAGCAAAGAGTCAGTAAAATGTTCTTCAGATCTTTCTATAGACCAAAAGTATAAAATTATTGATGATATTGCCTTGCTTCCATTTCCTGTTTCTATTGATTTTTCTGGTGGCGAAGTTTTTATAGAAGAAGAAAACATAGATGTCATTTTATATGCTTCAAAACTTTTGGGTGCAAAAAATATTGGGATCAGCACATCAGGTGCTTTTGCAGAAAAATATATCTCAAAACTAATTGGAAAAGTTAATGATATTGAGTTGACTCTCGATTCCCCATCTGAAATCCCCTTGTATTACAGGCCAAAAGCATATCATGCAACTGCAGAAAAATCAGCTCTGTTATTTAAAGAAAATGGATTTAAAGTTGGTCTTCAAACTGTGCTTACAACAGAAACGATAAAAAAACCTCACCTTGAAAAGCTTATTAATCGTATTGTTGATCTTGGCGTTGATGAGTGGAGTCTATTAAGATTTTTTCCTTCAGGCCGTGGTGCTGACTATTCTTTTTTAATTCCCAATGAAACAGATTTGATTGCAGCCGTAGAGTGGATAAAAAAACAGTGCCCTAAATCATTAAAGGTTAGTCCTCATTATTCTTTTAATAGCTGTTTATATTGTGAAAGAGCAGGGAAAAAATCTATAGGAATTTATCCTGATGGTAGTGCTACGGGTTGTTTTTGGGCAATTGATAAACATAAAAATATTTCAGAAAAATTTAATCTTGGGTCATTAAAAAATCATTCGATTAGAGAAATCTTATCCGGCCCAAAAATGGAATATTTAACCAATCATTGCTTCTCTTGTTATATAAATGAAAAAACTATGGAGAAAGCTGCATGAGAAATTACTTTTCTGAAAAAACCACATTTCTGGTGCTTAGTTTTATTTCCGGTCTTCTGGAGATTGGTTGTGTTATCTGGGCTATTTCGTTAAAGTTTTCAATTCCTGCGGTTCTTGGTGTCGGCCTTGCTTATCAACTCGGAAATTTTGTGCCTAATCCATTTTCTATTGGAAAAAAAGGTACATTAGCTGCTCTTGTTTTTTCTGTTTTAATCTCTTTTTTAAGCTTTTTTGTTTTGCAATATATTATGACTTTTATGAGTGTATTGCTTTTTTCTGCTTCACTCCAAAGCTTAAGATCCTCAAGCAAGAGTAATTTGCCTGAATTTACAAAGAGAGTTTGGCGTGTTGCAGGGTTTGTGTTTTCTCCTCTACTGCTGTTATCTTATTCTATGTTCTTCCTTTTTTTAGCTGTAACTCTTTTTTCAATGTTTATTTATGATTTAAAAATAATGCCTCAGGCATTTTCTAAAGCCAAGATTGGTAAAATTGGCGTTGTCATGATATTCCATCAAATTCATTATTTTTCTTATGTTTATTTTATTCCTGTGATTTTTTATACTTGCTATAAGACATCTTTTTATTTTCTTGGTTTGTTTGTTGCTGCTGGATGGGTTGTTTATATAACTGTTCCTAAAATTGCAAAAGGAAATTCATATTTTTACTATGCGGTGACTGGTCATTTGTTTTTAACCATATTGTTTCCTTTGATGGCTTTTGAAATGTCTAATACTGTTCTATTTATTCTTTTGTGGATATTAAGCGGACTTGGAGGCGGAACTGTGTTTTGTATAAAAAAAATAAACGAGCAGAAAGAAAATATCTCCTCAAATGCTATGAATGTCGCTGAAAATCTAGGCCATATTGGTGGAACAGTAATTGGATTAGTAGGATTTTTATTAACAGAATCGTTTATGGTGCCATTTTTAGCAGCTTCCTTTTTTGCATTTTTGACGGCAGTAAGTCTGATTCTTTATAAAATAAAAAATGGAGTAAACTAATGAAAGTTTTTGAAAAAAACACAGCTAATATTGTTACAAAAAGCAAATTGAAAGATGCTGATTATGTTATAAACCCATATCTTGGGTGTATGCATCGCTGTATTTATTGTTATGCCGAATTTATGAAAAGATTTTGTGGAGAAACAGGTGAT
>CAZISX010000053.1:14356-16918 GCA_964542005.1 uncultured Spirochaetales bacterium
TTTTGATGAAAAAAAGTTCAAAGATCCACTTCATGTTGGTGAAACTGTATTGTTGAGTTCTGTAACAGACGCATATCAACCACTCGAAAAAAGATATTGTCAAATGCAAAAAATCCTTCCGATTTTTCAAAAAACTAAAGGTCATGTTGAAATTCTTACAAAATCTGAACTGGTTTTAAGAGATATTGATCTTATTAAAAAAATTCCAGATGTAACAGTTGGGATCTCGTGCAACACTTTGGATGATGTCTTTAGCAAAAAAACTGAACCTGGTGCATCTCTGGCATCGGCAAGACTTAGTGCGCTAAAACAACTATATGAAAACAATATTTCAACCTATCTTTTTATTTCTCCAATTTTTCCTGAAATTACAGATGTTTTTTTGCTGATGAAGGAATGCTCTTCTATAACTGATTATTTTCTTTTTGAAAATCTTAACTTAAGAGCTTCATACAAAAAGCGTGTGCTGAATTTTATTGCAGAAAATTATCCAGAGCACATAGATATTTATAACAAAATTTATAACACATCATTTGGAAAGCAATATTGGATTTTATATAAGAAAAAAATTGAAAATTTTGGAAAAATATTAAATAAAGATGTCAGAATTTATTTTAATCATGGGGAGTAATAAATGAATAAATTGAAGACAACATTTTGTGGTATTGAGTTGAAAAATCCTATCATTATAGCTTCTTGTCCTGCAACTGAAACAACAAAAGGATTAATCAAAGCATCAAAGGCTGGGGCAGGCGCAGCAATTCTTAAATCTGCAAGTGTTTTTGAAAAACCAGTGGATAAAAACAGTATAGGGTTTCGGCGTACTTTTATAAAAAACAATGAATACTATGCAACCAGCACTTTTGCAAGAGAGACATTAACCATTAAAGAAGCTGTCGAGATAATTAAAAAAACCAGAAATAAGACAGCTATGCCTTTGTTTGCCAGCCTAGCAATCACAGATTTTGAATCAGAAAAGTGGGTTGAGGCTTCAATAAAATTAAAAAACGCAGGAGCTTCATTACTTCATCTTGACCTTTTTTATCTTCCGCAGCCAGCAGCAAAAGAATCTAATCTTTTGAAACTAAAACAAATTATTGCAGAAATTTCAAAAAATTTATCTATTCCTGTTGTGCCTAAGCTCAACAATAATATTCCAGCATATCTTTTTGCTGATTTTTTTTCTGCCAAAGATTTACAGGGGGTTTTTGTGTTAGATTCTTTGAGAGTTTCAAGTCCTATTGATTCAAAGGGGAAAATTGAATACAATTATGTAAATAATTTGGGAATGTCCTCTATTTATGGTTCGTTTCAAAAGCAGCTTACAAATCATTATCTTACAATAATTAGTAAAACGAGTAAGTTTGAAATCTGTGCGGGTGGTGGATATACAAATTCTGAAGATATTATTGAAGCATTTATGCTTGGTGCAAATGCTGTAATGTTGGCATCGCCTGTACTTTTAAATGGATATGAAATAATAGAGGTAATAACTAAAGAACTGCTTGAAAAAATGGAAAAACTAGAATGTTCAGAATTGTGGAAACTTAAATATATTCCTGAAAAACAAAGAATTGATATCCATGAAGGTGCTACAGTTTTTAAAAAAGCGGTTGCCAATATTGATAAAAATAAATGTATTGGGTGTGGCAAATGTTTGAAGACCTCTTTTTGTAACTCCATTAATGAAAATGGTATTGATCAATTACTTTGTGATGGCTGTGGCTTTTGTTCTGGATTATGTCCTGCAAAAGCAATTAATATTGAGCCAATTTCCAAATATTATAAAGCTCAACCCACTGTTAATTGATTAAAAAAAATCCCCCAGTTTGCGGCTGGGGGATTAATATTTTAAGGAATGCCTGTTCCCGTTACCTATCTTATCAAAAATATGAGTACAAATCAACAGATTTAAAAAGATGTGTTTTTAATAAGGAATCAAAGGTGGTATTGCTTATTTTTGAAATTATTTGAAGAAAAACGGCGGCGGCGGTAGGTATGTTACTCCCATGCTTGTGAAAATTCTTTTGTGGCAAATAGTGAGGCAAGTCCTGTTATTTGTTTGAGTCTAAGGATTTCATCTTTATCCATTCCGATGCTGCGGGCTATCCAATCATCACTCTTTCCCATTTCAACAAGGTCTTTTACTATGCTGCTCATTAATTCAACATCGTGGGAGCCTCTAGCTCTGTTGTGCCTTATTGTTGATGCCATGCGGTCGCCGAGTGAGGATTGTTCTTTTCTGATTATTGTTACGGGTAGATAGCCGGCTGTGCTTTGATGGATGTGCTGGCTGGCTTTTTCGGCTTGTCTTCTATGGTAGCCGTCAATAATTCTTATTGTTTCTTCTTCGGGATTTGCAACTATGGGCTGGGTATAGCCATCTGCTTCGATGCTGTGGATCAGGAGTTTCATTTCTGGTGGGGCTACTTGGTTGGGGTTGTATTCGTTTGCTTCAACTTTTTCTGTTTTAACCCATTTTACATAGTCAACGGGATGATGTTTTAAGGGGCTTATTTCGTGGAGCTTTTCTCTTATCAGGTTTAGTATTTCTATTTTATC
>CAZISX010000053.1:16928-23748 GCA_964542005.1 uncultured Spirochaetales bacterium
GCTCAAGTTTTTGTACTATTTCTTTTTGTCTTTTCATTTGTGTTGCTGTTTGACCAAAGCCCATGAATTTGCAGAGATGATCGTTTTTTAGGATGCAAAAACACATTCTTTTCCATGATGGTATGTCCTGGGTACTTTTTATGTCGTCTGTGTTATCTTCAATTCTAAAAAATGTTATTTTTGTTTTTTGGTCTTTGGTGTAGTTTGATGTGCCATTTTTTTTTATCCGGTATTTTTTGGAGCTTTCTATTTCTTTTATAACTTCTTGCGAAAATCCGCCCCCTACTCTATGCCAGAATTTTATTGATGTTATAAACTTTTTTATGTAGAGGGTTCTTGCTTCTTCGGGTAGTGTTTTTAGTAGAAATTTTGTGTAGCTTTTCCAGGTGTGTCCGGCGGGTAGTGTTATTTCTCTGTAGCCTAATGCTTTGGTGCCTCCGTATATTGAGCCGAAGTTGGCTCCTACAACTCTGCCTACGAGTTTAGCCCAGGTTCTTGGTTCGATAATTCTGTACAGGTTTAAGCTTTGCATTGCCCATTCGTTGAAGGGACTGGCTACTCTCATTTGTGCTATTGTTTGACCTGCCATATAAAAAAGATCATAAAGTTTGTTGTAGTCATATCCGAATTTGCCGTTTGCTATCCAAATATCTTCTGTTGTCCAGTCGTAAAGTGGTGCGGCGTTGTAAACATTGCTGAATTTTTTGGTTATCCAGTTTTTGTTTTGGTATAATTCTTTTTTATTTACTATGGCATTATACCGGTTCAATGATTCATCGGCTCTTATTCCAAGGAGGCATATTGTTTTCCCTCCGCCTTTTATGTTTTTGTACCACCGGCTGAACTGGGAAGAGAGGTCTTCTTGTGTCATTTTATACTGGTATAGGTTTATTGGGTTGTTTTCAAGGTTTATTATGTACGGTTTGTCGGGCATTTTTCTTACCCATATTTCTTTTTTGTCGGGGTCCCACGGATACCAGTATAATTCATAGTTGCTTACGGGGGTTTTGCTGGCTACTGGCAGGCATACCCAATAAGGTGCTACTTCCTTTTCATACTTTTCAAAGGTGCGCTCAACATATTCTGTGGTTTTTTCATATTGTGCTTCAAAATCAAGGTGAAATAATCCTACTTCTTTTGTTATTTTGTGCTTCTTTTTGTGGTCAAGTACAAGATTAAGTAGTAATCCGCTGTCTTTGCCTCCGGAAAAGGAGACAAGGATGTTGTCAAATTCTTGAAATATATACGCTATCCTCTCTTGGAATGCTTCATAAACGGTTTTTTCAAGATAGTTTTTATCCATTATTGCCTCCTGGCTTTTAGCTTATTCTTTTTATAATGTTTGGTTTTTTTAAGCAAATCTTTTTTGTTTATGAAAAAATTATTGAAAAAAGAAAGATTATAGCTCTTTTGACATGGATTTTAAAAAATTATTTATTTTTTCTACATGATTCTTATCCTGAAGTTTTTTAAGGCCGGAAATAGCCATATCTATTTCTGATATGTAAGGAATATCAGTGCGAAAATTATTTTTTGATGTCTTGTTTGATAATTTTGGTCTTATATATTTTAATTTGTTGTTTTTACACATTGACAAATCTCCTTAAATTAACAATAAAGATGCTGGTGAACGGTCACTGCAACTAACTATTTTTATTTTATTTGAATATTCTAAAAAGGCAATAGAATTCCATTATGGATCATTTGCTAAAGGGTTTCCAGAGAATATCGGAGGCATAGACTGCAATTGTTGTGTTTATGAAAAGGTCTTGCTTTTCGAGTGGAAAAGGGCAGCTAGGGAAATCGTCAGTTAATGTTGTCTATTTCTTCCATTTTTTGCTTTCCTTTTTATTGTTATAAATTTTATTTTTGTAGGTGTAGTCATAGATAATTTCTACATTGTATAGTGATGTTTCGGGTTTCGCATCAAGTGCTTCTAGTTCTATTAGCATTTCAGGTTTTTGCGATATTATTATTATTGGGGCTTCTGCATTCTTATTTTTTTCTGAATCGTTGTATTTAAAATCCCCGTATCTAATGTCTGAGTTGTAGTTTTTATATTCTCTTATTTGAAAAAAAAGCCTATCCATTGGTTTGTCTAAATCTATTATTATTACTGCATGCTCTTGTTTGAGTAGATTGATGTAAAAGAATATTCCTTTTCCTCTTATGTTTTTTGGTGGATATTGGTAATTCTTAAGGTGTTTATTTTCTTCTTCTGTTGTTGCGATTAGTATGCCTTTTGAATTATATAGGTTTAATAAAGAAATGCTTTTAAACAAGGTATAGTTGTTTATTAATATGTTCGTTTTTTTGTAATAATTTTTATTGAGCGGGTTTTCTAAAAATTCTTTTAATAAGTTTTTACACCAGAGTCTTCTTCTTGGTGCTGCTAATTTATTTTCAGGTTTTTGTTTCTTACAGAGTTTTTTAAATTCTTTTTGGCCTAGTGGTGTTAATAGATTTTTGGGGTCATCTCTCATTGTGTCAGAATATTTTTTTTATCATTTCATCGGGAAGTTTATATAGTGTGGTTCTGTCTGATAATACTTTAACTATTGATAATAGATTTGTTCTGATAAATTCTTTATATATAAATGGCGGGATTTGTTCTTTTAAAAAGTAGCCACCACATTTTGAAATTATTATACACCATAGTTCCGCTATGGTGTGTTCTTTAAACGGTGTGGTAAGAGTCAAAATATGTCTCCATTAATTCTATTTTTTCTGATATTTTCATTTGACTATAATTTTTTGAGATTGATTCTACTGCTATTAGTTTTCCTTCTGGATTTCCATTTTCAAAATATGCGCCGTCTACTCCTTGCATTAATATTCCTTGTGCTCCAAAATAATCTTCCAGTTCTGATTCATTCATCCAACTGTATGCCATTTTTTTATTTGTGTTGTATAGTTCAAGATATTTTTTGGATAATTTTAGATCATGGCCTATTTGATTGTCTCGATGTTTATATAGTTTGTCTGATAAATATTTTCTTGCATAATCTTTTCCTTTTGTAGAGAGTCTTATTACTTCTTCTCCGGTTGGTGATGCTATATTTATAAGATTATTTTCTTCAAGATATTTTATGTTGGTTCTGTAAAATGTTGTGTCTGCGTTTTCTTTTGTAATAATTCCAACGCTGCCAAGCATTCTTATCAGGTCTCGCTGTTGTCCGTTTTGTACTTTAAATCTTTTTGCCATTTATTATTTTTTCTCTTTTTTTTTACAAAATTTCTGTGTTTATTTTATCAATTTTTTTATTATAAGTCAAAGTTCTTCCTGCAACATTTTTATTTAATTTTAATGTCAAGATCGTTGTTTTTCCTTCGAGGTGCCTTGTTAAGTTTTGACGCAGCAACGCTGGGGCAAAACCGAGATCAAGGAGCAGAGCGACGCAGAGCCGCCCCCAGGAGGGATTTCGGGATGCGTAGTATCACGGAAGCCCTCTGTCGGGGTTAATTAGGCACCGGCTCAAATTTTTGTATTATACTGGTTTTACTTTTTTTCCTAATCTTTTTAGTTTCGGGGGCGGTTTAGTGACACTAAAAACCCTTTCATAATGAAACTGCCTTCTTTTTATCATAAATTTGCGTGTTTTTTGGTCTTTTTGAGTGATTTTTTTTGTTTTTTTGGCTTTTTGGTGAATTTCAGATTTTTGAATTTTTTGTATATTTATGCTTTTTTGGTCGTTTTTGGGCATTTTTGGTGATTTTTTTCTGTTTTTTTTGTTTTTTTGCTGTTTTTTGACATTTTTAGTGATTTTTCAATGTTTTTGCTGAATTCTATTTTTTGCTGCTTTTTATAATTTCTTGCTGTTTTAACTGATTTTTGTTTTTTGTTGTTTTTTGTTTATCTATTTATTGGTTATTAAATTGATTGTTCTTAACTAAAAAATATGGTATCGCTATCTTTCTATATTTAATTTTTTTTATTTTTTTATGCTCGTTTTTTTATTTGGCTGGCTGTGTTTATGGTGTTGTTTTTTTATTTTAACTAAAAAATAATGCTTGATATTGTTATTTTTCGGAGAAACCGTTGTTTGTGATTGAGTTCTGGCTTAAATTATTTTGAGGTGTACTTGTGATATTCTTCGACAGGAACAATACAATATTTGCTTTGTTTTTTCAATAAGATATTGTTGATTTCTTCAATACTTGTTTCGTTATTTGTTTCTATTGTTAATAACATTTTTCTTAGTTTATCTACATCTTTTTCTGTTTCTTTTGTTTTTTTCTCCAAAGTTACTTCCGCTTGTTCTGGAAGATATTTGTTTATAAACTTATTTAATATATTTTTAATCTTCGGAGTTTCTGTTATTCCTTTTTTTATCATGTCAGCTATCATGTTATTATATTCTGTGTACATGAATTTGTTTACAATATTTCTGTTTTCATCATAAATGATTTTTAAACTTTTAGTTAGTTCGTCTAGCAATTGTGAGAAAAATGGTATTTTGTTTGTGTTTATGCTGCCAGTAATTTTTTTAATTTCTGTAGGATCAGCTGTTTGTTGTAATAATTCTTCAAAAGAGTGTGAGTAGATTGTATCATTGTTGTTTTTGGTAATAAAATAAATATCATTGCCTGTGAGAAATGCTCTTAGTAATGGATTGTTATATTTTGTAACAGCATACATTTTCGTACAATAGTTATATTCATAACCAATAATTTCCGCTATTTCAGTAAGTGTTACTTTTGTTGAGTCAACAAGTTCTGCAATTTTATAAGCAGCATCTATTGGGCTGTTCCTGGCTGTTTCGTTTACTGATAACTGTACAATTTCAGCAAAATCATTGTAATCGTCTTCCTTGTTTATGACATTGCATTTGATAAACTCAAAAGGCGGAAGTTCCATGTCTGGGTCTTCACGCTCTTCTGCTGTTAATTCGTTTATTTTGACAAATGCTGCGTTTCTTGCTTCTTTAGCTGCTATTAATCTTCTATTACCGTCAACAACTTCATAATTATCTTTTCCTCTTTTAAAAACGATTAGTGGAGAAATAATTCCCATAACTAACATGTTTTTTTTTAAAAGCTCCATGTCGTCTTTTTTGTAAACTGTACGATAATTTTTTTTCACATGAAGATAATCAATCAGAACATCTTTGAGCGTAAATTCAAGTTGTTTAACGCCTGTACCGTCATCATAGGTCATTTCTCTCATACTAGGTCTCCGCTGTAATTGTTTATAAACGATTGGACTTTTTTAGAATACAAAAATCTTATGAAAAAATCAATTATAATTTATGTTGGTTTTTATTGTTTAAACATCTAAAGACAAACTCTGCTGGCAAATATTTTGATGTGTATATTGTTTAGTTTCTTCATTTTTATTCTAAATACTTTTCTAATTAATTATCTCTTATTACTGCTTGCCTCCTTTTTTACCCGACTTACTTGTTTTAACTGCCGACTATATATGCTTATTTGTTATTATTGTTTTTTATGCGCTTATTTTTTATATTTTGACGGCATTAATTGGTAAAATGGTAAATATTAAATTTTAATTTTGGCAAAGAAGAGAGCGCTGAAACATCTTTTAGTGAATTACTCATTAGTTAAAAATTTTTAAGATAATAATTTTCTTTTCATTAAAAAACCTCCTGTAAAAATATTGGTTGTTCGCAACTTTCCTTTTGGGTATCAACGCCAGAAACAATTCCCCTTTCAATCATATCTGCAATAGGTGAGAAATCTTTGATGCAATTTTTATCAAGTTCTACCTTGCTCAAATACTTAAGATTTTTAAGCGGGGAAATATCTGTTATAAAGTTATAAGAAATATAAAAATCATAAAAATATTCCAATTTATCAAAATAGGCTGCATTTTTAATATCCCTCAAATTATTTCCAACAACAGATAAATAGCTAAGTCCAGGCAAATTTTCAAAAGATTTAGGAATAGTATCAATAAGATTACTGTCAAGCCAAACAAATCTTAATTTTGGCAAAGAAGAAAGAGCAGAAACATCTTTTAGCAAATTACTACTTAGTTGAAGTTTTTCAAGATTCTTGCATGAAACAATGTTTGAAATATCTGATAATTTATTAAAAGAAAGCCTGAGTTGCTTCAGATTAACCCATTTGTTCTCCGGAATTTTTGTAATTATGTTATCCTGTGCAACCAAAAGCTCAAGGCTTTCAAACTCGGCAACAGGTGAAAGATCAGAAATAACTTTATTGTAACTATCGCCGCCTGAAACATAAAGAACTTTTATTGGCAGATGTTTTAAAGAAGATAGAGGAGATAAACCAGATGCCGGATTTTCGGCAACTGTTAAGACAGAAAGATTTTTTGCACCAGAAAGTTTTTTTAACGGCTCATAAGAGGTGATTTTGTTGCCACCTATTCCGACAGTTTCCAGTTTAGGCAGTTTATCAAGATCTTTAGGAACTTCTTTTAGTTCATTAAAAGCTAATGCAAGCCTTGTCAAATTAGGAAAATATCCTGCATTATCAAATGATTCTAAACTGGAGTTGCGCACAGACAATTCTTCAAGCGATTCTGGACCAATAAGTGTTTTTAAGTCCAAAGGCGCTTTATCATAATAACTTAGTTCCAATATTTTTAGATTTTTCAGTCTTGCCAAAGGTCGGTAATCTTTTATATTTTGGTATGATGTAAGATAAAGTTTATGAAGATTAATAAGTTTTTCAATTCCTCTTATGTCTCTTACTTCTTCCATGTCACAATAAACATCTGTTATAGAAGCAAGAACCTCTTCAGAGATGATTTCACCTTCCGGCAAATGTCTTTCAATACATTTTTCAAGCTCCGGATCTGCAAAAATACCTTCATAATTATCATCAATATCTG
>CAZISX010000054.1:0-4577 GCA_964542005.1 uncultured Spirochaetales bacterium
CGCTTTGGAAAGCTTTGTTTTTGCCTAATTTTGTGGTTTTTGTGCGAAAGTTGGGTTAATGTTTAATTTTTTTTAGAGGTTCAGATGACAAAGCTTATTTTAATTTTTATGACTCTCTTTTTAATTGTTTCTTGTGGCAGCGATGGAGGCAGCAGCGATGTTAGTAATGACGGCAGCAACGATCAAAAGGCTGTCTACTACCCTGATTGCGACAAAAAAGGATTCAATTGTTCTTTTCTTGAATTTCAAAAATACTCTTCTAAGAGCCAGGATTTTGCAAAATGTTCTCGTGACTGCAAGCAGGACACAACATGTCTTTGCGATTGTTTCCCTATAACTATTGCATTAACAGAAACTGTTTATGTTGAATGCGGTGCGTGCGCCCTTAATTACAGCGCAATATCCCAAGATAACGAAGCTCTGGAAGCATTTAAAGATGTTGAGGTTTGCAGAACAGAAATGAAAAAAGTATGGGACTCTACAAACAAAGCCGAGAACGATTGTTCTAAATAGAGAGGCTTCCATTAAGAAAGCCAGATTAAAGTCTTTTATCGACAAAGATGAACAAAAAGCTCAAAGTGATTTGTTGCAGGGAAAAGATCTAGAATAGAGATTTCATTTATTGCAAAACCATATTTTTGAAAATTAATAAAATCTCTTATAAATGTTGATGGATTACAAGATATGTAGACAATATTATTTGTTTTGCTTTTTGAAATAGCCTCAACCGTTGTTGCTTCAATGCCTGTCCGAGGAGGATCTATTACAATTAAGTCTTTCTTTTCAAAAACGGAAATTTTGTTAATGTCTAACTGTTTAATCGCACAACCCGCCCCAAGGTTTTCTTTGTAGCACTGTGCTGAAAAAGGAGATCCCTCAATTCCTGAAACAGAAACACCAGCCTTTGCAGCAAAACAAGAAAAAAGACCTATCCCGCAAAAAAGATCAAGCATTGTTGATGGTGAAGTTTTGTCAATAACATGCAGAAGCTTTGTAACTAAAGCCTCTGCCGCTTTTTCAGAGGATTGGAAAAAACAACCTTCACTTACAACAAGCTCTTGATTTAATACAGTTTTTATAATTTTTTTTTGATTTGGAATCCATTCTTTGGTGGAAACAGAATACTCTATTTGTACTTCATTCTTTAGTTTTTGTCTGTTGTCAACAATTATATTGTTAAGTTCAGGATGAAGAAGCGGACAAAATTGGAAAGGAACATGTTCATTAGATCCGTGTTTTTTGAAGCCAGGCATGTTATCTAAAAAAGAAACCTTTGCTCTTGTTCTATTATTAAATTCTCCAATAGAAACAAAGCCAGGCTCTTTTAACAGTTCTGTTTTTTTTTGTTTAAAAAGCTCAAATAGAATCTTTTTTTTAATTTCTGCCTGATTTGCATAAGCAATGTGAAGAAAAGAACATCCTCCGCAAATAGTAAAATTGGGACAGGGAGGATTTCTTCTAAAAGGAGATTTTTCTATAATAGAAAACTCGGTAACTTTGAAATAACTTTTCTCTTTATGGCAGGCTGTAATTTCTATCAATTCACCGGGAATAGAGTATGGAATAAAAAAGGTTTTGCCATCAAGCCAGCCAATTCCATCTCCAGAAGAAATAATTTTTTCAATTTTTAGCAGCATACTTTATCTTCCTAGACATTATAAAAATGAGAAGATATTACCAAAATATAATGAAGAGTCAAAAAGAATAAAAAAAACCGGGGTTTTACCCCCGGTGCAGGTTCCAGGATGCAAATTTAAATATTAGTAGCAGTAACCCTGAATACAAGGCTGTCCGCTGCAGCACTGTGAATCTTTTGAACAAGTTTCACCAGCAGGAATACATTTTGTTGAGTCAAGCATATAATACCCCGTGCAGTTTGCTTCTTCTGCGCAAACATTTGTTGTGCTGCATTTGAAGCAACTTGCTTTTGCCGCAGTACTATTAAGTGTTGAGCAGGTGTCGCTAGCTGTTGTGCATGCAGCAATCATGCACTGCTTTGAGTTTGGTTCATAAATTTTTCCTTGAGGACAAATTCCACAGTACTGAGCACTTTCGCTTGGAGCACATTTCATTTTTTTAAGTCCAATACCTGCATAGCAGCAAGTTCCGCAACCTTCTGCACAAGCAGCACTGTCAGCCTTTTCATTCAAACATCTTCCAACAGTTGTGTTGCAAGTTGTTCCGCCAAAAGCAGAGCAGTCTGCATCTGATTTACATCCAGCAGCACATTTGCCTTCTGCACAAATATTGCCTTTACCGCATTCTGAATCAAGTGAACATGTTTTGCCTGTCGGTGTACCTGGATCTTCATCTGCCGGAGCTGGATCATCTTGAAGAGGAGGGTTGGTGTCTGGTTTTGGGTTAATGTCTGGTTTAGGATTGTTGGTGTCTGTTGTAGAGTTGTCATCTGTCTCACCAAAACCAACAGTTGTTGGAGTTGAAGAAGATGAACATGCTGCGAAAAACATCATTGCGAAAATCGCGATAAAACATACTTTTTTCATGGTTTGCCTCCCATTATTGTTATTCTTCGGAAAACTTTGCCTTTTTAGCAATTTCAACAGAGCTATAGACATGTGGATAGAGAAAAAAGTTCTGATTTTTTTTAAAAAAAATAAAAAAATTATTATACCAGCAATATCAACAGGTTAGCCATGCTAGACAGTTATGTAACTTAAGTGTCTTTTAGATGTTTTTGTTTTTCTGTAGGAAAAATATTGTTCAGAGCAATAAGTGCATTCGCTTAAATTTTCTATTGTTTGGATATTATGTTTATGAAGTTGAGATATAATTGCTGATAAAAGATCTGCAAAAAAACGGTTCTCTTTGTTGTAAACAGAAATCTCTGCTAAGGCAAATTCTTTGACAAGCTCTTCTCCTATTTCAAAGCAACACGATTCTATGCCAGGAAAGATCACTGCTTTTAAATTTTTTGCACCAAGCTCTTTAAGTATGGAGCACCCCTTCCCTGTAATATTCTGAAGAGTTCCCCTCCATCCGCTATGAAAAATCCCGGCAAGAGGAAGTTTTTCGTCATAGATTGCAACAGAATAGCAGTCTGCTGTAAAAACTAAGCCGCAATTTTTTTTATCCGTAATAATAATTCCGTCTCCTTCGCCGCAGGAATCAACAAATATGGTGTCGGAATGAATCTGTTTGCAATAAAGAAAATTTTCTATTTCGTAATTTTTTAAAAGATTAGCAAATATCTCGTTTTTATGTTCTTTGGCATCTATATTATATATAAAGCCAGCTTTTTTATCTGAAGAAAAAATAAATTTCATTGAAGTCCGATTGCAAGCAATGTTTCTCTTACCAGTTTTGCTGCAAAAACTGTTGAGCATTTTGATGGATCAACTTCAGGAAAAAACTCAAGAATATCAGCACCTATAATGTTGCATCTTTTTTCTCTTAATACTTTTAAGATTCTTATATATTCAAGAAATGTGTGGCCGCCTGTTTCTGGAGTTCCGGTTCCGGGAAACAACCCTGAGTCAAAAAAATCAACATCAAGAGAAATATATATTTTTTCACCAACTTCAATAGCGTCAGCAATTTCCTCTATTGATTCTGCAGGAATAATTCTCTCATCTGTTTGTCTCATATTATATTCTTCTCTGGTTCCGCTTCTGATTCCAAATTGAATAAGTTTTTCAAGACCTTCCTGTAAACAAAGATTCATAACAGATGCGTGGGATAAAGAATCTCCAGCATACCCTTCCCTCAAATCTGCGTGAGCATCAAGGTGGAGTATTGTAAAATTGCCGTAAAGCTCCTGATGTGCCTGAAAAAGAGGGTAGGTTACAAGATGTTCTCCGCCTATACCTAAAAGTTTTTTGCCATTTTCCATAAGTTCAAGAGCTGTTTTTCTGATTTCTTCAGTCATAAGAGACGGGTTTCCAACCATAACATCCATGTCTCCAGCATCAAAAAACTTGATTTCATCAAGACCCCTGCCAAAGTAAAAAGAAAAATCCTCAATAGCTTCAAAAGAATATGAGCGGATTTCTCTTGGCGCAAATCTTGAACCAGCTCGAAAGCTTGATGTGCAATCATAGGGAAAGCCGGCAACAACTATATCTGCTTTCTCTACAGAATCGAGAGAACCAATAAATCGTGGAATAAAAACATTACTCATATAAATCTCCAAAAATAGTTTCAAAAAATCTCAGGCTACACTATTTATAAATGAAATTTTGTCAATGAATAATAGAAGTAACACATTAAAAAACAATTTTCCCGTACTGTCCATCAAACCCGCCAACAGCAATAAAATCGCCTCTTTTAATTTTCAAAACGCTCTCCTTAATTGGTTCACTCATAAATTTTGAAAGATCATTTTCGGCGTCTTCAAGCCAAATAGCAGATTCTTTTCCAGCTTTCTTACAAATCTCAATGTAAAGAGCTTCCGCTTTTTTTGAGGTTACGCCTGTTTTCACTGTTTGAGCAATTATCTCAATTAATGGAATTTGATATACAAAATCAGCTCCTTTTCCATTTCCGCCGTAAAGCTGCTCCAGCCTCTCTTTAACGCCTGGGACAAAAGCTTTTTGGCACAGCGGACAAGTCTGAGGAAA
>CAZISX010000054.1:4587-18514 GCA_964542005.1 uncultured Spirochaetales bacterium
AAAATCAGTTTCAAAAAAAATCGGGTTTCCATTGTGTCCAGGCCTGTCTCCTCTGTGTCCTGTGAGATAATATCTCCCTTCAAAAGGGGGAAATTCTGCGGTTTTAATAATGTTTCTGCTCCGTATGGAATTGATAATTGCTTCTGAAGAAAGAGTCTCTACCTTAATCTGAGTAAATTCTCTGCCAAGTTTGTTAAATGCGGCCGAGTGAGCATCGCTGAAACTTACAATAGGGATTTTTGTTTTATTGGATAAGGAAGAAAGCATGTCGGGATCTGCACTTAATCCTGATTCAAAAGCATCAATTAAAGAAAGAGCATTTCCATAAATTTCTTCCAGAGAATTGATAGGATTTTTCCCGCCAAGAATTCCTTCAGGAGTCATTATGTGAGCTAAGATAAAAGCGGAGGAGCTATCTAGCTTTTCTCGCAGATTAAGAAAGAAAATTTGAAACTGTTCAATCGTTTCAAAGCTGATAAAAGGTCTACCTATTGAAAGCTTTGAACCCTGTTCTCGAAAGGCTTTTCTTGCAGTAACAATCTGTTCTCGATGAGAAAAAAGAATTATAAGATGAAACAGTTTTCGTTTTTTATGGTCATGAGGGTAGGGCAGTGTCACAATAACCTCTGTTTGCGGCATGAGAAAAAGGGATTCAGAGAGTTTCCACATCTCTTTTGAGCCGTCATAATCAAGAGATGCAGAAAGCTCATTCTCCCACTTTTCAAGAAGAATATCTCCGCTACCATAAACATCAATCCCTTTAAACGCCATAGCTTTTTTAAGTTTTGGAAAATCTGTTTTTCCTGATGCTCCTGCATAAGGACTGTGGGCATGTAAATCTACAGTTAAATTCATTTTGTTATCCTATTATAGAGCAGCCACAGCCGTTATTTTTTTTCTGTTCTGAAGAATCTTCTTCTTCATCTTTTGTTTCTGATTCAATATTTTCATTGTTTTCTTTATAAGGGTCTTCCCCTTCATTCAAAGAGGTTTCATTTTCTAATAGAATATCAGATTCATTTGTAACATCAAAATCATCACTATCCATAACTTCTTCATCAAAAATTTCAATACTATCGCTGTCTCTTACCATGTCAAAATCGCTAACAGTATCGGAGTCTTGTCTGTTGTCTAAATCAATAGAGCTCTCTTTGTCATTATCGTTTTCAGTTGTGTTATCAAAATCTGATAAATTATCTAAATCAGGAGACTCCTCTAAACTTTCAAAATAATCGGTAGATCCGTTGTTGTTTATATCCGTGTTAATAACAGGAGTTCCTTTTAAAATAAAATCAAGATAATATAACGCTGCAGAGGTTTGTTCTGTTACGGTTCCTGCTATTTCAGTAGGATCTAATTCAAAACCAGAAGAATCTTCTCCTCCTGGCCTAAGCTCTATTGTGTAGGTAGTTTTAAAATCTGTTATGCTGTGAAACCAATCAGAAGTATCTCCGGAAGTAGGGTATGAGAGAGATGGGTCTGAACTTTGTCCTACGCTGTAAGATTTGTTTGATTCATGCAGAATCATTTCAGACATTTTGGTTCCAACCTCCGTCAGGAGAAGCTCTTCAGGAGATTTTTCTTCAAAAGAATAGCTCCATGGATAAAGAATAGTTTGACCATAGGCGTGGTAGGTGATTAATCCTGAAAAATCATCAGCAAGAGCGTTTAAGTCTGATGTAATAAGGGTTTTAATAATCTGAGATTCTTTTTCAGAAAAAGCAACAGGCCCGCAAAATTCTTCAGAGGCTGGATCTGTGCTTGCTCCGGTTTTGCACCAGTCAAAATCATAATTTCTATTTAAATCAACACCATAAGCTGTTTCGCCTGAAAAAGTAAAGAGGCGGCGGTTTTTTCTCCAATATCGGTCGGACTCCCATGAATAGATAAAACCGTCAGGATTAAGGATTGGAATAATCCATATCTCACTGTTATCAACAATTTCTTTAATTCTGATATTCGTTGAATAATGTGATGTAATATATTCTGCAATGCCAAGCGGAACTTCAACAGAAATCCATTCTCTGGCATGATGAGCCCCAACAAAAAGAGTCTCTTTTTTGTCTGGAATATTTTCTGTTGGAGAAGAGCTGATTTTTAATGCAACAACACTTTCCTCATTACAGCTTGTTCCGAGATTATAAACTTTAGCAATATTGCCATAATTAAACTCAATATCTTTAAGTGCTTGAATCGTCTGATCAAAAGTGTGATATGCCGCGGCTTCCTTAAAGAACTGCCCTCCGACATGACTCAACTTTTTTACAGTTTTTATAGGAAGACCTCTTTTTTTAAAAGATTTAAAGGTCTTGTTTTCTGCAGAAAAAACAATATGAATTTTTCCGACAGAATCACTATATGTTTTCCATACATCTGTTTTATGAATTTCTTCAATAATTTTTGTGTCATTTGGAGAAACTATAATATCATAAAGAAAAGAATCCTTAGCTTCTGCTAAAAGACTAATAAAAACAAAAGTAAAAAAAATCAGTTTTTTCATATTAACCTCCTCAAAAAATTGAGCCGATTATACCGAGTGCAGGCGGTTTTGCTATGAAAAAATGGGTTTTGGTAAAAAGCAACAGATAATAGATTGAAAAGACTAAGCTTTTTGTGCTAAAATATTAATTGTTGATGCTTCGATTTCTTTGCCAATAAATACTTCGTAGCCATCATCCCATTTTTCAACAGAAAAAAACATGCTTTCTGAATCATCTTCAAAATCCCAATAATAGAAAGCTTCTCCTTTTGTATTTTCTCCTCTGAAGAAGAGGGCTTTATCGCTCTCCTCATAAATCATTGTTTTGCTGTTCCAGAGAAAAGAGCCTTCCTCATCGTCATCAAATTTTTTGAGCATTTCAGGTGTTAAGCCTGTTTCCTTAAGTGTTGGAGTTGCATAATAAAGAGTAAGCTCAACCTCATCATCAATTTCCCATTCGAGAAAAAGAGTTCGACCATCTTTCAGTGAATAGAGTTTGTATTCAAACCACTGCCATGATGATTCCTGATATTTGTTTCTTTCCATAATTTTAAAGCATTCATCTTTTATAGAGATAACATCTCCAATTTTACATTTTGTTATATCTTTTTTTATTCGCTCCTTTTTATCAACAGGATTTTCTATTGTCCTGATTTCATTTAGCATTTTCTCAAGATTATTTATTTCCATCTGTTTCTCCTTCAATTAAAACAGTAGGCTTTGCCCCTTCAATTGCTTTTTGCGTTTCGTTCAGAGCTGCAACTTTTGGAGCAAGTTTTTGTGAAAGAGATGAAAGTTCTGCAATTCCCGCTTTTGCCTTAGTTATGCCTTCTCTTTTTATTTTGTCGAGCTCGTCCATGCTTGAAACAAGATCGTCATAAGCTTTTTTAACTTTGTCGAGTGCTATGACAGGGTTTTTATACATATCGCCGATTGCCTGGGTGTTTTGCTTGATGCTTGCTGCATTGGCTGTAAGAATTTCTGCCGCATAATCCTGCGTCGCTTTTGTTGCTTCCATAACCTGTTTTTGTTTTGCAAGCGCAGCCTGAATCGAAAGCCCGACAGTTATAAGGTTTGTGGTAACTGTAAGGGTTCGCTGAACCGACTGAGAAAGCATCTTGTTGTTTGCAATTGTCATGTCAATTGAGACAAAAAACTGCATATTTACCTGCTCCATTGTCCGCAAATCCTGCGTTCTGATTGCAACAGCGTTAAGAGCAGCTTCAATCCTCTGTCTTTTTGCCGAATCGGTTGTGTTTAGAAGCAACTCCTCAAGTTTTTTTATAAGAATTTCACCAAAATAGGCATTCTGTTCTATTGCCTGCTGCTGTTCTTTGAGCTGATCATAAAGTTGATTTAGCTCAGAGTTGTCTTTTAGAAGCCTGTCCTGTCCATCTCGTAAGCTGTTGATTATTACATCAATTTGAGTTTGCACAGCCTCATATTTTACAGCTATTTTTTTGATTGCATCGCCAATAACCGGTGTTTTTCCAATAAGTTTGCCAAACCATCCCGGCTGAGCAATTTTATGAGGATTTATCTCATCAAGTTTGTTTCTAAGAGACATTAATCCACTAGGAATAGCAGCTCCTTCTCCATCAACATCTTTAAGTAAATCACCAACTCTCCCTTTTAAAAGCTCCAGCTTTCTTGCCGATTCCCTCTGAGCTTCAATTCCAAGATTATCAAGATTCTGCATTAAAGCTCTGTCCTCAGAATTTTCATCCAATTTAGAAGCAATAAGAGAAGCCTCTTCCTCTAATTTTTGTCCAACGCCTACAGGAAGATTCTGCGGAATTGTTGGTGTAATTTCTGTTGCCACAACATTTTGTAAATCTGCATTGCTCATATTTAACTCCCTGAATTATATGTTATTTGCCACCGCCGCCAGGGCCTCTGCCTCGAAAAAATCCACCAGCTCTTCTGATGCTTGGCTTCTGGATTTTAAATCCGCCGCTTTGTCCCCAGGAGCTTCCTCCATATTTCTGTTTTGTGTAGCCACTATCAGTTCCAAATCTACCAGAGCTATCGGAATGACCATAATAATTACTTCTTCCGCGATAATTTGTATTCCAATGATCCCAGTCGTTTCTATACCACGGCCTGCCAAAAATTAAATCACCAAAAAACCTGTACTGCCCATACCAAACCCAGAAAGAGCGGCCAGAAGCATCATTTTGCCAGTTTCCATATTTGCTGTTTCCAACATACGCCATTCCCGGAGGTGTAGCATTTTTTTGCGCTTCTTCTTCGTAAAAGCCGAATGGTTTAGACAAGATAGTCATGCCTAGATTTTTTTCATGAAGAACAAAAAAATCCTCGTCAACCTCCTGCCATTCCGATATTGATGTCTGTCCATTTTCTTCAATTGTGTATTTGTGATAATATTTTGCATCCATATCAGCAATCCAGAAAGAAGCGTTATCATCGGAAGAGGATGGCCAGCTTTTGTGAGGATCTATAGATAACTCATCCCAGACTTGACGGTCGATTCTAATCCCTATACTTCCGCTTAAGTATGCAATTTCATTCTCTTCTCCAAGCGCCATAAGGGTTTCTGCGCTTTGAAGTGATACAAAAACCGCCGGATATTTGTATTCATGCTCAATCGGCCAGTCTGAAGCTTCGTTCCAACTGGTTCTACCAACTGTTACAAGATAATCAACCTTCATATCTGTAAGAATTTTTGAGTAGCTTTTGCTGAGTTCCTTAATCTTTTTACGGAGTTCCGCATCATATTTTTCACCATTAATTTTATTTTGAAGAATCGCTGTGATAGAATCTCCGAAAACAGCAAGGTCAGGACTTCCACTTAATCTCTCTTTTTCCACAATAGCAAAAGCTTTTTCAGACTCTTCACTATATTTCATCATAACAGAAAATCTCGAAGTTAAGTCATCTTTTTTCTGTGAAAAATTGGTTTTAGCCTCTTCAACAACAGGAAATAAAGCACCCGGCAGCTCCTTAATTACAGGCAGAGCTTCGGTGCCTTTTTTATAATAATTATCAATGTTTGTCTTTACATCTTTTAAAAAAGAAGCTCTTCCTCCCGGCTTTTTTGCTAAAAGCAGAGACTCTTCCATTGTGGAATCAAACCGTTCAAGCTCTTTTAAAAGAGCCTGAGATTCTTTTGATTCATTTCTGTCTAAAATTTGCTCTATTTTATCTTTCCTTAGTTTTTCCAAATAGTTAAGTGTTTCAGTAGCTTTTGCAAAGTTTTCTTCCCACCTTTCTCTGTCGTTGTATTTTTTTAAAACAGCAAAATCGGAACTTGCCATAAATGCAGCAAAATTATTTTTTTCAGTCTCTATAATCTTTTTTGCAGCAGAAACTCTTTCCTCTGTGTTTTTGCCTCTTTCAATTAAATTTTTTGGAAGAGAATCGCATGAAATAAAAAGAAAAAGCGTTAGCAAAGCAATAATATATTTCATTTGTTCTCCTTGATTTCGTAAATAGCTTTTTTAATAAGGTTTTGTTTTGCTTCAGGATAGATTTTTGTCAAAATAGTTTGAGCGTCTTTCGATGAAATCTTATATTTTTCAATAATATCAAGAACTTCCTGCTCAAAAACAATCTCCTCTGCTTTTTTTTGAAAAGGCTCTGCTATCACAGTAAATTCACCTTTTTCAGTTATTTCTCTTCCATCAAAAAGAAAAACCTCTTCAAAGTGTTTTGTAAGCTCTCTACCAACAACAATTCTGCAGGAAGCTTCCTTTAAAAGTTCAATTAAGTCCTTGATTCTGTTTGGTGATTCGTAAATAACAACAGGAAGCCCAGCTAATAAAAAGTTTTCAAGTTCTGTTTTTCTCTGTGCTCCTTTTGAAGAGAGAAATCCGGCAAAAACAAAAGAATTTGACATACAGCCGCTGGCAGAAAAAGCAGCCATTGCTGCGGAAGCACCAGGAATTGGAATAACCCTGATTCCATGTAAAAGTGCTTCATTGACAAGATATTTTCCAGGGTCAGAAACAGCGGGAGTTCCTGCATCAGAAACAAGAGCTATTTTTTCTCCGTTTTCTAAGAGTGCAATATATTTTTGAAGTTCTTTCTTTTCAGAAAATTTATGGTATGACTCCAGTCTGGTTTTTATACCAAACCTATTAAAAAGTTTAATTGTTTCGCGGGTATCTTCCGCAAGAACTAAATTAGCATTTTTAAGCGTTTCGATAGCCCGCTCCGACATATCAGACATGTTTCCGATTGGAGTCGCTGTAACAAATAAAATTCCGCTCAAAATTATCTCCATCCGCCATAAGGAAAAGCATTTTCAATATACTCTATTTTGTAAGAATCACCTTCTTTTGTAAGACCTGCAACATCGAATCTTATCATTGTTTTTTGCAGATTTATATTTTTTTTCTGAATATAAAAGAGAGCTGTTTTCTGGATTTTTCTTATTTTTGCAGGATTTACAGTTTCAAGCGGCGTTCCGTTTTCCCAAAAAACTCTGTCCCAGCTTCGCACCTCAACAAAAATTATAAGATCTCCTTTTTTTGCAACAATATCAATTTCTCCGCCTCTTATGTAAAAGTTTTTATCAATAATATCATAGCCTTGAGATTTAATATAGTTTGCCGCAAAATCTTCGGCCACAGATCCTTTTTGTCTGGTGTTTGATTGTTCTTTTTCATTATTAGCCATCAGATTTTGCTCCAGATTTATCTTTTCTTGAAAGGAAAAAGCCTATATTTGCTGAAATAATTATCAAAAGAATAAAAATATGAGCCGCAGATAATGAAGGCATAATTTCTCCGGCACTTCCTGATACAGGTTCAATGCCTAGAAGTGATTCATAATCATAAGCTCCTTTTATTCCAGGGATAATTCCCGAGATTTGTCCAGAATCAAAAAAAGGATAAATTTCAGGAGCATAGGCACCAGAAATAGCACTTAATATTTTCATTTTTTTTGATTCTTTGTTTCTAGCCATAAGATAAAGAAGAGCTGAGTGAGTTCCTCCTTGCAGAGAGGATGAAACATCAACAACAGCACTAATATCTGAATGGTTTTTGATATTTTTTAAAAGAGGCAAGACCTCTGTTTTTTCTCCGTAAAAATCTGTCGGGAAACTATCTTTAACGGAAAAAAGGAGTGCTTTTACCATCATTATTCCGCCAGGAAGATAGCCCAGATTTATATAATCTTTGCCATAAACAATTCTTTTCTCTTTAAATTCTTTTCTCTTTATTGTTTTTACAAAAGCGTTTTGAGCAAGCTCCGGCCCTTGAGGAATTAAAGAAACAACAATAATATTGAGGTTTTGTCTGAATAAATGCTGGAAAACAGCAATAAGCATCGGATCCATTTCTGCAGAGGTGGAATAATCGTAATTTACAGAAACCAAAACTGTTCCGCCATAAGGCAAAGCATCAATTTCTTGGTAAAAAGATTTAACGCCATCGCCTGGAGATGCTGGCAGATTTGCTCTTACAAAAAGAAAGCATAAAACCACAACAAATAGTGCAGCGTAAAGATATTCTTTGCGAGAATCTTTTAATAATTTTAAAAAGTTAGCGTTCATTCGTCTTTTCCGAAATAATTTTTATCAACGCCAGAAATAAGCCTTATAAGGACAAAAACAGCTCCTATTCCTATACCAATATTTATTGCTCGCTGTGCTGCCATTGACGGAACTGCTAAAATCCACTCTGCTATATTTGCAAACGCTATTTGTTCCGGGAAAAAAAGAGCTGAAAAAAAGTTAAGGAGAGGAATTTGACCTATAATTATTAACAAAGCACTAAGAACAAAAATTGTTGCATTAAAAGAGTTGAATCTGAAAGTTCTATAAATTGCTGACACAATAAAAAAAGCAAGAAGAGCTGCCGTTGTTGAAGAAAGAGGGTTATAAATTGTATTAAAAATCCATTTCAAAGAACCTTTAAGCGAATGAAAAGTTGTTATGCCTGAAGAAAGAAACGCTCCAATAATTTTTGGCTCGGAATGCGGAGAAACGCCTATTCTTGTTATCTGAGCAACAAATTTGCTGATATGAAAAGAGAGCTTGCTTTCTTCGAGAAAAGCTCCATAGTTTTCTTCAATCTCTTTTATGCCATTTTCTTTTTTAGGATAGAGAGATTTAAGATAGCTGGCAAGTATGGCATAGGAGCCTTTAACCTGATAATCGTTTAACTCCAACTCTTTGATTTTAGTTGTGTTTACACCATTGTAATAATCGCTGGCACTCTTTTGAACCCAGCTTCTTATATCTTTTGAAAGAGGATATATCTCATTAACACATTTATCTGATACAGAGCTGATTTTTTCCAGAATATTTTCAATAACTTCGACATCACCTGCAAGAAAGGTTGCTTTTAACAGAGAGACATCTACCTCCCCTTTATCATTAAAAAAAGAGAAGTATTCCTGCAGAGAAAGAGCGGCTTTAGCCAAATCTTTTTCTGACGGAATAAAATAATGGTCAAAATTTCTTTCAACAATCAACTTTACTTTTTCTCTTGCAGGAAAATGCTTCAGATACGGATCTCTTTCAAAAATTTCGCGGATAACTGTTTTAATATATTTAGGATTTTCAAATGAAATAGCTTTAGAAACAAAATATTTCTCACCTATATTAAAAAGTCCGGCACTAATTGTCACTAAAAAGGAAATAACAACAAGAAGGCTGTATAGATAATCTTTTTTTTTGTCAAGAGCATCATAAAGTCTATATTTTATAAGATTTATAATTCCAATCATCATTGCAAAAGCCAGAATTATGATTGCAAAATCTGTCAGAGTAGCTGATAACGGTTCAATTTCTTTAATGAAAAAGGTGGATGCAAAGAAAATAGCGGTTGCAATAAGAACAATTCTTGCCCCAAGATTTTTCATCAATAGACCTCAAAAAAATTCTTAACGATTAAAACGAGCTCTTTCGTGCCTGTTATTTCTGCCCAGGTCATAAATACGCAGCCTGTAAAAATAATTGTAATTACTATAATTTTAATAAAATCCGCGGCCATAAGTCCAGGAACTTCGTCTCTGGAGCTGGAAAGCATTGAACCAAGATAAAAGAGCTCTTCTCCCACAGCTGTTGAATGAGAGGATGCTAGAAAAAAAGGAATCTGTGAAAAATCGGAGCATAGAGCAATCTGAGGTGTTTCTGTTGCAGCGGAAGGCTCTGTCATAAGAAGAGACTCATCACCAAAACTTCCGGCAAGAACTATTGCACTTGGCTGTGTTCCTCGGATTGTGGTTCCTGCAAAAGAGGCATAGGCATATCTGTCGTTAGTAATATATGATGGAAAAGAGTAGAGTTTATCGAGGTTTCTTTCACGAAGTGCTGCATTTACATAAGAATCTGCCACAACAAGAGTCATCGAATCAGAGTAGAGAGAGTGTACCTCCGAACGGCTTCTTGCGCTCATCACAGCAATTCTTCCAAGAATAGAAAGCATTGCTACGGATGATGGTGTGTCTATCCCGCTTGTTCCTGTAATAAAGAGGATTTCTCTGCCTGTTTCTGCAGATTCGGCAATCGCTCTTTTAAGCGATTCGAGAGCAGAAATCCGCCGAAGAAGTCTTGGCCTGATTCTTTTTCTTAAAATAAATGATGAAAGAAAAATAGAGACAATACAAAAAATCGCAATAAAAACATTTAGTTCGTGTAAAAAATAGAGTTTCATTCATACACCGTTATTTCTGCACCAAATCCTGCTTCGCTTTTTGAGCGGGAAGGCTCTATTGAGATCGCTCTGCCTGCATGTTCTGCAAAGAGATTGTAAAAAGAACTTTTCATCTCCTTAGATCCGAAACCCTCAGTTAAAACAATAGACATTCCGCTGATTGTTCCTCCTGCAAAGATATTTTTTCCAATAACATCTTCCAAGTCTTTTGAATCAATACTTGGCGCAATAACCCCTTTTACCCCTTTTTTAATAAAAAAGTAAAGATCGCTTTTTTCAAGATTTTCTTTTTTTAAAACCACAGAACCCTGAGGAATTTCTTCTTGGAGATTGTTGTCAATTATCCACAACTTTCCGCCGGAACGCCTTCCAATCCCAAAAAGAGCCGAAGACGCAAAGGCTGTAACAGCAACTTTTATACGAGTTCTTTTTTCAATATCTGTCACAACACCTTTAATTGAGGAAAACAAAGTCTCATATTTTCCTTCTTCACGAATAAGAACAAGTCCTGATGCTGTCGAAATCTGCTCTATCCGGCCATCAACAGGTGTTTTTAAAACCTCAAGCATAAGGCTGCCAAAAAGTTTTCTCCCCCCGATTATTTCATTTCTGGCTACAATATCTCCCTGGTTTTTGTATATAAGGTCTTTTATTTCTTCAGGAAAAACATTGAGCGCGGCAGAAGCGTCAAGCGTTCTTATTGCACCTGGAACAGTAATTTCTGCAACAGCTGTTTCAGGAAAAAGATAATCCCCCTGTTTTACAAAAATATCACTTCCAGCGGGAAGAACAATTTCTTTTATAAAGGTTTGAAATTCCATTTTAGTTTTTTGATATAATCCATAAGCTGTCAGAAAAATATTTTTCTGACAAATCCACCATTGTGTTTTTCGTTATTTTATCAATAATTTCAGGAAATTTTAGGTAGTTGCAAAAAGGAAAATCCAGAGACTCCTCTAAAGCAAGATTGAATGAGTGAAAATCATTTTTTACAACCGACTGAGCATGTTGAAATCTGGCACTGTTTTTTATTTCTTCAAGATATCCACCATCAAAATCCCCTTTTTTAAGAAGAGAAATAACCTGATTCATCCCGTCCATAACCGCATCTTTTTTTTCAGGCGATGTTATCGCAGAAAGAGCAAGATAGCCGCCATATATGCCACCCATACCCCAAATATCAAGGCTATAGACCAAACCGTTTTCTTCTCTAAGTTTTTGAAAATATGGAGATTTCTGGCCAACAAGAAACTGCTCAAGAAAGCGCATTGATTCAAAATCTTGACTATAAATACTAGGTGCATGAAAAAGTTTTGTAATATAAAGCTGTTTTTTCCCAGGTGCTTTGATTTTTTCTATTCGTTCGCCCAAAAGCTCTTTTTTCTTTAAAACCGGAAACTTGCGCGACTTTGAATTTATGTCAGCCAGATATTTAAAAACATCTTCTCTCTCTTTTTTGTCGATAGCTCCGCTTATTCCAACGCCCCAGTGACCTTCTCCAAAAAAGCGTTCTCTCATTGAAGAAATATCTTCAAAAGAAACAGCAGTCAAGGTTTTTTCCGTGCCGCTGATAAGATTTTCATAAGGTGTTCCTTTAAAAATAATTGAGTGAATTTTCTCTTTAAAAAGAAATCCTGGATCTTCTTTTTTCAGTGAAAAATTGCTCATAGCAAATTGTTTCTCCTGGTTAAAATCTTCTTCCTTTATTGGGTTATCCAGCGTTTTCTTAAGAATTTCAATAGCTTCAGGAACAAAACTGTCTCGGACTTTCAGCTTAAAGCCACCTGTATTGTTGCCTGAAACAGAAGAAAGAGAAATGCCAAAACGGTCAAGATATGCCTCTGTTTCATCTCTGGTCATTCCTTTTGCTGAAGCACAAAGAGCATCAATAAAAAGCCTGAACCCGCCCTCTTTACCCTTAACTTCGTTCATAACGCCAGATTTTTTTAAAATATAAAGTGTTAAAAACTGGCTGTTTTCACGAATTAAAGCACTTGATTTTACACCATGAGCTTTTTTGCGGATATATGTTTCTGCCGGTGAAGAATTTTGTTTTGAGAAAATCTCTAAGGATTCAAAAGAAAAAGAACTCTTTTTCGGAACAGCCATTCCAAGAACTGCCTGGTCTGCGCGAAGATATTTTTCTTTAAAATCGTTCAGCTCTTTTGCTGAAAGATGGAAAAGCCAGTAAAAATAATCGTGTTCAAACCGTTCTTTATCGTCATAGGTCGTGTAGCTTTTACCTATAAGATAGGGGCTTTCGCCAATTCCTTCGCTTGAAAAATATTTTGTTGAAAGGATTACCTCTTTTGCTTTTGCAACCTCAATCTGTGTAAACGAAATAGCATCCCAGATTTCAATCCATTTTTTTATTCTGTTTGCTTCTTTAGATGGAGAAAATGCACCCGTTTGGAGAAAACAGGTTCCGTATCTGCCGCCAATCAGACTTAAAGAAAGGTTGTCAAAAGTTCCTGTTTCATAAACTATCTGGTTATAAAGTCTACCGCCATCCATCCCGTAAGTAATTGTAAATATTAGCTTACTTATTGCAGAAAGCTTTCCGTCTTCTATAGGAAGCCGCCATCCGGCCATAAAATAATCCTTGTTCTGGTTGTGGCGAATAATAATTCTTTTTGTGGTTTCCCATTTTTCTAAAATTTCAGAATGTTCTTTTTCAGCTATTTCTGTGTTAAATTTATATTCTTTATCCCAGCCCCCGGAAATAATAATAAAAGGGGAAAAAAGCATCTTTTGCCGGAAAAAAGTTTCAAGTTTTTCAAGAGTTGCATTTTTCAGAGTATTTTCTTCTCCAATAATTTTCCGACCATAAACATGGCCTGGAAAAGAATTTTCCATCAGAGACTGAAACAAATTTTCTGTCGGCTCGTCTTCATACATATACATTTCTTCAATAACCACAGATCTCTCTTCCTCAAAATCTTTTTCAGAAACAGAAGAAAGTGGAAGCGATATGAGTTTTTCGAGAAAAACCAAAGTTTTTTCAACATGTTCATTCATAATTGATATTTCAAGAACAACATCGTCATGAGAGGTAAAAGCATTGCTGTAGCCGCCAAGCCCTTCTACAAAATCAGCAATTCCCATGTTGTCAATTCTGAGCTTAAAAAGAAGATGCTCAATAAGATGTGCCCAGCCAAGTTCTTCACTGTTTTCAAGCGAACTTCCGCCCCGAGTCCAGAAAAGAATTTTAGAATAAGGAAGCTCCATATAGTCATTTATAATCGGAACAATTGATATCATTGCTTTCTCCAAGTAAATTAGTCATTGAATTATACTAAATAAATCTGTTGTGACAAGGATTCTCTATTTACACAAAAAATGAGTTGAATTTGCAAGTTATGTCATCAAAAATTTGATCCTGAGAAAGCTCTCCATTAAGCCGTATAACCTTGATATTTTTGTCAATATTGTCAAGTAGATAATCATAATTTGCCTTGATTTTATAAAGAGATTCTTTTTTCTCAAAAATCTCTTTAGCTTCATTCCTTTGATTGATTCTTTTTAAAGCAGTTTCAACAGAAACATCAATAAAAACAATAATCTCCGGCATTTTGGCAAATTTGTTTATCTCAGAAACCCAAAGAGATGAAAGATTTAGCGACTGATATGCGATACTGGAAAAAAGATATCTGTCTGTGATTACGCTTTTCCCCTCTAAAAGAGCAGGGTTAATCTCTTTTTCAAGATGCTCAAGCCTGTCTGCCGCAAACAAAAGAGCAAGTTTGTGATGGTAAAACTCCGTTTCTTTATCAGCAAGAAGCGAGCGGATAAGTTTTCCTGAAGGCATCGATGTCGGCTC
>CAZISX010000054.1:18524-23408 GCA_964542005.1 uncultured Spirochaetales bacterium
TGTCGGCTCTCTTGTTTCGTAAACATCAAATCCCTTTATTGTAAGGTATCGGGAAAGCGCTTTTATTGTTGTTGTTTTCCCGCAACCGTCAATTCCTTCAACTGCTATAAACATGTTTCCTCTGTTTCCCGGTTAATGACAACAATAAATTTACATTTAAGAGCGTAAGTTACAAGATATTTTATGAGATGATAAAAAAAACCCCCCGGCGAACCGGGGGGCAATCAATATCAATAGTCAGCAGATGTTACCATCTGTTGTTATTGCTGTTGCTGCTTCCGCGATCGTTATTTCTGCTGAAAGAATTGTTATTGCTTCTAGGAGCATCGCTTTTTGGTTTAGCTAAATTAACAGTCATGTCTCTGCCATTAAGCTCTGTGCCATTAAGTGCGTCGATAGCGCTTTTTGCCTGATTTTCATCAGCCATTTCAACAAATCCAAAACCTTTGGATCTTCCGTCGAAGTCAGAAACTATTTTAGAAGAAACAACTTCACCATACTTTTCAAAAACTTTCTTAAGCATGTCACTGGTTACTTTGTAACTTAAATTTCCAACGTAGATACTCTTAGTCATAACAAAACCTCATAAAAAATTAAAAAAAACAACACTTTAAAGACAACTCTTTTTGAAAATAAAAAGTGTTGAACAATCAAGCAGTTGTTATATTATGGATTTATTTAAGAAAAGCAAGCTCTTTATTATATTAATTTTTTGCCTCACTCCTTTTTCCGTTTTTTGGACAAAATTAGTAAATACTTCCAACCAAACCAATAGACTTTTTGATATTTATTATTTTTTCAATAGCTGTAGCTCGTGCTCTCTGGGCTCCTTCTTTTAAAACTTTTTCAACAAAATCTCTATTATTTTTAAGCTCTTCTCTCTTTTCTCTCATAGGCTTGAAATAACTTAGAAGTGCTTCGAGAAGCTCTTTTTTGGCGTGTCCATATCCATAACCGCCAGCCCTATATTTTGCCTTCATCTCTTCCTGAGCATTTTTATCAGCAAAAAGTTTATATAAGTTATAAACATTACATTTTTCCGGATCTTTTGGCTCTTCAAGCGGTGTAGAGTCTGTAACAATGCTGGCAATCTGTTTTTTTATACTTTTTTCATCAGCAAACATTTCTATTGTGTTGCCATAGCTTTTCGACATTTTTCTACCATCCGTTCCGGGCACTATTGCAACAGCCTCTTGAATCAAAGGCTCTGGCAGAACAAAAAACTCCTTCTCATACTGTTGATTGAACTTTATTGCTATATCTCTAGCAATTTCGACATGTTGCTTCTGATCCTGCCCAACCGGAACAATGTTTGAATCATAAAGAAGAATATCTGCAGCCATTAGAATCGGATAATAAAAAAGCCCAACATTTATCTGCTCGCCCTTTGAAGTCCTGTCTTTATAACTGTGAGCCCTCTGTAAAAGTCCCATTGGCGCAACATTCGAAAGGATAAAAGACAACTCAACAACCTCAGGAATCTGAGATTGAAGAAAAATCGTTGATTTCTCAGGATTAAGCCCAAAAGCCAAATAATCAAGAACAATATTCCAAGTATTTTCAGTAAGTTTAGCCGGATCAGGCCAGCTGTTCAATGTATGATAATCTGCAATAAAATAGTAACCTTCATATTTTTCCTGCATCTCTACAAATTGCTTTGCTGCGCCAAAATAGTTGCCAAGGTGCAAAATTCCTGTAGGCTTAATGCCTGATAAAACTCTCATTTTAGACTCCATTAATTTTTCAAAAGACAGATGATTTATACCGTTTTGGCAAATAAAAGTGAATTTTATTTATTGAGCTGTTTTAAATGGCTGTGAAAAAATTGTTCCATTGTTGATATTCCCATCAGCTTGTGCTATCTTTCCCCACAGAAATGGTTGAAACCCTTAAAAACAAAGGAGCTTGTATGAAAATTCTCCTTCTTCTGGCAAAAGGTGCTGAACTGATGGAAGTCTCTCCTTTTATTGATATTTTTGGCTGGCACTCGCACTATGGAAAAAGTGAAATCAAGGTTATTTCCTGCGGTCTTAGAAAAGAGATTGTCTCTACATTTAATGTTACGCTGAAAACCGATCTGCTAATTGACGAAGTCAATGCTGATGATTATGATGCTCTTGCAATTCCTGGCGGTTTCGGCGATTTTGGCTTTTATGAGGATGCGTATAGCGATGATTTTCTCAATATAATCAAAAAGTTCCATGAGCAAAATAAGTTTATAGCCTCAATTTGTGTCGGAGCTCTGCCAATTGGTAAGGCCGGAATTTTAAAAGGAAAAAACGCGACAACCTACCATCTTGGAGATAAAAGAAGACAAAAACAGCTTGCCGAATTTGGCGCAAATATTGTTGATGAACCGGTTGTTGTTGAGGAAAATATAATAACATCCTGGTGTCCCTCAACTGCACCCGAAGTTGCTTTCAAACTTCTGGAGTTTTTAACAAGCAGACAGGATGCTGATAATATTAGAAAAATCATGGGGTTTTAGATGAATTTAGTCTTTCTTAACAGCAGCGGAAGGAAAAATAGATGTTACAAAAGTCGCCGACAAGAGAAAAAAGTTAATTAAAGTATTTGATATTAGGTTGGGAGTGAGAGCAAAATGAATCGCAAATTGATTTTTTTCGCTGGTTTTTTTATTTTTGCGCTAACAGGGTGTGCTGGGCTAAACCCTAATCCTGGTGAACGGACAACAGATATCGCGTGGAATTCAGGTGATTTTCAGCGTGCTTTTGAAGTGGCACTGCCCCGAGCTGAAGCGGGGGAACCATGGGCTCAGTTGCGTTTAGGCATTTTTTATGAAAACGGATGGTGGGTTGACAGGAATATTGAGAAAGCGGAATATTGGTACAAGAAAGCGGCTGTTCAAAAATCGACCGGGAATTGGGCGGACGGTCAACTCGTTGGAGCCACAGGAAAGCCCGGCTATTTTAATCAAAACAGCGATGCACTGATTGCTCAGTTTAATTTAGCGCAGCTTTATTATACAAATAGCACAAATTTATCTACAGCCAAAAGTCTTATCGAAAATGTTATTCAGGAATCTAAGGGTAATGCAATATTTTTCTGTTGTGAATTCGATGAAGGCAGGTATTTTATTCAAGAACAGTTCCTGTATTTGAAGAAGAAAATTGAAATGAAAATGGCTGGTAAATAATGAGCACATTATCGGCAGAAAAAAACAGCTCAGTATTTGCAGAAAATAAAAAAATCAGACTGAGAGACAGAGCTCTAACTGATTTAAATGATTATATTTTATGGAACACATTGCTGACGGAGTGGCAGAACTGGGATGCACCATGGGAAAAAAGAGATTTTGATGAAAAGCTCTTTTGTGACAATTTCACACCATCAATCAGCAATAATACCGACCAGATTAGAAAAAGAGCTGAATTTGATGCTGTGATTGATGGTAATTTTAAACATATCGGATGGTTAGGTTCATATTTGACCGGAGAAAACAAAGATTTAACTGCTATTGGGATTGATATTCCCGATCCTTCACTTCGCGGCAAAGGTTTTGGCGCCGCCGCTTTTTCTATGTGGATAGAATATTTGATGAATTCAAACAATTTGGAAAAAATCTATTTTGAAACATGGTCAGGAAATATCAGGATGATTGAGCTTGGCAAAAAGCTCGGATTTACTGAAGATTTCAGAGTAGCCGGTTTGAGAGTTGTTAATGGCGGGATTTATGATAAAGTTAGGTTTGTAAAAAACAGGTAAAACTATGATTATCCGCAAAGCAGAAAAAAAAGACATTGAATCAATCGCAAAAATTGGAATTGCTACCTGGCGAGATGCATACAAAGAGATTATTTCTGATGATTATTTAAGCAGTTTAAGCGTTGAGAAGCGGATTGCTAAGTTCTCGGAAATCTTTGAGAATCCTGAAAATTTTGAGGAGAAGTTTTTTGTTGCAGAAGCAGATGATGCAATAATTGGTTTTGCAATCTGCGGAAAAATCAGGGAAAATTTGCAGGATATTAAAGGAGAGCTTTACGCAATTTATGTTCTGCCTCAGTTTCAAAAATCTGGTGCTGGAAAAGCTTTGCTGGCTTGCGTTAACAACTTCCTGAAATCACAGGAACTTTGGCCTATGCTTGTTTATGTCCTGAAAGACAATCTGAAAGCCCGGAAATTCTACGAAAAAACAGGCGGAAAAATTGTTGCTGAAAAAATCATAACTATCGGGAATCAGGAGCTTATTGAGATTGGCTACGGGTATGAATAAAACTTGAGAAACTAAACTCAAATCTGATAAAATAGCGCAATCTGAATCAAATGCGGAGAATAAAAATGACAATGTCTGAATATTACAGAAATTTAAGGGAAAAAGTTGGTTGTGACCTGATTTTTATGCCGTGTGTCTGCGGTGTTATCAGAAATGATTTAAATCAGATTTTATTTATAAGAAAACATGGGGAATCTTTGTGGGGCCTGCCGGCTGGCGCAATAGAACCGGGAGAAACTCCAGCTCAGGCTGTAAAGCGGGAAGTGCTTGAAGAAACAGGGCTAAAAGTAAATCCTCTTAAAATTATTGGTGTTTTTGGCGGAGAAAAATATCGCTACACCTACAAAAACGGTCATCAGGTTGAGTATCTTGCAATAATATTTGAGTGTCAGACTGTTTCTGGCGAGCTTTGTCCGGCTGATGGAGAGGCTCAGGAACTCAGATTTTTTGATGAAAACAATATTCCGGAAATTGCAATCCCGTATCCAAAAGAGATTTTCAGAAAAACTGAAAACAGTGTTTTTGAATAGAGCTATGATAAAGAAAACCCGCTAATTATAAAGGAAAAACAATGACCAGCATCAAAGATAACAAAAATGGTTCTAATTCAGAAACTATGGAAAATCTAAAGATAGCCGGATAAAAAAATA
>CAZISX010000055.1:0-343 GCA_964542005.1 uncultured Spirochaetales bacterium
AAAATAAAACAGGAAAAAATAATGAAAAAAACTCTAAAAACCGGTTTTTTTTTGTCTCTTCACTTCTTTTTATTTCCTGCATAGATAATCCTTATGGGGAGACCGGAGTTAATCCGGAAACTCCCCAAAAAGTTGTTTTTCTTCACACAACAGACACTCATGGAAAATTTTTTCCTTTCTGGATGGAACCTAATGTTTTTGACAGAGATATTTCTCTTCAGTCAAAAAATTATTTCTGCTGGGATGTAGCTCCATTGCAGAATTGGCGTTGCGATCCTGCAGAAGAGGATTTTAACAAAGATGGTGAGTGTGATTTGAACGACTGTCAGAGATGCTGGGATAA
>CAZISX010000055.1:353-7867 GCA_964542005.1 uncultured Spirochaetales bacterium
TGTTGTTGGTGTTGATGCTGCAGGAATCATAACAGATAAGCCTGACGGCAAGTGCACTCTTGAAGATTGTACTTCTATTAAATATTCTGAAACAAAATATTTATGCTGGGACACGAAAAGTCCAGAAGGCGATGAGCCGAACAGGAGTTGTGATAAATGGGAAGACAAAAACAGAGACAAAAAATGTGATGAAAATGATTGTTTGATGGAGTGGGATTCAAACCACAACTACAAATGTGATTTGCCGTTTAGAACAGTTGATAATTCTTATCTTGACGAAAATGGCGAGCCTATCCCGCCAACAGATAAAACAAATTACAACAATGCCAAGAGAGACTCGGAAGATAAGAATCTGGACGGAATCTGTGATGTTCGAGATTACAGGCCTGGTCTTGTCAGTGCTGGCGGAGTAGGCCGACTTGTCACAAAAATAAAAGAGCTCAGAAAATTATACTCTTCGACTCCGGTTGTTTATCTTGATTCAGGCGATACTTTTCAGGGTGCACCTCAGTTCAACCTTTTCAAAGGCGAAATTGAGATGAGAACAATGCAGTATCTTGGTGTTGATGCTATGACAATTGGAAATCATGAGTTTGATAATGGTACAGAAGCATTTGTAAAAGCATACCAGAAATCAGGCGGATTTCCTCTTCTTGCGTCCAACTATCTTTTTTCGGATGATGGAAGTAAGGGCTTGAAAAACCTGATAAATCCGTTCGTTATTCTTAACCGCGGCACATTAAAAATAGGTGTTGTCGGAATAGGAAACAGCGATACACTCACATCAGCTTCCGTAATAGGTGGCTCTCTTGGGTTTAACACACTTGATGCTTTTGAATCTGCTCAGATTTTTGTAAATGCAATAAGAAAGAGGGTTGATATTGTTGTTCTTTTATCTCATCAGGGACTAAATAACGATTATGAACTTGCAGAAAAAATAAAAGGTGTTGATTTGATTCTGGGAGGCCATCACCATGTTATTTTGGATCCGGTAAAGCTTTTAAAAGGGCCGGACGGTCGAGATGTTCTTGTTGTTCACAGCGGCGTAAACATGAAAGATATCGGCTTATTAGAGGTTATTGCCCAGAAGCGGACAAGAGAAACTCCTGAAATTGTATGGTTTAAATACTCAACTCCTAAAATTGATGACACAGTTCCGGAGGATTCTGTTGCAAAGACAATTTTGGAGCCTTATGCAGAGGCGTTAAGAGATGCTCAGGATTTAGACGCTATAATTGGTAGTGCTAAATCAACGATTACAAGAAATGATCCTAACGGTAATGACTCAACACTTGGAAATATTGTTACAGATGCAATGATGAAGCACGAAATGGTTAGAGCGCAGTTTGCAGTAACAAATTCACAGGGAATCAGGGCGGATATTCCGGTTGGTTCAATTTCGAGAGAGAAACTTTATGAGGTTTTCCCTTTTGAAAATTCTATCTCAATTCTTTATTTAAATGGTAAAGAGTTGAAGCAGATGTTTGATTTTATTGCAGAAAAATCATCTTATCGCGGTTGTGCGACTCAGATTCAGGCAGCGGGAATTCATCTTGAAATTGACTGCAGTCCGCACGATCCTGAAAAAATTGCGAAATATGGAACAAGGCCAATCACAAAACGGCTCGGTATCGGAGCTGAAGATGTTATTGGAAAGAGAACAAGCGATGGAACATGGGATAGTGATTACGATTATCAGCTTACCAATCCTTTTGGTCTCTTTAAAATGGCAACAAACGACTATATGGCTGGCGGCGGTTCCGGATTTACCATGCTTAAGCAAAATACCACAAAAATTGACACTTCAATCTCTCTTCGTGATGCAGTTATTGAATTTATTCAGGCACTTGATAACGCAGAGATTGATCCTGCCGATTTTAGTGATACAAATCCAGAAACCAGACGAATCAGAATGATTAATTAGGAGGCGAAAATATGAAAAAATTATTAATTCTACTTTCATTTTTCGCTCTAATCTCGTGCACGGAAAAAACCGGAAGTCCGGTAAAGCATACAGGCGTTTCTCATCTTTCTGTTGAATTTGTTAAAGATTCACAAGTTGAGGTACCCGAAAAACAAAGCTACACGCTTAAATTAAATATCAAAGCTCTTAATTATGATGGTGAGTTGGATACAACAGTAAACTCTCCGGTGAAGTTGTCACTTTTTCAGGCATCTTTCAAGTCCGGGTCATTGCAGGAAGCAGAGCTTAAAAACGGAGTTGCTGAAAATGTGGAAATTTCGTTTCAGTATGCTTCGGAAAAAGAGAGAATAGCCGCTGAACTTGTTGATATTATTGAAGATAATAATGGCAACCTTACATATATTCCCAAAGGAATTGTTGGTGTGAGCGAAACCATAGAGCTTCCGCTAACAACAATCAATAATATTCAAAAATACAAAAAACCTGGTGTTGCAACAACATCTTATTATGATCACAAAAACATTAATCTTGTCTCAACAGAGGCAAATCCTCTTGTTGTAACTGCAGTAATTGAAGGCGGTTTCTGCCTCAAGCAGATGGGGCTGACCCCTGATGAATATTCCACAGTTTATCTTTATACCTATTCATCTCCTTATGTTGAGGATAAAGGCCAGCCGAAAATGCTTGAAACTGGGACTATTATTGAATCCTTAAACGGTTCAATCAATGATTTTTACGGTTTTAACGAGCTTGGCTTTCCTACCTACAAAGTTAAAAGAGATTCAAACAGCCAGATTGTTAAAATTCCGGAATCAGATATGCCTAAACCAGTTGATATTACTGATCTTCTTCAAAATGATGCAGAGCTTGAAAAGTATGAGGCATCAATTGTAACAGTAAGAAATGCAGGTGTAAGCTATTTTCCAAAAGGAGATGATAGCTTTATAGATTATGGTCAATACCCAATTCAGATAGAATCGGGCAAAAAAATACTTCTTGCCTCCCTTTCAACTGTTTCAAACTTTGATCCTATGAAATATAAGCCTGAAACAGCGGCCTCAGAAATAAAATACAATATCAAAACTGTAACTGGAGTGTTAAAGCAGCATCTGGTAGCAAAATATGGAGCTTCAGGCCAAACATGGATTATAGTTCCAAGAGACAACGAAGATATGAATATTATTGAATAAATATGGAGATATAAATGAAAAAATCTTTTTTAATGTTTACAATCCTTTGTTTCGGGATAGTTTTGGCGCAGGAGACTCCCGCGGCAGTTCCGGCAACACAACCAGCTCCGAATGAAGCTGTAATTGAATTAAATAAAGCTCCTGAAAATCAACCAGCTACAGTAGCAGCACCAACAGAAGTTCCGGCAACAACAAAAGAAACAGAAGCTCAAAATGCTGAAAAAGTAAAAGAAATGGTTAAGGAACTTGTAAAAGAAGAGCTTGCAAAAGAGAAAAAAGAGGCTGCAGAAGCAAAAAAAGCTGAAGAAATTAAAGCTGTTGCAGCCCCTAAAGGTCTTGTGAGTTATGACTTTACTAAAAGTGCACTTACATTTATGTTTGGAGATGATAATCTTCGGGATAACGGGTTTTACAGCCCCGGAACAAGAATCGGATATTCAGAAAGCTATGCCGATTTCAGCAACAGATTCAGATCTTACGACAACCGGAATAAAGGTATAACAAGACTTACCCTTTTTCATCAGGATTCTGGATATATCCCTAATATTACAACAAAAATAGGTCTTGCATTCAATCTTTACAACAGGATGGGCGTAGACACATTTCAGGTTGAAACAAAAATTGAAGAAGGCGGCTCATTTATTGAAATTGGTTATGAGAAAGATTTTCTTCTTAAGCTCAAAGTTTTCCCATACAACAGTGATGCAATGGCAATCGGTTTCTTCCCCGGACTTAGATGGGGAACAAAAGATGTTTACCCGCAGCTTATTTCAGGTGAATTGATTCCTGGTATGCAAGTTCTTTTCGGTAAAAAAGATTTTTCAATCTATGCTGGTATGAAAACAAGAGCTCAGCCAAAAACAGATCCAATTGACACAGAAATGACTCAAAAAGAGATGGTTTACGGATTTTTTGGAGGAGCATCATACTCGTTTGATAAATTTCAGGGAAACCTTCAAGCTGCTTACATAAATAAAGGTGACAACTATAAAATCAGCGAGCAGGAGCTTGCAAGCTCAGGCGATGACACAGTTCTTTCTTATGGAATTGATTTTTTTGCGAAGTATGAAGATGGTGATTTTATTGGAGAACCTCTTGGAATTACTTACTTTATGGATAATGAATGGAGAGATCCTGTTTATACAAAACCGCTTTCCTACAGATTCCGTGCAGAAGGAATAATGCTTAACGAAAGACTCCAGAACGCAGATTATTTAAGCTATGATGAAAGCGGCGATACTGAGACAATTACAGATAATTTTTATGCTTATGCTGGCGGTGCTGAGGCTTCTGTAAAATTTGATAAAGCAAGAGTTTTTCTCATGGGAAGTTACCGCACCCTTTCTTTCCTTGTTTTTGATGCATCGTATGAAACAATTTCAAAAGATGCAGAAACAACAAATGAGTTGATGGGTTCTCTAAATGCTGATTATAACTGGGAATTTTTGTGGTTTGGACTTTCTGCAGGACTTAAAAAACCTGCTACCTACAAAGCTCCAGGAAGCAACACAACAACAGTTATCAAAGATAGACTTTCCACAAACAGCAAAACAAACGCATTCTCAAAAACAAGAGAGGAGCTGCCTGAAGGTTATGATGCTATGAATATTGCTTTTTACAAGGCTAATCTTAGAGCAAAATTCTCGGAATCAGTTTCTGCCAACCTTGAGTTTGGCTATACGATTGACCACAATATGGCAAAATATGTTGAATACAAAGATGAAAACGGCACAGGACACGGAAATCTTGTAAGAGAGTGGGATGTCAAAGAAGTTCAGGATATTTATTCACTTCTTTTCAGTGTTGAAGGTAGATTCTAAATTAATTCCTTAAAATAATTCCTTAAATTTGACATCACTTTTTTAATGGTTTAAAGTAGCCTGTTTTTGTAATTTATTTACTTCAGGAGGCAATATAATGTCAAAAAAAGTTTTGGTAGCAACAGAAAAAGCGTTTGCAAAAGAAGCAGTTGACGGGATTAAAAATGTTTTTGAAAAAGCTGGATATGAGACTGTAATGCTCGAAAATTACAAGGAAAAGAAGGATTTACTTGAAAAAGTTGTTGATGCAGATGCATTAATTATCAGAAGCGATATTGCGGATAAAGAAGTTATCGAAGCATCTACAAAGCTCAAAATTATAGTTCGCGCAGGTGCCGGATACGACAACATTGATCTTGAAGCAGCGAAAGCAAAAAACATAGTTGCAATGAATACTCCAGGACAGAATGCAAATGCTGTTGCAGAGCTTGCAATCGGAATGATGATTTATATCGCAAGAAGCTCTTTTGACGGCAAATCAGGAACAGAACTCAGAGGCAAAGCAATCGGTCTTCACGCTTACGGCAATGTAAGCCGCCATGTTGCGATGATTGCAAAAGGCTTTGGCATGGTTGTTTATGCTTTTGATCCATATATCAAAAAAGAAGTTATTGAGAAAGACGGCGTTCATGTTGTTTCTTCAATCGAAGAACTCTACTCAACCTGTCAGTATATTTCTCTTCACATTCCAGCAACTGCTGAAACCAAAAAATCTATTAATTACAACCTGTTAAGCAAAATGCCAAAAGGCGCGACACTTGTAAACACAGCGAGAAAAGAGGTTGTCTGCGAAGATTCACTTATGAAGATATTCGAAGAACGCAAAGATTTCAGATATGTTTCTGATGTAATTCCGGACAATGCAGCCGCAATTGAAGAAAAATTCAAAGGCAAATTCTTCTGGACACCTAAAAAAATGGGAGCTCAGACAGAAGAGGCAAACATCAATGCAGGCATCGCTGCCGCAAACCAGATTGTTGATTTCTTTGAAAAAGGCGATGTCCGTTTCAAGGTAAATTAATTGATTCAGCTTTTCCTTAAATTAATCTCTTAACCAAATAAATTCAAGGAGTTCTCATGTCATCGGAAAATTTTATAAGAGGTCTTGAATCTCGCGATTATTCACTTGTTCGCAAATCGGCAAAATCAGATCTTCACAATCACGGAATTTTAGGTGGAAAACTTGCAATGCTTGAAGCATGGGTCGGCAAAGCTCTGCCAAAACAGCCTGAAATAATAGAGGAATTTAGTCAGTTTGATGCTTATCTTTTTTCTCTTTTAGATGTTGCCTTTGCTCATGGCGAGCCTAAAGGAATCGCTGGTTTAGAGTTTTTGTTTGCTGCCGCATTTGCGCAGGCGAAAGAGGATTCTGTAAAAGTGCTTGAAATGTCTGTAGATTCCGGCTTTAATCGCTTTTACCCCGGCGGCGCGAAAGAGCTTTCGGTAAGACTTGACGCGATTCATAAATCTATTGCTCCTGAGATGAATTTTATTCCTGAACTTGGAATAGCAAGAGATAGAGAGCTTGCTGAAGCTGAGGAAATGGCAGAAGATTTTATCTCTTCAGGCTATTTCAAGGCAATAGATTTATACGGAACAGAATCTGCTAAGGACGCTAAATTATTCAAAAATATCTTCACAAAAGCAAAAAATGCCGGAATGAAGCTCAAATCCCACGCTGGCGAATATGGTGATGCAGAATCTATCCGCTACACCGCAGAAACACTTGAGCTTGACGCGATTCAGCACGGAATCAGGGCTGCGGAATCGAAGGAAGTTATGAGCTGGCTCCGCGAAAACAAGATTGTTCTCAATGTCTGCCCGACCTCGAATGTTATTCTTCAGAGAGCTGAAAGCATAAAAAAGCATCAGATTCGTGCACTTTTTGATGCAGGAATTAAAGTAACAGTAAATTCAGACGATATAATGGTATTTAACCAGACAGTTAGCGATGAATTTATAACTCTTTATAATAATGGAGTTTTTACTGCAAAAGAGCTTGACGAAATCCGCAGAAACGGGTTGGGGGAGTAGATGTCCCACAAATTCCAGACAAAGTGCATTCATGCAGGTGCACCGCACAAAAATCCTGCAAATGCCCTGAATTACCCGATTTTTCAGACATCAACTTTTGTTTTTGAAAACCTTGACCATGTTGAAAAGGTGATGAATTTTGAGAGTGATGATTTTGTCTATACCAGAGGCAACAATCCGACTCTGAGAATCTTTGAAAACAGAATGGCGGAGCTTGAAGAAGGTGCAGGTGCGGTAGCATTTTCCTCAGGAATGGCAGCAATCAGCTCGACCCTTTTTTCACTTTTGAAACCTGGCGACAAGCTTATTGCCCACAAAACACTTTACGGCTCAACCTATAATGTTATTGCTGAAATACTCCCTTCTTACGGAATAACAACTCTATTTGCTGATCTGACAAATCCTGAGAAACTACCCGAACTTATTGATGAAAATACTAAAGTTATCTATTTTGAAACACCTGCAAATCCGAGCCTTGCAATAATTGATATTGAAACTATTTCGCGTATTGCAAAAAATCACAACATCAAAATAGTTGTTGACAAC
>CAZISX010000055.1:7877-18795 GCA_964542005.1 uncultured Spirochaetales bacterium
AAAACTTGGAGCTGATGTTGTAGTTCACAGCGCGACAAAATACATATCAGGTCACGGCGATGTTGTGGCTGGCGTTGCGATAGCAAAAGATGGTGATTATCTCCCAAAACTCAAATTTGGGTACATGTGTGAATTTGGCGGAGTTATGTCGCCATTTAGCGCGTTTTTGCTGCTTCGCGGACTTAAAACTCTGCCGCTAAGAATGAGAGAACACGAGAAAAATGCTAAACTTGCAGCCGATTTTCTGGAGAATCATCCAAAAGTTGAAAAAGTTTTATATCCCGGGCTGAAATCCCATCCAGGCCACGAAATAGCAAAAAAACAGATGAGCGGATTTGGTGCAATGATAAGTTTTGAAGTAAAAGGCGGATACAAAGAAGCAGCTGAAATTATTGAGAAATTTAAGCTTGCCAAGCTTGCGGTCAGTCTAGGCGATTGCGAAACTCTTGTTGAAATGCCTGCCGCAATGACTCACCGCGGCTATGACCGTGAAAAACTTGAATATTTTGGCCTTTCTGAATCAATGATCCGCATCTCAATCGGCCTCGAGGATGCTGAAGATATTCTCAAAGATATCGAGGCTGCACTGGGGTAGGGGAATTAATTTATCTTAAGCTGCTATTCAGTTATTTTACTTTTCATCTGTTTTTCCCGTAATTCGCTTTATTTCTTTATCAAAATCGGAAATGTAATTTTCATCCTGTTTTACGCGATACACTTCATATTCTGACTCAGCTTTAAGTTTAGCCTCAAGAGCTGAAACACGGCCATTATCCAGAAGTATCGGGTATTTTGAAAGTGTAAGAAAATCATTGAGAAATTTCGCCCATTCTTCCATTTTTGTAATTATTTGCCGTCTTGCCTGATTTTCTGCAAGATCAAGATAGGCTGAAACTATTCTGTTCAGCTCGTCAATATGTGCTTTATTAAGATAATTTTTTGCAACAGTAACATCTGATTTAAGGATTTTTCCATCCGGTGCCTGTTTCCAGTTAGTTAAGCCCATATAAATTTTCTGAGCATCTGCCGAATCATAAATAATTTCAGCAGCAGTTTTGCCTGTAATCGCCCAATGCAGTTTGTTCTGAACTGTTGCAAAAAATTCTTTAGTAAGCGGTGCATTCTTGTCATAATCAGCAGAAAGCGCGTAAATATCTGTAATTTTTTGATAAAACCGCCGTTCACTGGCACGGATTTCTCGAATCCGCTCAAGCAGCTCGTCAAAATAGTCTTTGCCAAACTGTTTTCCCTGTTTCAGCCGCTCATCATCCAGAACAAAACCTTTTATAATAAATTCTTTAAGTGTTTTTGTTGCCCAGATGCGAAACTGAGTCGCCTGATATGAATTAACCCTGTAACCGACTGCAATTATTGCGTCGAGGTTGTAAAAATCAAGCTCTCGATTTACTTCACGGCTGCCTTCTTTTTGAACTGCTCGAATTTTTCGAGTAGTTGCATCCTCAACAAGTTCCTCTGTTTTATATATTTCCTTTAAATGATAAGTAATTGTGTGGCTTTCTACACCAAATAACTGCCCCATTGCTTTCTGCGTCAGCCAGACAGTTTCATCCTGAAAGACAACATCTACATTCACTTTCCCATCAGCCGATGTGTAAAGAATAAAACTGTGTTGTTTTGCTAAATTGTTATTCATGTTAATCCTTTAATTCTTTTAATCATGGTTAAGACTCACTTTCACGCTCATCAGCTTTGGCAGCAGTGTGTCACGGAGTTTTTCGAGAGTGCGGATTTTTAGATTTCTCCCATTTTCATAAAAACTCCACAATTTTCAAATCACTTTAATATAGTTTCACAATTTTTTTGTGTCAATTTTTTTAAAAATGCTGGATAGCACTATTATTTTATGAATTGATATGGCTTTAAATGATGGTAATCAGAAAATATGCACATTTTTTCGTTGAAAGTTGAAACAATCACCAAGTTGTGGTAGTATGTTGCCGGTTTTTTGTATTTAGGGAGTTTACAATGAAATACACTGTATATCGTGAAGGTTTTTTTTCAGCAGCACATCATCTTCGTAATTATCATGGAAAATGTGAAAATGTTCATGGTCACAACTGGCGTGTAAGGGTTGCTGTAACTGCAAACGAGCTTGATTCCGACGGGTTTGTGGTTGATTTTAAGGTTCTTGACAAGGTTATCAACACAATTCTTGATAATCTTGACCATAAAGATATCAACAATGTTCCACCTTTTGATGTGCAAAATCCGACAGCAGAGCAGATTGCTCAATATCTTTTTATTGAGAGTGACCGAGAAATAAAAGCACACAAAAATACTCTTTTTGTTAGCCAGGTTAGTGTCTGGGAGTCCGAAAAATCATGCGCAATTATTCAGCTGTAAGATGATTATACGAAAAAATGCGGCACTGATTATTTTAAACAGTGAAAATAAAGTTCTTGTTGGTAAGAGGCGGGATATTGAAAATGCCTGGCAGCTTCCTCAGGGCGGTGTTGATGATGGCGAGTCATTTACTGAAGCTATGTGGCGAGAACTTTTTGAAGAGACAGGATTTACAGATGATGACTGTGAAATTATTACCAATTCTTTGCCAATAACCTATATTTTGCCGGATGAAATACGCTTTAAGCGGGGTTTTGATGGTCAGGAGCAGATTTATTTTCTGCTTAGATATATAAGTGAAAAAGAACCTCTGATAAATGATGAATTCGAGGCTTTTGCATGGCTGGAACCTGCTGATGTTATTGATAAATCTGCTAGTTTTAAAAAAAATTCTTATATTTTGGCGTTTAATCAACTTTTAGGAGAGAATTTTATATGAATATGAAAAAGCTTATTGTTTTTGGTATTGTTTTTATGCTGGTATCTGCTGCCGGCGGATCTGTTGCCCTTTATATGGGCTACAAATATATAAGAGGTCAGATTCCAAAGATTGAAAATATTGCTGATTACCGTGCTGAAACAGGTTCAAAGGTTTATTCTTTTGACGGTGAGATGATTGCTGAATTTTATGATGATAACAAGCGCGTTATTATTCCTTACGATATGATTCCTAAGAAACTCCGTCAGGCTTTTATTGCGGCTGAGGATTCTCAGTTTTTCAGTCATTATGGTATAAATCCTGTCAGTATGGCCAGAGCTGCGCTTGTAAATCTTGTCAAAGGCAAGAAGGCACAGGGTGCGAGTACAATTACGCAGCAGCTTTCCAAATCTTTTGTCGGTAAGGAGAAGACTTTTACGCGAAAATTCAAAGAGGCTATTCTTGCTACTGAGCTTGAGAGGAATCTTTCAAAAGAGGAAATTCTTTATCTTTATCTTAATCAGGTTTATTTAGGCAGCGGTGCTTACGGTGTTGAAGAGGCTGCAAGAACTTTTTTCAGCAAGCATGTTTGGGAGCTTAATCTCTCTGAAATAGCGACTGTTGCAGGTACAACGCCTGCTCCAGGTAAATATTCTCCGCTTGTCAGCCACGAAAAAGCGTTGGAAAGAAGAAACTATGTTCTCCGCAGAATGTTTGAAGAAAAATATATTACAAAAGAGGAGTATGAGAAGGCTAAGTCCTCGAAATTAGCTGTAAATCCGCAGAAAGAGCTTTTCCTCGATAAGACACCTTATTTTAGCGAAAGAGTTAGAAGACATCTTCAGAAAACCTACGGGAACGAGAAACTTTTAAAAGAGGGTCTTACAGTTTACACAACTGTTGATGTGAGAGCTGAAAAAATGGCTTCTGAAGCTGTTTTTATGGGGCTGCGTTCTCTGGCGTTAAGAGAGGGTTTTACCGGTGCTCTTTATAAGATTGATTTGTCAAAAGATTTAGATACTTACCTTAAAAAACATAAGGCTGCTTTTGGTGAAATTACTGAAGAAAATATGGTTAGAGGTGTTTATTATCAGGGCGTTGTTCTTGAAACATCAAAAGAAAAGGCTCTTATTCAGGTTGGAACTGTCAAAAGACCTATTTTTGTTGCAGATCTTCACTGGGCTAAACCCTACAATCCGACTTCAGGATATGCCGCTGTAAAAGATGTTTCAAAAGTTCTTGCACCTGGCGATATTGTCATGGTTCACGCAACAGATAATGCTGGAACCAGAGATCCGCTTGATCACAGAAATTATGAACAGCCGCTTCCAAATGATTTTTTCTTTGTTCTTGAGCAGATTCCTCAGGTTCAGGCTGCAATTATTGTAAAAGAGCCGTACTCCGGTTATGTGAAAGCAATCATGGGCGGATACGATTTTGAAAGAAGCGAGTTTGACAGAACAACTCAGGCTCAAAGACAGCCAGGCTCTGCGATGAAGCCACTTTTTTATGCTGTTGGAGTTGATAAATACGATATAACTTCTGCGACAATGCTTTCAAATGATTTGATTGCTTCCCAGGATTATCAGGCAATGAACCACGACAAATGGGAAATTGGCGGTGAAATAAGTGTTTGGGAGGCAATTGTTCACTCGATGAATCTTCCTGCTGTTCACATGCTTGAAACTATTGGTCTTCAAAACGGACTTGATGGCGTTAGACAACTCGGGATTAAGAGTCCGCTTAAAAATGAATATGGTGTAGTTTTAGGTTCAAGCGAAGTAAATCTTGATGAGATGACTGATGCTTTTTCCCACTTTCCAAACGGCGGTAAAAAGCCTTTTACAACCTACATTAGAAAAGTTTATGATAAAGACGGTAATGTTTTGGAAGATAACACAGTTTATTACGATCCATACCTTACCGGTGTTGAGAAAATCGGCCGAATGATTCATTTTGCAAAACGAAAAGAGGAGCAGAATCTTTCTCCTGAGGCTGCATACATTATGACAAAGCTGCTTCAAGGCGTTATCACAAACGGAACAGGCGGGCCTGCTGCAAGCATTATGTGGGAGCAAGGCCGCGAAATAGCTGGGAAAACCGGAACTACAAACGATTATATTGATGCGTGGTTTATTGGATTTTCGCCTGAAGTTATTGCTGGTGTTTGGGTTGGAAATGACCAGCCTTCAATTCCTCTGGGGCTTGATGAAACAGGAGGCAAGGCTGCACTTCCAATCTGGAAAGATTTTATGGGAAGATACCTGAAAAACTATCCTAAAAGCTCATTTAAGAAGCCGGAATCTGTTGTTTCAGCGGTTATTGACAAGGCAACAGGACTTATTGGTGAGTCTGGAATCACAATGTATTTTAAGGAAGGAACAATTCCTGAAAAAACAGTTGATGAAAAGGAAGAGGTTGATCCTGAGACTGTTACAAAAGGTGTTTTTTAATAATAAGGTTTGATTTGAAGAGACTTTTTCTTCTTTTTATTTTTCTATTTTTTTCTACTCTTCTATCTGCTGAAAAGGCTCATATATCAATATATTACGACAGTTTATATCCTGAATTTTCTAAGAATTTTATAGATGTTTTTAAGCAAAGGTTTGATGGAATTATTGAATCTGTTACCCCTGTTAGCGATAAAGATGTAGATAATCCCAAGGTACACCGTAAATCACTCGAAAATGTTGGCAATATTTCGATTTCAATAGGAAATTCGCCAGTTCTTATGCTTGCAAAATCAGGGAAAGGCCGATTTAAAGTTATCTCTTTATTTTTTAATGAATCAACAAAGCCTGATGTGAAAAATATTTTTTACATTCCACCCTTTGTTTCTGCTGAAGAAAAAATCGGTGTGCTCAGGAATTATTTTACAGGATTCAAGTCAATTGTTCTTTTTTCAACGCCTTCACGAAAAATAAAAAAAGAGAACTTTTCGAGAGATGTGAAGGTTATGGATATTAATGACCGAAGTGAAATACTTGAAATTATTACATCTTCTCTTAGTTTCCCAGATCCTATTATTTTTATAATGCCTGAAGATTCTGTTATGGACTACAGTCCGCAGGTTATTCGAAAACTTGTGAGAGAAACTATCAGCAAAAGAGTTGTTTTTGCCGGATTTAACCGTAATTTTCAGGAATACGGTTTTTTAATAAATTATGATATTCCACTCGAATCATACACAAAGCGTCTTTCTATAAATATCAAATCAATAATGCAGAAAAAAGAGCCAGAGAACAGTCTGGTTCCAGACTATTTTATTTATCTCAATGATATTCTTTTAAAAGAGTCGGGGATTAATATAAAGGCGAGAGATTACAAACTTAAAATTAAGCGAACTTCAGCCAATGAGTAAAAAAATAATTATTCTTCTTTTCCTGGCAATGATTATCGGCTTTGCCGGATACTACATTTCTCTTACAACTTTTACAACCTATTTTGAAGAGGAAAACAGGATAAAAGATGATATTTTAATGCAGAATCTTACTGAAAAATATATTGTTGAAGTGTCGCTAGGAAACAAATCAGAACTTCTCTCAAAAATTGCGGAAGAGCTTGGAAATCCCTCAATGTTTAACATTGAAGCTGTCTTTATTGAAAGAAAAGGGGCTGCAGAATTTTTAATTTCCAAATTCAGAAACGCTGATAACGAAACTATTCTTATGCCTTTTATCAAAAACATTACTGCAGGTGCTTACAAAAACGGAACCTTCACTTTTGCTGTAAAAGACAAGTTTACAGTTATTTATAATAATTTTCAAAGAGATACTATTGCCGGGCCAATAAATGGCGACAGCTCAGTTTCATATACGATCGGAGTTGTTAAAAACAACAAATATGCAACTCAGAAAATCCATACTTTTTCCCTTAATATTGCTCTCTTACTCTTTTTCTCAATTGTCGGAATTGCTATATTGTTTCAGATAGTTACAGAACAGTCGGTAAAAATGGACAAGGAAACTTTATCCCAGACTATTGATGATATTGTCAACAACAAGACAACAAAAATCACTATTGATAATCCTTACAAGGAAGAGATTATTAAAATCATAAACATTGTTCTTGAAAACACAGAACTGCAGAAAAAAGTTAATAAAGTCACCGAAAAGCAGAGCCTTTTTGAAAAACAGAATAGAGATCTTATTGTTAAAATTGACACAGTTCAAAGAGAGCTTCGCGAGCTTGATTCTGATAAAATCAAGCTGGAGCATCGTCTGGCCGAGGTTTTAAATATTTTCCACAACTACTCAATGCAGTCAAGAGACAGACTCTGGACAATCAACCAGCTTATTGAAAAAATTATTTCATCCGGTCTTATTCCTGTTTTTTCAATGTTTTCCAACAACTCAGCTCTTGAACGAGATATTAAAGAACTAATTATTTTTACTGATGAAATTAAAGAAATTGGGAAAAGTGCGGATACAGCTCAAGCTATAACAGTTCAAATGCCTTTAAAGCTTAAAGAGCTTTTTTCTGAGGAGGAAATTAATAGAATTCAGATGAAACTTGATGAAACATCGAAATCAGCCTCAAGAACAGAAAAGCTTTTAAAAGAATACTCCAAACGCTTTGAAATGGTTGTAGAAATTGGTCGAGATCTTAAAAATGAGGCTTTGAAGAACAGGCTTGTCATGTCTCAAAACTACAAGTCTTTTATGGAAAAAATCTCATTACTCCGCATAAAACTTGATACAAGAGAGTCTATAACAATTGAGGATATAGATAATCTCCACAAGTCGTACAGATTAAATCTTGGTTGTTTTAAGGAGTTTATTGATCTTGTTACAAAACACTCAAGTTCCCAGAACATTTCAAAACTAGAAATTTCGACAGGTAATATGATGCTTAAACAGCATGTTGATGAGCTTACTGGAGAACTTTTAATTCTCAGGCAGCAGACTCTGGAACGACAGACTGTTTTAATGGCTATGGTTGAAAAAAATATTTCTCTTTTACGATTCCTGATAGAGATGTATTACAAATATATGGAAGGATTTAATAGTGCAAATTTAATTAATTTTGTTAATGAAAACAAGCGTTCCCTTACAAATCTTCATCATATTCAGGAGTGGATTAACACAGTCTCAACTATTACAGCAGAAATTCAGAATCTTTCAGAAGAAATTGGACGGGAAATTTATTGATATTCAATTCCAGGTATTAAAATATGAGTAAAAAAGAGATTTTAAAAAATAGCCTCAAACTTGGCTTAATGACATTTATGTCCAGAATTATGGGGCTTGTCCGAGAGCAGATTAGAGCAAATTTTCTTGGAACTACAGCTCTTTCCGACTGCTTTACAATTGCTTTTCTTCTCCCGAATCTTCTTAGAAAACTATTCGCAGAAGGGAGTGTTGCTGTTGCATTTGTTCCTGTTTTAAAAGGATATTTACTTAAAGAAAATAAAGAAATAATCAAAGAATTTCTATCTGCAACATTTACCGTAATCTCATTTCTTGTAACACTTACTGTTATAATCGGAATATTTTCATCAGATTTACTTATTAATGTTTTTTATTCTGATTTGACTCCGGAAATAAAGAAGGAGACAATATTTCTTACAAAAGCAATGTTCCCATATCTTGCATTTATCTCTATTGCTGCGTTTTTTCAGGGAATTTTAAATAGTGTCAAAATTTTTTCACCATCAGGATTTGTTCCTGTTTTGTTCAATGGTTCAATAATTTTATCAACCTTGATTTTTTCCTCATATTTTGAAAATCCGGCAAGAGCAATGGCTTTAGGCGTTATTTTTGGAGGATCTCTTCAGGCTATTTTTCAGCTTCCCTATGTTTTAAAAACTGGTTATCGCTTTGGGTTTCAACGAATTAGAAAATCATTCAAAAACCCTGGCACCAGACGAATTCTTATTATTGTCGGACCGACAATTCTGGGAATGGCAGCCTATGAAGTAAATGTTTTAGTCTCTTCCGTAATTGCAACAACCGCAGGAACTGGTGTTGTAAGTTCTCTCCAGTATTCAAACAGGCTTCTTGAGCTTATTCTTGGTATTTTAGCTGTATCGCTTGGGACAGTAATTCTGACAGAACTTTCCGGTAACGCAAAAAAAGGTGAGTGGGAAAAATTTTCCTCAAATCTGGTTTTTGCCATAGATTTAACAGCAATACTAACAATTCCTGTTACGATTTTTTCAATAATCAACTCAACAGAAATAATCAGACTCATTTTTAAATTTGGAACATTTAACGATAACTCGGTCACTCTTACTGCATTAATTTTTACATTTCATATTTTAGGCCTCTGTTTTATTGCAGCAAACAGAATTATTGCTCCGGCTTTTTATGCTCAGGAAAACTCGAAAACACCGACCTATGCCGGGATTTTTTCTGTTGCAGTAAACCTTCTTTTCTGTTATTTACTTGTAACACCTTTAAAAGGCGGCGGAATTGCAATAGCAGCTACAATTTCTTCGTGTGCAAATACCATATTTCTTTTTACAGCTTTATCAAAAAACAAAAATATGGATGCGGTTAAAATTGTCTTGGAAATAGTTAAATACAGTGGAAAACTTATTTCTGTAATAGCTCTCGTTTCTATTCCGTTTTATTATCTAAAGCCTTATATTTACGGATTATTTTCATTTTCAGAAAGCAAGTGGATTGCAACCGGAATTCCGTTTTGCATTGCGGCCTTTATCTATTTTTCATCACTTATTCTTATTGCTATTGTTTTGAAAGACAAGCAGATTACATTTGCACTTAACGCTATTCGTCGAAAAATAAAATCATAACATTTATTTTTTGATTTTATTTTGACACTTGAAAGAAACGGAAACCTCAGATTTCTCGCCACACATTTTGTTTGTTCCCTCTTCATAGGAAACTTCATCATCGTGTCTGTAAAGAGGATCTTCAGCATCAAGTTCTGTTCCGTTCATATTAAAAATAACTTTGCAGCCGCCGTTATTAAATGATTTTTCAGTAATAACGCAGGCAATGAAGTATTTAGATGAAGGCTGCATTGTTTCAGGATCCATCATCTGGCTTGTGTAGCAGTATGCCTTGACATAGCCGCCGTTTCCGCCTGAAACCTCAATATTTTTGCAGTCTGAACACTGATCTGTACATCCGCCGCCAAAGCCTGGCGCACCACCCTGCTGATAACAGCTGTAAACATAGCCGGTAACAGCATTTTCTGTTGAAACGCTGTGGCAGCTTGGTTCAATCGGATCATTATCAACAGCTGTGTAGTCCGGATCCGGCTGTGGTGTTATTGTATCGGGATCGCTTTCAGGATCGTTTTCAGGTTGTGGTGTAATAGTTTCATTATCTGGAACCGGGTTTTCGTCATTTACAATAGTTTCTTTATCAGGAGCCGGAGTTGAATCGGTATCGGTTTGATTGTTGTCATTAATTGTGTTGCTATCTGTGTCAGTTACCGCAGCAGAGTCATTCCCCGGAGATGAGGACTCGCTTGCTGCACATCCGGCAACAAAGAAAAGTGCTAAAAAAGCAGCAAAAATAAACGATTTTTTCATAGGATACTCCTGATTATTTTGATAAATTTACAATTTCTTTTCTTTTTTCCGGTATTGTGCCAAAGAAGTATGAGCCCATAACAACAATATCTGCTCCTGCGTTTTTAACTTCCTGTAATGTTTCGTTATTTACGCCGCCATCAACAGAAATCTCGTAATGAAAGTTGTTCTCTTCTCTCATTTTTTTCAGTTCTTCAATTTTCTTTGTTGCAGATTTTATGTATGCCTGACCGCCGAAACCAGGGTTCACTGACATCACAAGAACCAAATCAACCATATCTCCGACAAACGGTATAAAATTTACCGGTGTGTGAGGATTTACCGAAACACCTGCTTTTACACCAAAAGACCTGATATATTGAAGAGTTCGGTGAAGATGATATTCTGTTTCCGCATGAACTGTAATCATATCTGCGCCTGATTTTACAAAATCTGCAATATAGTTTGTCGGATTTTCAATCATCAGATGAACATCCATCGGGATTTTGGTGATTTTTTTAATCTGACTCAGAATAAACGGGCCGAATGTGATATTTGGAACAAAATGGCCATCCATAATATCGCAGTGAATAAGGTCAGCCCCGCTTGATTCTATTGATTTTATTTCAGATTCAAGTTTTAAAAAGTCTGCT
>CAZISX010000055.1:18805-23356 GCA_964542005.1 uncultured Spirochaetales bacterium
AGAATTGAAGGAGCGATTTTAACCATTATCTGATTCTCCTGAATTTTGCTATGAAAAAGTGATCTCTGTTATCTGTAACACTGCTTACGGTGTAATATGCTTTTTCGACCTTGAAGTGGCTGTTTTTCATAATAAATTTCTGTACTTGATCAACAGTTTCCTCTTTTGTGAAAGTACACACCGCAAACATAAGAAGTCCGCCTGGAGCAACATATTTAGAGCCTGTTTCAAGGATTTTTTCAGCCATCGAAGCCATTTTGTGACCATCAAGCTCATTTTTCAGCCATTTAATTTCTGGATGTCTTTTGATTGTTCCAAGAGCAGAACATGGCGAATCTATTAAGACTTTATTAAATTTATCAAGCCATTCCTCTCGCACAACAGTTGAATCCTGAAGTCTGACTTCAATATTTTTTTTGCCATACTGCAAAATAGAATTAGTAAGCAGCTCAAGCCTGTGCCTGTTGATATCTGCTGCAATAACTTTTCCGGTGTTGCCTGTAAGATATGATAAAAAGAAGGTTTTTCCCCCTGGAGCAGCACACAAGTCAAGGACTGTATCGCCTTCTTCAATATCCATATCAAGAACAACAAGCTGGCTTGATTCATCCTGAATGTAGGCGTTTCCAAATTCTTTAATCATCTGATAGTTGACAGCTCTGTCTGTGTAAATGCCAAAAGGACTTATTGCCGACTTTTCGGCAGAGACACCCTTTTCTTTAAATTTTTCAAGCACTTCCTCTCGTTTAGATTCATCACCCTCAACTCTGAGCGTAATTCCTAAAGAAGCGTTTCCATGCTCGAGATAACTCTCAATTCTATCTTCGCCAACCATCTCTTTTATATTGTTGTAAAGCCAGTCTGGGTAAGAGTATTTAAGCTTCAAGTATAAGTTGTTGTCATTTTTAGTTATTTCAAGAAGTTTTTCTTTTGAGGGATTAATCCGCTGAATCTCGCGAAGAATAAAATTCACAAAACCTGCAGCTTGCGACTTGTCTGACTGTTTCACAAGCTCGGTTGCTTCGTGAGTTATAGACCAAACCTCGCGGTTATTCATAAAAACAAACTGATAAACTGTAATTCGCAGAAGATGAAGTATCTCTTTATCTATTTTGGAGAGGTCTTTTTTGAAAGCCTGCCCAATCCAGAAATCAATCTGTCTTAGGTGGCGGATTGTGCCGTAAACAAGCTCCGTTACAAGCCTTCTCTGATGATACGGCAGACCATCAAGATTGTTGTTCAAAAGTTCATTTACAAAAAGAGATTTATCTAAAACTTTGCTGACAAGAAATGAGGCAAGTCTTTTCGGGTTTTTTCTTATATCGTTTTCCTGCATTATTTTTTTATTACCTCTAAAAATTCGCCAATTTGTGGACGGTATCCTGCGATAAAAGCGCAGGCCGGCATTGATTTTTTACCTTCAGGTTTAACCGTTTCAATCTCAAGAAATCCCATTCCGCAGGCAACAGAAAATGAATTTTTTGAAATTGCGATAATTTCTCCAGGATTGTGTTCTAATAAATTGATATCATTCACAGAATTGTCTCTGTCATTCCCGCGAAGGCAGGAGTCAGTTGTTAAATCAGAAGATGGATTCCCGTCTGCACGGGAATGACAGCAGGATACCTCTTTGTCAGACAAAAGCTTTGCTTTTTCTATAAAGAGAAGTCTCTGCCTGAAGCATGTTTTTGTCCCTGGCTGAGCGTTAAAAGCCCTGATTTTATTGAATATATGTTCTGAGGAATCATTCCAGTCTATAAATAAATCATCTTTTAAAATAAGTTTTGTTAAAGTTGCATCGCCTGCCTGAGGTGTTGATTTAAACGAGCCTGTTTCAATTTCATTCCAGTTTTCACCAATAATATCAAGCGAAAGATTTATAAGTTTTTTAAAAAGAGAGCAGGAGTTATCTGACGGATCAACCTCAATTTTTTTCTGGTAGATAATGTTTCCTGTATCCAGTCCTTTATCCATAAGCATGATTGTTGTGCCTGTCAAAGAATCACCATTTAAAAGTGAAGAATTCACGGGAGTTGCTCCGCGGTATTTCGGCAGAAGTGAAAAATGAACATTTATCGGGCCGAATTTCGGGATAGATAAAATTCTTTCAGGAAGAATCTGGCCGTAAGCAACAACAAGAAAAATATCTGGTTTAAATTCATTAATTATTTCAAAAGCTTTATCGCTTTTTGCAGAACACTCAAAAACCTCAATATTGTTGGTTGCGGCGTGTTTTTTTACAGGAGTTGCATCACAGTTTTTTCCTCTGCAGCGAATTTTATCTTTCTGAGTAAAAACAATAAGTTCCACATTTTTTTTTATCAGAAAATCAAGAAACGGTACTGCGATTTCGGGGCTACCCATAAAGACGGCTTTCATTATCCTCTTCTTCCTTATCTTTTACATTTTCAAGAAATCTTTCCATCTTTTTTATTGCAGTTCTTTTTTTAATCAAGCTGATTCTGTCAATAAAAAGAACACCGTTTAAGTGGTCTATTTCGTGCTGAATTACTACGGAAAGCAAGTCAAAGCCTTCGATTATGCACTCTTTCCCTTCAAGATCCAGATACTTAGCTTTTATATGTTGAAATCTCTCAACCTCAGCTCTGTATCCTGGAACACTAAGGCAACCCTCTTCCATTGAGAATTTTCCATCAGAAAAAATTATCTCAGGATTAATCATAACCACAGCTTTGAATTTAGGCTTGGAATCTTCAGGAAGCTTTCCTTCATTTACAAGTTTGTCGTGTTCCGCATAACCCTCATCAACAATTATAACTCTCTTTGAAGTACCGACCTGAGGCGCAGCAAGGCCTACGCCGCGGGCAGCAATCATTGTTTCAATCATGTCATAAGCCAGCTTCTTTATTTCGCTGGTAATTTCTTGAACAGTCTCAGCCTTTTTTTTCAAAACTGCCTGACCTGCTGTATAAATTCGTTGTATTGTCATAATAGCCTCCTCCTTTGCACGAAAATTATAAAAAAAAAAACTTAAAAGTAAAGCAGGTTCATCTTTTTGTTTCAAATTTTTGTTGTCTTAGTTGTTAAATCATGCTATTTTTATCTAAAATATCTCAATTATGGTGAAAAAATGTCTGAGCAAATCGAATTTCTTTTAAATAGTAAAAAAATCTCAACAAACAAGCCTTCAGGCTATCTGACACTTGATATTATAAGGGAAAATGGGCTTACAGCCACAAAAGAAGGGTGCAGGGAAGGAGAATGCGGCGCATGTACAATTCTTCTTGGAAAAGTTGAGGCCGGAGAATTACATTATCTTGCACAGCCATCCTGTATGCTTCCTGTTGGAGAAGTAGAGGGAAAACACCTGGTTACGCTTGAGGGACTAACGCTTAGTATAAACCCTATTCAGAATATTTTTGCAGAAAAAGGGGCAACCCAGTGTGGGTTTTGCACGCCAGGATTTATAATCTCTATTTATGCTTTTTTGCTCAACAGCAGGAGGCTTTCCTATAAAGAGGCAATTGATGCGCTTGATGGAAATATCTGCAGATGTACAGGCTATAAATCAATCGAAAGAGCGGCGAAAGCTCTTATTGCTCTTGTTTCTGAAAAAATAGATGTTTCAAAACCTAGGATTCCCGAGCTTGTTAAAAATGGTTTTCTACCCGATTATTTTAATGAAATTGTTGAAAAACTTGGGTTGATAAAAAAGCGAAATATTTCAAATAAATCGGGTGGAGTAATTGCAGGCGGCACAGATTTGCTGATTCAGAAAAGTTCGGAAATTATTGCCTCATCCCCCGATTTTTTAAGCAGAAAAGAGTCATTATCCAAAATTACAAATTCAAAAAATAGTATTAAAATTGGTGGCGGAGTAACTGTTGAATCGCTTAGATTAAATAATGATATTTCCATAGTTTTTCCAACGCTTTACGAAGATTTGCTTCTGGTTTCATCTTCAATTATCAGAAACAGAGCTACAGTTGCCGGAAATATTGTAAATGCAAGCCCTATTGCAGACATGGCTATTATATTTATGGCTCTTAATGCATTGCTTCACCTAAAAAAAGGTGATGAAAAGCGCATTGTTCCATTGAAGAATTTTTATAAAGGTTACAAAGTTTTTGATTTGTTAGAACGCGAAATTATTGAAAATATTGAGATTTCCAAGCCATCCAAGCCTTGTTTATTCAGTTTTGAAAAAGTATCAAGACGAAGAACGCTTGATATTGCGGCTGTAAACAGTGCTATAAAAATCGAGGTTTCAAGCGATTATGTTGTTGAAGATATCTCTATTTCTGCAGGCGGTGTTTTTGCCTATCCGCTTTTTCTTGAGAAAACATCCTTTTATCTTAAAGGCAGAAAGATTTCAAAAGAAAACATAGATATAGCTTTGCAGATTGCGGAGGATGAAATAAAGCCTATCAGCGATGTTAGAGGCAGTGCTGAATACAAAAAAATGCTTTTGAAAAATCTTATTCTTGCCCATTTTCTAAAACTTTTCCCTGAGCTTGAGATTTTTTGATTTCTACCTGAATCGTTCGATTCTTGATTAAGAGGTTGAAAAAAGATTTTTGATTTAAAAGA
>CAZISX010000056.1:0-5981 GCA_964542005.1 uncultured Spirochaetales bacterium
GAAAAAGGTGAGAAGATTGGAATAGAAAAAGGAAAACTTCAGGGGAAGATTGAGGTAGCTAGGGAAATGTTGAAGAAATCAATTGATATTTCTGTTGTTGCTGAAATTACTGGCCTTTCTGTAGAACAAATCAAAAAACTCGGATAAATTTATGATTATCACAAAGAAACTTTACACGAAATAGAAAAACTTGCCCATTCCATGCTCATAAACTATCTGGTTCTAACAAAAGTTATGCTAATATTCCTTGACAATATTTTCATTATAAAATATAAAAAACAAGTTCGGAACAACGCCAGAGACTTAAATTTTATTGGGAAAAAACATGAAAAACCAAAATATAGCACCAGGGGCAAGAGTTGTAATTCGTGATGTTCAGTGGGTTGTGCGAAATATTGAAAACACATCAAATAACGACCGAGAGCTGACTTGCGAAGGTGTCTCTGAGTTGGTGCGCGGTAAAATCGGCAAGTTTTTGGAAAAACTTGAGAAAAATATTGAAGTTCTTGATCCGGCTGAAACTAAACTTGTTAATGATATTTCACCGCAATATATGAAATCACTTTTATTTATAGAGAGTTATCTTCGCTCCAGCGTTCCGAATAATGAGAAATTATTTGGCGGACACAAAGGTGCAATGGATCTTGTTGAATATCAGCTTAAACCTGCGATTCAGTCACTTGCGCAGCCTCGTCAGCGGATTTTGATTGCTGATGCTGTCGGTCTTGGAAAAACTCTGGAGGCAGGTATTCTTGTTTCCGAGCTGATTCGCCGCGGAAGAGGTCGCCGGATTCTGGTTGTTACTCTTAAAAGTATGCTGACTCAGTTTCAAAAAGAGTTCTGGAACCGTTTTACAATTCCGCTGGTAAGGCTTGATTCTGTCGGAATTGCCCGTATTCGCAACAAAATTCCGGCAAACCACAATCCTTTTTATTTTTATGACAAAACAATAATTTCGATGGATACTCTAAAAGGAAATCCTGAGTACAGAAACTATCTTGAGCACGCATATTGGGACATAATTATAATTGATGAGTGCCACAATGTTGCAGATCGCGGCAATTCTTCTGATCGCGCAATCCTTGCCAAGCGGCTTTCCCGTCTTTCCGACACTCTGATTATGTTATCTGCAACGCCGCATGACGGCCGGGCAAAAAGTTTTGCAAGTCTTTTGAACATGCTTGATCCGACTGCAATTACAGATGCTGAAAATTATTCACAGGATGATTTTTCACACAAAGGACTTGTTATCAGGCGTTTTAAAAAAGACATAAAAGACGAGGTAAAACAAGCATTTAAAGAGCGGAGTGTTGATGCGCTCCATTTTCCTGCAATGCCTTGCGAAGATGCAGTTTATGAAAAACTTCTTTCAATTCCTTTTACTTTTGGCGGAGTTCATCGCGGCGGAAAAAATCATGAATTGTTGCGTGTCGGTTTCCAGAAAGCTATTTTTTCAAGCCCTGCCGCAGCAATTAAATCTGTAAACGAAAGAATCAGCAAACTTTCAAAAGAGACAACAGCGGATGAAGCAAAAGAGCTTTCTGCACTTTCTGAGCTTTCTGATCTTTTGACAAAGATAACTCCTGAAAAATACAGCAAATATCAGCGGTTGATGAGTTATGTAAATGATAAAAAATATAGTTGGTCGCCAAAAAAGAAAGATGACAGACTTGTTATTTTTAGTGAGAGAATTGAAACTCTGAAGTTTTTGCATGAGCAGCTTAAAAAAGAGTTTAATCTTGATGATACCCAGATAAAAGTGCTTCACGGCACTTTAGCGGATAATGAACAGCAGGAAATTGTTGAAGATTTTGGCAAGGATAATTCTCCGCTGCGGCTTTTGCTTTGCAGTGATGTTGCTTCCGAAGGTCTCAATCTGCATTATCTTTGTCATCGTCTGATCCATTTTGATATGCCGTGGTCGCTGATGGTTTTTCAGCAGAGAAACGGAAGAATTGACCGTTATGGTCAGGAAAAAGAACCAGTTATAACCTATCTTATAACAGAAAGCAGCCATGAAAAAGTGCGCGGCGATATGCGGATTCTTGAAGTTTTGCAGAAAAAAGATGAGCAGGCTTATAAAAATATTGGAGATCCTTCGATTTTTATGGGTTTTTACGATGCTGAAAAAGAGGAAGAAGCAATACAAAAAGATATGGCTGAAGGAATAGATGCTCAAACAGTTGATGAAAAATATCAGCCAAAAAACGAAGCTTTTGATTTATTGTCACAGTTTATGGCAATGATGACAGAACCGCAGAAAAATCATGAAGCAGAAAAAGAGTCGAAAATATCAGAAATACCTACACTTTTCAGCGATGATTATCAGTTTTGTAAAGAATCTTTGAAACATCTGAATGAAAGTATCGGCGAGTGGAAATATTACGATGAAACAAAATCAATAACAATTACAGTGCCTAACGAGTTTAAGGTTCGTCTTGCTCAACTTCCTGATGAGCTTGAACTTGACCATTTTCAGTTTGTTCTCACAACAGACAAGGAAAAAATCAAAAGCGAAATCAACCGCTGCCGTCAGGATGAAACAGCCTGGCCAAAAATCCATTATCTCTGGCCTTTGCATCCTGTGAGCGAGTGGATTGTTGATAAGATGCAGACTTCTTTCGGGCGACATTCTGCGCCAGTTATTGAACACAGGCAAATTGCAGAAAACGAGCAGGTTTTTATTATTACCGGGCTTATTCCAAACCAGAAAGGTCAGCCGCTGGTTTATGACTGGCTGGCTGTGCGCTGTAAAAATGGTGTTTGCACTGCTTCTCAAACTTTTGAAGAATTTGCCAGTGAGCTTTCTCTTGGTAAAAATACTCTGATAAATCGGGGCGTTGCGTTTGATACAGATTATCTAAAACCGCACCTGAAAAATGCGATAGCGATAGCCTCAAAAGCAATGAGCGAAAAGCGTCAGCAGTTTGAAAAAAAGATAAATGAGCAGTTAAATAAGCATCTTACCGAAATTGAAAAACTCCGTAAAAGGCAGTATGAGCAGCTTGAACTTTTTCTTGCAAATAATGAGCGGAATGAATCAGTAAAAGAGAAGAAAAAAGCAGAGCGGAAAAAAGAGATAGAATCTATTTTTGATGAATATATAGACTGGATAGAAGCAGCAATGACAACAGAAGATGCTCCATATTTACAAGTAGTTGCAGCTTTTGTTTCAGAGCAGGGAGGCAAGTGATGGCAATTGCAGAAAATGTTCAGACATATATTGGAATTTCTAACGAAAACGAGTTTTACAGCAACCATTATCTTGCAGCAAATTTTAAAAACGATATTAAAGAACTGCTTGAAAAATGGCAGAATATTGAAGATTCTGAAGGGGAAAAAACGCCGTTTAACCGCCTTCGCTCACTTGTCAAAGAGTGGTATGAAGTTAAAGAAAAATTATCCCGCGAGCAAAATGAAAAAAACTGTTTAGAGCTTGAAAAAAAGCTGTTTGCCAAATTATTCAGCATACTTGGATACAATCTTACGCCGAAAAACCTTCTTCTGGATAAAGCTTCAATTCCTGTTCTTGGTGCATTTGGTGCTTCTGGCGAGCCGCCAAAACTGTTGATAATCCACGCCTTTTCGCACAATCTGAAAGAAAACGACTCAACAGATCCGCTCTCAATAAATATTTCTGAAAAGCTGTTTGGTGATGAAATGTTTCCAAGAGAATATCGTATTTCTTCAGCAGAAACAGCAACATACAACAATATTCTCAATGATTTTATATTTTCGCAGAATCATCCGCCGCGCTTTGTTCTGCTTGTTTCTATTGATGCAATTTTGCTGATTGACCGCGCAAAATGGCCGATGAACCGCCTGCTAAGATTTGAACTTAATGAAATCTTATCCCGTCGTGAAACAGAAACTCTTAAAGCATTTTCAGCACTTATCCACAGAGAATCACTGCTTCCTGAAGCTGGCGAGCCGCTGATTGATGCGCTTGATGAAAACTCGCACAAACACGCTTTTTCTGTTTCTGAAGATTTGAAATATGCGCTTCGTGAAGCAATAGAACTTCTGGGAAACGAAGCAGTTTCACAGATTATTGACCGCGCAAAAGAACAGAAAAAAGGTGTTTACAACCGCGGTGCAGAACTTGAAGAACAGCTGACAAAAGAATGTCTGCGCTATATGTATCGGCTTTTATTCATGTTTTACATAGAGGCGCGGCCTGAGCTTGGCTATGTTCCGATGAAAAAATCTGAAACCTACATAAAAGGCTACAGCCTTGAATCTTTGCGCGAGCTTGAAAATATTCCGCTCACAACTGAAGAATCACAAAACGGAACCTATTTTGACCAGTCAATAAAAATGCTTTTCAAACTGATTGCAGAAGGTTACAACCAAAATTTGCAGACAACTCTGCACGGCAAAGACACCTTTACAATTGCAAAACTCGATTCGCATCTTTTTGATCCCGAAAGTACAAAAATGCTTGATTCTGCCCAGTTTCCTAATCATATCTGGCAAAAAATCATCAATCTTATGTCACTCACAAAAGAAGGTTTGCGCAAAAACAGACGCGGCAGAGTTAGCTATGCACAGCTTGGCATCAATCAGCTTGGCGCAGTTTATGAAGCACTTTTATCCTACAAAGGTTTTTTTGCAAAAGAGGATTTATATGAGGTTAAAAAAACTGGAGAAAATCCTAACGAACTAGATACAGCCTATTTTGTGACAGGTTCAGAACTTGAAAAATACAGTGAAGACGAGCGGGTTTTTGAAAAAAACTCTGAAGGTTTTCAAAAACTTAAAAAATATGAAAAAGGGCGCTTTATTTACAGACTTGCAGGCCGTGACCGTGAAAAATCGGCAAGTTATTACACACCTGAAGTATTGACAAAATGCCTTGTGAAATACGCGCTGAAAGAACTTCTGAAAGAAAAAAATGGAGACGAAATCTTAAATCTCACAATCTGCGAGCCAGCAATGGGAAGCGCAGCGTTTTTGAATGAAGCAGTCAGCCAGCTTGCTGAGCATTATCTTGAGCGCAAACAGACAGAGCTTCAAAAGCGAATTCCGCACGATGAATATACGCAGCAGTTACAGCTTGTTAAGATGTATATTGCAGACAGAAATGTTTATGGCGTTGATTTAAATCCCGTTGCAGTTGAGCTTGCAGAAGTGAGTTTATGGCTCAACGCAATTTCTGGCAGTGACAGAGTTCCGTGGTTTGGCTATCAGCTTTTTAATGGCAACTCGCTTGTCGGCGCAAGACGCGAAGTTTTTCCGGCTCATTCACTTCAAAAAAAAGCGACAACTCTCTGGTTTGCAACTGCGCCGAAAAGGCTTGATCCGCAAAATCCGCAGCGGGCAAAAGATGAAGTTTATCATTTTCTTCTGCCAGATGAAAATATGGCAAACTATTCTGATAATGTCGCGAAAATACTATACAAAAAACAGTTTGACCAGTTTAAAGCGTGGCGGCTTGAGATTAGAAAACCGCTTGATAATTTTGAAGTTGCCCATTTGCAGGAATTATCAGAACTTGTTGATAAACTCTGGGAAAAACACACCGCAGATCTCAAAGCTGACCGTGAAAAAACAGAAGATCCGCTAACAGTTTGGGGGCAAATTGCTGAAAAGAAAAAAGGAATCTCACTAACAGAAAAAGAGCGGATTAGAAAAACAGGTATTTTCAACGAAGAAAGCCCAAATGCCAGTGCCTACCGCAGGCTGAAACTTGTTATGGATTATTGGTGCGCACTCTGGTTTTGGCCGATTGACAAAGCTGAAATGCTGCCGGATCGCAGCTCGTTTTGGCTTGAAATCGGCGTTTTGCTGCGCGGCAATGTTGTGGATACAACTTTTGACGAGCAGCTTTCATTTCAGTTTGATAAACAGCTTAACGCAGATGAAGCAACAAAAGCAATAACCAATAAATACGGCCAGATACACATAGAAAAGCTGTTTGAACACTATCCGCGCCTCAAACTTGTGAATGAAATTGCAAAAAAATATAAGTTCCATCACTG
>CAZISX010000056.1:5991-11447 GCA_964542005.1 uncultured Spirochaetales bacterium
GTTCTCGCGGCGGTTTTGATTTGATACTTGGAAATCCGCCGTGGCTTAAAATAGAGTGGAATGAGGGCGGCGTGCTTGGCGATTTTAACCCGCTATTTACACTGCGTAATTTTTCAGCGTCAAAGCTCACCGAAGAGCGCAAAATTGCTTTTGAAACTTATAGCGGTCTTGAAAAAGCGTGGCGTGAAGAGCTGGAATCATCAGAAGCAACGCAGAATTTTTTGAACGCTTATCAAAACTATCCAATTTTACACAAAATGCAGACAAATTTGTATAAATGTTTTCTGCCTACTGCTTGGAAACTTGGAAGCAGCCGCAATGTTACAGGCTTACTTCATCCTGAAGGCGTTTATGATGATCCGAAAGGCGGTAGACTGAGAAGTGAGATTTATAAGAAACTAAGAGGACATTTTCAGTTTCAGAATGAAAAAAGTCTATTTGCCGATGTTCATCACGAAACAAAATTCAGCGTCAACATATTTTCAAATGCAGCTTTGGAAGCTATTGAATTTGTTCATATTGCTAATCTTTATGCGCCGCAGACAGTTGATCTTTGTTTTGAGCATACCAGTTTTGGAACAGTTCCAGGAATAAAAGATGATGAAGGAAAATGGTGTACAAAAGGGCATAAAAACAGAATAATTTCTGTGAGCAAAAAAGAGCTGGAACTTTTCGCAAAACTTTATGACAGCGATGAAACACCATTTATGGAGGCGCGGCTTCCGGCAATTCATGCTGCTGAACTTTTAAGCGTGCTTGAAAAATTTGCCAACTATCCAAAAAGATTATCAGATCTGGAAGGTGAATTTTATTCAACAGTAATGTTTGATGAAACTTATGCACAAAAAGACGGCACAATAAAAAGAGAGACAAGATTCCCCAACTCACCGGAAGAGCTGATTTTATCCGGCCCGCACTTTTTTGTCGGCAATCCTCTCAACAAAACGCCAAGAAATCCGTGCAAACTCAACTCAGATTATGACGAAATAGATTTGACAGATATTCCCGACAACTATCTGCCGCGGACAAACTATGTGCCAGCCTGCTCAAAAGAGGAATATGAAGCACAAATCCCAAGAGTTCCATGGGGCGAGAAGAAGAAGGTTACGGAGTTTTATAGGATTGCGTTTAGAAAAATGTTATCAATTTCTACTGAACGCAGTTTGATTTCGACAATACAATTTCCTCTGAGTTCTCATATTCATGGATGCATTTCTTATACATTGGAAAGCACTTCAATTTTGGTTTCTGCTTATTCAGCAATGACTTCTATTTGTTATGATTTTTTTGTAAAAACTACTGGTGTCTCAAACTTTGGCAATTCACTATTTTATTCTCTGCCATTAATGTTATCAAAACAAAAAATATTATCACGATCTCTTTTAAATCAATCTCTCACTACCCACTATTCCGACCTCTGGCAGGAATGCTTTTCACCCGAATTTACTAAAGATTCGTGGACAAAAACTGTACCGCAGCTAAATCAAGATTTCTTTAAAAATCTGACGGCAGACTGGCAGAGAAGGTGTGCGCTGAGGACTCATTATGAACGGCGGCAGGCACTTATCGAGATTGATGTGCTGGTTGCGCAAGAACTTGGCATGACACTTGATGAACTTTTGACAATCTACCGAGTTCAGTTTCCAGTTTTGCGGCAATATGAAGCTGACACCTGGTATGACCAGAAAGGACGAATAATTTTCACAGCAAATAAAGGGCTTTGCGGCGTCGGCCTTGCCAGAAACAGCAACAAAAAAACAGGTGAAATCGGCTGGGAAGATGTGAGAAACATGCAAACTGGTATCATCGAACAGAAAATAATTGACGACACCCAACCCGGCGGCCCGAAAGAACGGACGATAACCTACCACGCACCTTTTGAAAAATGCAGCCGCGAAGAGGATTATAAAACCGCTTGGGTGGAGTTTGAGAGGAGAAAGGGATTCATCTGAGATATTTACTTGATTTAAATAATATTGCCAGACATAATGTTTGCAGATATTTGTTTGTGGCTACAATATGTCTTGAGGTAAAATGATAAAAAAAGATGTGGTAAAGATTTTTAATAAACATGGCGGGCAGATAAGGATGAGTGAAGCTCTGGAAAACGGGATTTCCCGCTATATGCTTTATTCTCTTCTAAATAAAGGATTTATTGAGCAAATAAGTCGCGGCATTTATCGTCTTGTTGATTTGCCACCTATCAGTAATCCTGATCTTGTCACTGTTTCGTTGCGTTATCCTAATGCTGTAATTTGTCTAATTTCCGCTCTTTCATTTCATGGTATAACTACGCAAATTCCTCATGATGTTTTTGTGGCAGTGGCTCGTGAATCGCGGCTTCCTTTATTGAATTATCCGCCGCTAAATGTATTCCGGTTTAGCGAAGAGAGTTATCAGGCTGGTATTGAGACACATCTTATTGATGGCGTCACCGTTAAAGTCTATAACCCCGAAAAAACGCTGGCAGATTGCTTCAAGTTCCGCAACAAAATTGGAATGGATGTTGTGCTGGAAGCTCTGAAACTTTATAAAAGCAGGATGACTTTTGACCATAAAAAAATTATGGAATATGCCAAAATATGCAGAGTTGATAAAATTATGCGTCCTTATCTGGAGGCATCTATATGAAAGCTCTTCAAAACATTTCTGCATCGGTAAGACAACGGCTGCTCAACCGTTCAAAAGAGGAAAACAGATCATTTAATGAGCTTCTTCAATATTATTCCATGGAGCGTTTTCTTTACCGTCTTTCTCTTTCAAGTCATGTGCAGCAATATATTTTGAAAGGGGCACTCATGCTCAGGGCTTGGAAAACGCCGGAAGCCAGACCAACTATGGATATTGATATGCTTGCAAAAACAGGGAATGACGAGGCAAACATAATTTCACAGATTCGAGATATTATTGCTGTTGAGGTTGAATCTGACGGTCTTATTTTTGATGCAGACTCGATTCAGACTGAACGGATTACAGAAGATGCTGACTATAAAGGGATTCGTGTAAGGTTTCATGGGTTTTTAGGAACTGCCAGAATCAATATGCAAATTGATATTGGTTTTGGTGATATTGTATATCCTGAACCAGAGAAAGCGGATTTGCCATGTATGCTTGATTTTCCAGCACCATCTTTGTTTTGTTATAGCCGCGAAAGTGCTATTGCCGAGAAATTTGAGGCTATGTTGAAGCTTGGTCATCTCAATAGCCGGATGAAGGATTTTTATGATATTTGGCTTTTGTCTCGTCAGTTTCGCTTTGAACTTCATAATCTTGCAGAGGCGGTAAGGCTTACCTGCAAACAGCGCGGAACCGAAATAAACCAGTCCATCGAAGCTTTTTCATCAGATTTCATATCAACACATCAGAATATGTGGGCAGCATTTTGTAAACGGTTAAAGCAGGAAGATATTCCGCTATCTTTTGAGAAAATAGCTACAGAAATTGAAATGTTTCTGGATCCGGTAATAAAAGGAATTTCAGAAAATATGGTTTGGGAACCGGCTGGCAAATGGCGGTGATTGTATTTTTATATGAAAAAACTTCGGAGAAAACATAAATGCTTCCTTCAATATTAGCACAGGAAATTATCGGCGGACTAAGACAATATTTGATTACAGGTTGGTCTCCTTCAAATAAATTTTTCAGCAATTTGATGAGTAATTTTGCGGATTCACCGGGGAATCTTTTCAAAGGGCCTTATATTTCTGTTGGGCTTCCGTTTTTAAAAGGTAGTGCTGAGAGGAATTTTTTCAATACTTTTGAGACAAAATTTCCGCCATTTGTTCATCAGGAAAAAGCTTGGAAAAGGTTAAAAAGCGACGAGAATCCCCGCTCAACTTTAATAGCAACTGGTACAGGTTCGGGAAAAACTGAGTGTTTTCTATATCCTTTGCTGGATCATTGTGCAAGAAACTTAAAAGAACAAGGTATCAAGGCTATTATAATTTATCCGATGAATGCTCTGGCTAGCGATCAGGCTGGAAGAATTGCTCAGTTTGTTCATTCAAGTGAAAATCTAAAAGGAAAAATTCGCGTCGGTCTTTTTGTTGGTGATGAAGAGAACAACTCAACAGGTACAGACCGGATGAGCGAGTCTGCTGTTATTACAAAAAAAGATGTTTTAAGGAAAAATCCTCCCGATATTTTGCTTACAAACTATAAAATGCTTGATTATCTGTTTTTGAGACCGAAAGACAGAGCACTCTGGCAGCACAATAAAGAAAATACGCTAAAATATCTTGTAGTTGATGAGCTTCACTCTTTTGATGGGGCGCAGGGAACTGATCTGGCGCTTCTTATCCGCCGACTAAAAGCAAGACTGAAAGTTCAAAAATCACTTGTCTGTGTTGGAACTTCAGCAACTTTGGGAAGCGGTGATGATGCTGAGGCATTGATAAGATATGCAAAAGATGTGTTTGAGTCTGATTTTGATGAAAACTCAATAGTTGGTGAAGAACGAGAATCTATGAGTGATTTTATTGGTTCCAATTTGATTGAACATCAGCTTTTTGAATCAGAAAATATTGAGAATATTCTTAATCCTGATACCTATAAATCAATAGAAGAAGCTGTAAAAGTATGGTATGAGCTTTTCTTTTTAGAGAAATCGCCAGAAAATATAAGCGATTCAGCTTGGCGCGCAGAGCTTGGAAAAAAACTTAAAAAGCAACTTCAGTTTAATAATCTTCTCCGTTCTCTTGATGGTAAACCCAGAGCAGCCGCGATGGTTGCTGAAGATATTGCAAAAACTTTGCCTCGAGAATTAAAAGTTTACTCAAATCAAATACTTGACGCGCTTATGGCTTTGTGTTCGTGGGCGAGAAAAGAGGATTTTTCAGCTTTGCCTTTTGTAAATATCCGTTATCAGCTTTGGGTTCGAGAACTTAGAAGAATGGTTTGTAAGGTTGATTCAAATGAGGAGAAAGCAAGGCTTCTTTCTGCTGATGATGTTGATGGCGATGATGGCGCAATCTATCTTCCGCTTATTCAGTGCAGCAAATGCCATACAACCGGATGGCTTGGAAGAATTGCTGAAAACCAACAGAAAATAAATAGTGATTTGAAGTCTATATACAATTCATTTTTTGCTCACCAGTCTGATGAAGCTTTGCTTTTCCCTAATATTTCTTTTGCAAATGCTGTGAGTGCAGTTAAAGGCGAAACTATTTTGATGTGCTGTGAATGTGGCTTAACCGGATTTAATAAAAATATATGCACGGAATGTGGAAGTGAAAACATTCTGAAATTATTTAGGATAAGAGAAATAGAATCTAAACAAACAAGTGATGGCAAAAACTACAGAAAATGCAATCATATTTGCCCTATTTGCGGAAGTGATGAATCTCTTTTGCTTGTTGGTGCGCGGGCTGCGACAATTTCCTCAACAGCAATTGCTCACTGCTGGTCTTCAAAAATTAATGATGATAAAAAACTTATAGCTTTTTCTGATTCTGTTC
>CAZISX010000056.1:11552-22748 GCA_964542005.1 uncultured Spirochaetales bacterium
AAAATGGAACAACTTTTTGGAGATTATTAAAAAATTCTGGCATGATAAAGAGAATAATGCAAAAGCGTTTTCGCATGAACAATTTGTAGTTGAATTTATCGGCCCAAATATGCTTGGTGAAGATGATTATGAAAATCTTAAAAAAAAGGGTGTAGTTACTCCGAATCTTTTAAATCTTGTTGAAAAAAGATTGGAGTGGGAAGTTTTTGCAGAATTCAGTTACAATTCAATGCGCGGCAGATCTCTTGAAAGAGTAGGCGGTGCGGCTGTCTATGTTGATGAATCTGCGGTTAATACTGTTATTTCGGAGATTGCAACAGCGGTCAAAGAAGAATTTGGTCTGCGTGATACAACAGACAAATCAATTTCAAATTTTGTATGGGGATTTTTGTACCATTTAAAAAATCAGGGTGGAATTTACCATGAATTTTTAAAAACTTATATTGACGATGGTTCAAAAGAGTATTTGCTGAATAAACTTCTTCCGTTTATGCCAAACTTTGGAAATAACTCTCACAGACCTGTGTTTTTAAGCGAAAAAAATCGGACAAATTATGAATCATTTTCTTCAAGCTGGTATAAAAATTGGGTGAGAAAATGCTTTGTCGGCAATCTGATTTCTCAAAATATGGAGAGTGAACTGTGTCGAAAAGTTGCTGATATTCTTCTGAAAAATGGAATTTTGTTAAAACAAGGAGCAGTTTATTCATTAAATCCAGAGCATCTTTTTTTAACAACAGAGACTTTGTTTGCTGCAAATGATGTGAATAGCTCAATTATTGCTGTGCCCAAAAAACTGGCTTGTGTTTTTGAGGGAATGCCTTTATTTGAAAGCGGCAGCTCTGGCAATTTTAAAATAGTTGAAACAAAACCAAGTCACTGGCTTGAAAACATTTATAAAAACGGTGATATACGGCGTGTTATTGGGGCAGAACATACTGGTTTGCTTGAGCGAAAAGAGAGAGAAGATTTGGAACACAGGTTTAATGGAAAAGAATCATGGAAACCGTGGTTTGAAAATCTTCTTTCGGCAACACCGACGCTTGAAATGGGTATAGATATTGGCGACTTATCATCTGTTTTGTTGTGTCAGATTCCTCCGTCTCAGGCAAATTATCTGCAAAGAATTGGGCGAGCGGGCAGAAAAGACGGAAATGCGCTGACTTTGGCAATTGCAGCCGGCAATCCGCATGATTTATATTTTTATGCGAATCCTGAAGAAATGTTTGTTGGTAAAATCAATCCTCCAGGTGTTTTTTTAAACGCTTCAATGGTTCTTTTCAGACAGCTTATTGCTTTTGGTTTTGATAGCTGGGTTGAAACTGGGATAGATCAATCATCAATTCCTGACAAATTGCGTTTAGTGCTGGATAATGTTGAAAATAAAGATTTACAGAGATTTCCTTATACATTTATCGGCTTTATAAACAACAAAAAAGAGGAACTTTTTAAGGGATTTACAGAGCTTCTCCCAAATATTTCTGTAAAAGCTAAAGAAGCACTTCACCAGTTTCTTTTTGGTGATGATGAGAAAAAGACTTTTGAATATTATCTTCTTGAGCGACTAACTGCACTTTCAGAAGAGAGGAAGCGGTTTAAATCAAAAACAGAATCAATGAAAAATGATATTGCAAGAATAGACAAAGAAATTCAAGATGATAACACAAAAAATATTAAGGAAACTGCTGCGCGGGAACGAGATTCTTTATTGAAAATTATTGCCCATATTAATGAAAAAGAAACGCTCAATTTTATGACTGATGAAGGGCTTTTGCCAAACTATGCTTTTCCTGAATCAGGGGTTACTCTCCGTTCTGTAATTTGGAGAAAAAATTCTGAAAACAAAATTTTTGAATATGAACGCTCCGCAAGCTCGGCAATAAGTGAATTTGCTCCCGAAAGCAAATTCTACGCAACTGGCCATAAAGTCGAAATTGAACAGATTGATATGAAAATTTCAAAAATTGAAGACTGGCGTTTTTGCACAAGTTGCAGTTATGCTGAAAATATTTCAGAAACCAAAGATGAATATAAGGAATGCCCGAGCTGTGCAGATCCAAATTGGAGAGATATCGGACAGAAAATGTCAATGGTGAGATTAAAGCAAGTGCTTGCAAAAACAGAGGATAGTAAAAGTAGGATAGGGGATGATTCTGAAGATCGCGAACCTCTGTTTTACACAAAACATCTTTTGCCGGCTTTTAAGCAAAGTGATATTGAAAAAGCATATCAGCTTAAAAATGATTCAATACCTTTTGGTTTTGAATTTATAAAAAAAGTCACCTTGCGTGAAATAAATTTTGGTAAATACGGAGATTCAACACACGCGGCTTCCAGAGTTGCAGGAAAAGAGGCTGTGCGACCTGGATTCAAAATCTGCAAATATTGTGGTAAGGTACAGAAATTTAACAGAAAAGATAATGAAAAACCTCATGCATATAAGTGCGAAGCTGAAAATGGGAAAAAGAGTGATGCAATAGTTGATTGTCTCTATCTTTACCGTGAATTTGAGTCTGAAGCTTTAAGAATCATGCTTCCTTCATCCCGTTTTGCTGGTGATGAAAAAGCAGTTCACTCAATTGTTGCAGCTTTGCAGCTTGGACTTAAACTTCGGTACAAAGGCAAAATTGATCATCTTAAAATTACAACTTATGAAGAAAATGACAGAAATAGCGATGCCGTAAGAACATATATTTTGCTATATGATTCAATTCCTGGAGGAACTGGCTATTTGCATGATTTGTTACACGATCCTGCGTCTTTAATTGAAGTGATGCAGCTTGCAAAAGATAAAATGTTTTCATGCCGCTGCGCAACAGATGCGGATAAAGATGGCTGTTATGAATGCCTGTTTGCTTATCGTTTAAGTCATGGAATGGAAAAAACATCAAGAAAAACAGCAGTATCTATTTTTGCAGAAATAGTAGAAAACAGAAATTCTTTGGTTGAAATAGATAATATCTCTTCTATTCCTATGCAAAATCCTATGCTTGGGTCAGAACTGGAATCAAGGTTTATTCAAGTTTTAAAATCTCTTGGGAACAAAAGCAAAACAACCAAAATTCAGCCTGAAATTGTTAATGGGAAACCTGGTTATTTTATGCAGCTAGGCAGCCATGATTATCTAATAGAACCTCAGGCTGATTTAAATGAAAAAGATGGAGTTTCAATTGCAAGCAGACCTGATTTTTTAATAAAATCGGTAAAAACTGAAAACAAAATGCCTCCAATTGCGATTTTTCTTGATGGCTTTGCTTATCATAAAAACTCGCTCACAAAAGATTCTCTTAAAAGAATGGCAATTGCAAAAAGCGGCAGATTGGTTTGGAGTCTTACTTGGGATGATATTGAAAGTGTCAGGACAAACAAAAGTCATAATATTGAGACAATTTTTTCAAAAGAAATTAATCTCAACAGCAAGATTTTTTCTGAAAAGATGGCAACACAAGCTGATGCTTTTGATTGTTTAAAAAACCTTGAAGCAAATCAATTCCAGCTTTTGATAGAAATTCTTAAAAATCCCGATTTTCATAAATGGCAGAAAGCTGTTTTTTCAAAAATTGCTGCTATTTTTTCCCCATCAGACTTAAAAAAAGTAGAGGAAAATACTTTGCAAAATTTTCCGCCAGAATTACATGAGAAAATGTTTTCCGAAACACCTGCTTTTATTAAAAGTATTGAATACAAATCAACCGATTTTATTTCTGTTTTAACGCCAGAAGCAATAAATAATATTAATATCAACGGTGTTTTCGTCTCCTGCATTTATAAAAATTTAACAGAAAACGAAAATAAATTATCATGGCAGACTTTTTGGGCAAATATCAATCTTTTTCAGTTTCTTCCGAATAGCTTTTGGACAACTTTAGAAGGACTGAAAAACAATGATTTTGATAAGATTCCAATACAAAAAAACGCATATAAAATTTCTGAAATAAGTGCAGAATGGGACAAAATTATTGAAGAAATTAACGAGGAATTTAGAGAAGAAATATCTTTTCTTGTTAATTCTGATATTCCGCTTCCAATAGTTGGTTATGAACATAAAGACAACATTGCAATTGCTGCTGAGGCGGAATTTGCCTGGCCTGAACTTAAAATTGCTGTTTTAAGAGAAGATCAGCTTAATTCCAAGCCTTTTTTCTTATCAAAAGACTGGCAAGTGTTTGAAAATAATGAGAAATGGGGCGGTGCGGTGCTTAATTATTTTACTAAAGGAGTCAATATATGAGTCAGTTGGTTTCACTTGCTCTTTCAACAGATTTTTTCAAATCATTTTCAGAGCTTTCGCAAACAATACAGAGCAAAGTGTCTAAATTTATAATGAATTTTCAACGAGATCCAAAATCGTCAGGTATAAATTACGAAAAAATTAATGATGCAGCTGACAAAAATATGCGATCAGTTAGAATTGATGATAATTATAGAGGAATTGTTCTTAAGCCGGAAAATGGCAATGTTTTTATGTTGTTGTGGATTGACACCCATGATAATGCTTACAAATGGGCACAAAGACATAAGTGCTCAATTAATCAGCACACAGGAGCTATTCAAATTTATGATGTTGTTCAGGCTGGAATTCCAAAAAATGAGAATTATTCAAATTCTGTTTCTCAAAACATGCTTTTTGCAGATATTAGCGATAAAGAGCTTATGATGGTTGGAGTGCCTGAAGAGCAGATTCCTGTTGTGAGAAAAGTGAGAACAGAAGAAGATGTTGATAATATTGAAAAATTAGTTCCTTCTGAGGCTTATGAAGCTCTTTTTATGATTGCGGCGGGAGATAGCGTTCAGCAAATATTAAACGAGCGGGAATCTGATTTTTCTAAAATTTATGACACGGAAGATTTTGATGCAGCTCTAAAAAGAGTTGAATCCCTCTCCCGTTTTGTTGTTGCTGAAAATGAAACCGAACTTGCCACAGCACTTAATAACTCACTTAAATTATGGCGTATTTTTCTTCATCCCTCACAGCTACGACTGGCAAAAGGTAATAAAAGTGGTGCAGTTAGAGTTCTCGGCGGAGCTGGAACCGGAAAAACTGTTGTAGCAATGCACCGTGCAAAATGGCTTGCAGAAAATTATCTGAAGAATGATGAAAAAATACTTTTTACAACTTTTACAAAAAATCTGGCAATAGATATAAAAAACAATTTAAAAGAACTCTGTTCTCCCGAAGTGTTTGATAAAATTGATGTTATTAATATTGATGCTTGGGTTGCAAAATACCTGAAATCTAAAAAATATGAATACAAAATTATTATGAAAACAAATGAGGAATTTTGGAAAATTGCTATGACATGCAAGCCCCAGGAATGTACTTTGCCTGATTCTTTTTTTAAAGAGGAATGGCAGCGCATAATTCAAACCCAAGGCATTGAAAATATTGAACAATATAAATTAGCTTCAAGAATAGGAAGAGGAACTACTATTGGACGAAGCGACCGGTTTAAAATCTGGCCTGTTTTTGAAGAATATCGCAATCAGCTTCTTCGCAATAAAGAAAAAGAGATTAATGATGCTTATAGAGATTGTGCCGCATTAATTAAATATGATTTAAATAATAGCAGAAAACTTCCTTATAAAGCTGTAATTGTTGATGAAGCACAAGATATGGGAACCCCTGCGTTTGTGCTTTTACGAGCACTTGTTGAAAAAGGTTCAAACGACATGTTTATTGTTGGCGATGGTCATCAGCGAATTTATGGAAGAAACAAGGTGGTTTTAACAAAATGTGGAATAGATATTAGAGGCAGATCCAAAAAATTGAAAATAAATTATCGCACAACCGAAGAAATTAGAAATGCTGCCGTGGCTCTATTAGAAGGTGTTGCCGTTGATGATCTTGATGGCGAAAGTGATAATCAGAGACTCTATAAATCTCTCACACATGGAGAAAAACCATTGTTTAAACATTTTGACAGCTTTAAAGAACAAGTTGAATTTATTGCAGAATATGTAACAAATGAAATAAAGCAAGGAACAACTCCTTCGCACATTTGCATTACGGCAAGAACTAATCATGAAATTGATTTAATTGCAGAGCATATTTCAAAAGCTGAAATCAAAAATGTTAAAATTGATATAAATGAGGCTGATTTAGCGCCCAGTGATGCTATTAGAACAGCAACTCTTCACAGAGTAAAAGGGCTTGAATTTGATGTTGTAGTTATTGCAAGTGCAAATAAAGGATTAATTCGTGTCGGAAAAAATGACGAATCAGCAGATATGGTTGAAAAGCTGCAAATAGAAAATGAAGAAAAATCTCTTCTTTATGTTGGTATGACAAGAGGCAAGAAGAAAGCTTTAGTGACAAGTTATGGCGATTCAATTTTTATCTCTGGACTTGTGAAAGCCGGCTTTATTTTGCCGTGAGAAAAAGTTGCCTAAACAGCAAGTTTTTAGGAAAAAAGCTCAAGTGCTGTGCAATTTTTTATTTTGTGGAAATTCCTGCATAACATTTGTGGCACTCTGTTCAATTTAGATTGCTACCTTTACCCGTTCGATTCTCCAATTAATTCTTAAAAATTCTTTTTGTTTATAAGAACTTATAAAAATCATCGCAATACCAATCTCAGAGGCAACAAAGGGCAATATGAACAGCTCTACAGCCGGGTAGCGCTGGCAGTACGGCCGGAGCATCTTGATCATGCAGACACGCAAGCCATTGTTGCTACCATGCTTGAAAAACCGGCACCACTCAGCAAAATATTTAATAAAATTAATACCCTCTTTTTTTAACAATTTTCTCATGCTCAAGTTCTGCCAAAACGCGTTTTGCATAATAAGGTGCCTTTTCTTCTTTGGCAATTATTTTATTCTCATCTATTACAAGAGCTTTTAACTTGAATTTTTTTTCTTCAACAGCAGTTAGATTAAGATTCTCAATATTTTGTTTTATAAGAAACAATTCGTGCTCAGACCCCCTGATTTTTTCTCTGAGCTCCTTTTTTTCAATGGGATCACTAGAAATTTCTAGGTGGATATTGAGAATGTTTAATTCATTTTTCTTTTCAACAAAGTCAACAAATAAATCTAAAATCTTTTTTTCTTCCTCTGCGCTTCTTTTTGAAGCTAAATGTTGTTTGTTCGTTTCTGTCATTAGAGGCTCTCCTTTTTAAAATTTTTTAATACTTTACACTGCACTGGCATTAACTTGTTATCAAGCAATTTGTTCCCTGCCTTTTTATTTTGTTGAAATTTCAGCATAACATTTGCGACATGTCATATAAGCAGCATCTGTTTCATGTCTTAAAGATTGAGAGCCGCAAAAAGGACAAATATCTTTTGAATAATTATCAATTCTTGTCTCCCAATTTTTAAAACTTTTATAGGGATTCATGTCCAGCTTTTGAGTTCTGGTATTGCAGGAAAAACATGAAATATAATAGTATCTGTAGGTGTTATAGTCTGAATCAAAAAACTTCTCATGTTTACGATCAATATCATAATACCGCCTTTCAATTTCAAATACGGCTGCAATATTTGTGCTGCCGCATTGAGGACATGGCTTTACCCCTTTTAATTTTTTGGTTTGATATTTTTTTTCACGGTTATTAAAAGTTATTAAAACGAAATGGCGATAACCGCTATCTATCATAAGTTTATGTTCTTTGTAATACTCCCACTTCATAGGGCTTTCTTGTAATTTCCCCATCATTTCATGAGCAATATCTCCTTCCTTATAAACCAGATAAGCGAAAATTTCTTCCGGAGCACTAATTTTTTTAACCAGTTCAGGATCTTCGTAATCCTTTGCTTCAAAATATTCTATAATGTCACATCCTGTTATTTTTTCTCTTACAAAAGGAAGATCTGCAACCTCCAAACAAAAGCGCCTTGCGTTTGTCGAAGTTTTGATTAATTCGGCAGGCTTGTAATTTTTTGTAGCTAAACAGTATTTCAAAATTAACTCCTCATCCTGCGCAAAAATAGAGTGAAGTTCTTCAAAGTCCTCAATTTCAAAACAAAATCTAAGAGCAATTTCAGGGTCTTTTATCTTCAACATCATTTCCCTGTTTATTTCAACATAATAGCAGTAATCAAAAATGGCGAAGTCAGAAACAATTTTTTCCCTCACATCAGGAACATTGGAAACAAATCTGCAATAATTCAAAGCATCCCTGCTGTCATTAATCAGGTTATAAAAATCAGGAGAAAAAACATAATCATCCTTTGTTGCAGCGCGTGAGTTGCTTTCTTCTGGATATATTTTTTGTTTATCCTCAGGAAAAAACGGTCTCATCTTAATCTTTACAAATTTTCCTATACAATCTTCTGAAGATACAAATGAAACAAACATATCAGCATCTTGCGCAATATTTAAATAATAAAGCAGAGCATAATACGGCTCTTTTTTGATTAAGGGATGCATCTCTTTTCTGTCTTTAACCTGATTACAATAAAAATAGGCATATTCAGAAGAAGATATTAAGGAATAGAAGTCCTTATCATCATTAACATATTCGCAGTAATATAAAATAGTATCATCAGAAGAGTTTTTGATAGAAGAGTGAAGCAGCGGATTATTGTTTATAAATCTGCAATATTCAGCAGCAGCCTGAGGGTAAAGAATTAAAATATCAATAAAATCCTCTCTAAACATAAATGCATCCATCCAATCCTGAATTTTTTGAAAATCATCAGAGAAAGTATTTCCTGAACACAAGGTTATTTTTTTAGTAGTAATTTCAAATTTATATTGATTTGCCGCCTGTTTTTTTGGTAGCTTCCCCAGCTTTTGCAGATAGAAAAGATGATCTGGAGATAGCAGTGGTGAGTCTTCCAATTTTTTTATATCACTTTTTGATAAATAAACAGGAATTGAATCCCCCAAAGTAAAAAAATAAAAAACCCATCCATTATATTGTGAAACAAGCATGAGATACCTCCTTGTTTGCAACTTTTTGAAGTAGTCGATCTCTTTGATTGAGCTGTATTTCGACTTTAATGGCATTTCTCTTTTTTGGGCTTAATGAAAAATAGTAGTCATAGTGGTTTGAACCCCAGCTATCATCACCCATAATAAGCCTCCGTTCAAAAATTATCTAATAAAACATTCATGTTGAGTGCATCATACAATTGTAGTGACATTTGCATTATTATCAATTTCTAAAACTATAGAAAAATAATAATTAAAAAACTATTCAAAACAAAAAAAATACAAAAATATCAAAAAAATTATAAAAAAAATCTAGACAATTGATTAAAAATATGATTTTCTTTAAACACCTTTAACCAATTATTGTCAATAAAAAGGAGAAAAACATGCCAATTACAGGACGCCTTATTGCTGAGAGCCCAATTTTTAAAGGAAACATGAACACAATTATGATTTCCAGAGAGTGGAATAATAACGGAACTAAAGACATGACTAAAGACATGACTGCAGCAGGAATCAAACTCAAAGGCAGTATAGGCGGAATGGCAAGCGCTAAAATGAGTGCATTTTTGGGAGAGCACCATCATGGTAACAAGGGAGTTCTTGTAAAACTTTATGAAAGTATTTTTGGCGGAAATGGGCATGCTTTTTTTAATGGTATTGCTGTAACAGACACTTCGCCAAAAGATACCCGCAATAATCAAGAAAAAAGTTATGACTTAAAGATGGGCGTAAGACTTAACAGAGATAAGATGGTTATGGAAAGTGAATCTAACTATAAGATGGAAACTCTTTTCAAAAATCTTGAGTTTAACTTTAACATGACTCATCCTCAAAATATGCCCGCTGATAGATGTTACAAACTTGCTGTTTTGCTTAAAATTATGACAGAAGATGGAATCCGTTTTGGTGCCGGCAAAACAAGAGGAATGGGAAAATTAAAACTGATTCTTGATGAGGCAAGTCAAAATCAAGTAAATGCCTGGCTTGCAAACGGTCAAAATATTCCAAATAATTATTCACTTATTGAAGCTGACATTGCTTTTACTGCTGAAAACCCTCTTATGGTAAGCTGGCCGTTTTCTCAGGAAAATAAAATTGAAAGATATCAAGAAGGTAATCAAGTTAGATATAGAAAAATAGACGATCCCTGCTGTGCTCAGTGGATAGATCATGAAAATTACTGGAATACCGAAGCACATCTTGTACTTTTGAAGCGCATTCATGCAAGTGCCCAAAACAATAACCAGATTCCAGTCGCCGACAGAATTATTAATATTATCAATCTTATTGTGGTTGGAAGAAGATTGCTTGCTGCAAAATATACAGAATATATGAATCATATCAATACCATTAATCATGAAGAATATGATCATAATATACAAAGAGCAGGGGCAGAGATTGATAAAAGTATTGTTAAATTTATCAAAGAACATGCAGGCCTTTTAAATTGTGATGATGATATAAAAAGAGTAATTCGCAATCATAACAATAATGATATTAATAATATACAACAAACTTATGGCAATTTAGCTTTCAGTGACAATATTAATACAATACCAAAAGGCATTCTAAATAAGATTGCAAAAAAACAATATTTAACTAATTATCAAACGGCGGCATTAGCAGAAATAAGGAAATTCTGTGATTACAGAAATGCCAATGGTCAGGTTCAAAGAAGTAATGTTCCTTACGATAAAATTTTTAATCGAGAATTAGTTTGGGGAAATAATGGTGCACAATGGCGTATTGTTATAAATGGCAGCACTTTTAAAGGAGCCTTCGGCACAAGAGCAGAAAAAATTGTAAATACCATTTGCACAAATAGAGCCATTTATGAACACATGTTTGGAAGACAGAATACTGAAGGTGCTTTAATTTTTGACAGTGCTTATCTTGACTACAGGAATTTTGATCCAAACAACAACTGGTCTTCTATGGATGCGATTAGAATTAATCCAGCAACAGGCAAACCTATAGATGGTTCTAAAATGGATTTTCTTTTTGCAGCAGGTAGAGATTTTAAATTTAACACAAAAATATCACTTAGAAAATTGGACAATAACAATGTTATAAGAAATCAGCAGCTTGTTTTGTTTTTACATCTTCTCAGAGATTTAAATGCAGGGCTTATCCCTATTGGAGGGCTTAAAACTTCTGGCTGTGGCTGGATAAAGCCTGATGCAATAAAGATCAAAATAAAATGCGGTCAAAACTCGCCGCTTGCTAACATTTTTGGTGTAAATGATTTTGTAAACGGTACTCAAGTTTCGCACATAAAAACCGATAAAAAGAACCCCTTCAAAAACTGACAA
>CAZISX010000057.1:0-22224 GCA_964542005.1 uncultured Spirochaetales bacterium
CAATTTCCTGCATTGAGCTTGAAATTTCCTCCAGCGAGCTTGCTGATTCTGAAGCACCTTGCGATAAGGACTGAGCCGCATCACTCACCTGATTTGAGCCGCTCGAAACCTGCTCGACAGTTGTGCTTACTTGTGAAAGAATATCATTAAAAGAGGTAACTGAATTATTTATTGCATCTTTTAACACTCCAAAGCTGCCATGATAAGTCCCCGTCATCATTCTGGTTAAATCACCAAGCTCAAGCTTTCTCATAACTTCAATCAGGTCACTTATCGGAGTAACCGTTGCTTTTGCCGCATTGTTCAATCCTTCAAAGATATTTCTATATGCGCCAAGGTACTTGCCTGAATCAAAATTGATTTTCTCAATTTCGCCGGCATTTGTATAGCTGATATATTCACCAACACCATTTACAAGAGCGTTTAGTGAAGCAGCCATGCTTTTTAGATTTTCGTTTATTTTGCCAAAATTCTCACTAGCCTCTTTTGTGTATTGATTTGCCGGCGCAACATTTGTATCTATTGCAAGATTTCCTTCAGAAAGAAGTTTCAAATTCCCTGCAACTTTTTCAATTTCAACAGCTGTATATTTTTTTACTTTTTCTGCTGCTGAAATATCCTGAACAACTTCAATATGGCCAATTCTCTCACCTTTGGCATTAAGAATATACTGGGTATCAACTCGGAAATCCATGTCAAGACCTGGCTGAGTAAAAAAAGATGTTGGAGAACCTTTTCTGAGACAATTTACTCCGCAACCTTCTTTGCCGCAAATATCTGCCCCCCATTCTCTACACTGATGCCCCAGCACCTCTTTTCTGGTTTTTCCGGTTACTGTCTCCGCAGATTTATTGATAAATGTCCAGTTCATATTTATGTCTGTTACAGAAACTGGGAAAGGAATTGAGTCGAGAAGCTGCTCATACCAAAATATTTTATCAACAACCGTATCCAGAGTAAGGTTAATTCCTTCTACAATTTTCCTAAAATCTTTTTCATGTTTTGTAGCGTCTGCTCTTACCTCAAACTTCTGTTCTGCGGCAGCTTTTGAAAGCATATTTGTGTCAGCAATTAATGCGAGTATATTTTTACGGAAATTGTTCAGACCTGTTGTTAGAATTATCTGTTTACCTGGCAGCAATCTCATTTCTTTTGAAAAATCACCGACAGCATATTCATTCATCAGCATTACCCCTTCAGCAAGAGGATTAATTATAAAATCAAGAGAGCTGTTGACTCCGCTCACAACATCAAAATAGACTCCACTTAAACCCGAAGTATTGCAACGGTATTCCAAATCTCCCGATTTTTGAGATTTATTCATATCTGAAAGTGATAAAACAACCATTTCGAGAGAATTAATACACTGATTTAGATTGTTTTTTATCTCGTTAAAATCACCCTGATACTCTTCTGTGATTTTGGGCGGAATATCCCCTTTTGCTATTCTGTCAACATATTCAGCAGTTAAATTTAAAGGAGTTACAAAAGCATCAATAATTCCATTTGTACCTTGAATAAGAGGTCTGAATTCATAGGAAACAATCTCTTCTCTTGCTCTAAAATCAAGTTTGCCATTTTTAACATTTTCTATTGCGGCAAAGAGCTCAAGTCTAAGAGCATTAATAATTGACGAGATATTTCTTGATAAAATGTATATAACTCCGGCAAGTAAAATTGTAGTAATAATGGCAAGAATTAAGGCGAATTCAGACATTGCTGCAACTGGCGCCATTGCTTTATCCAGAGGCACTCCAACAGCCAATGACCAGGGAGTCTTTGTGCTTCCAATAAATATCGGAACCTGCTGCATCTCGATAGCTTGCCCAGTTACAGCAGAATTTATTGAAATTAGTCCCTCTTTTCCATCACGAACATTTGTTATGAACATTTTTTTCTGTTTGTCTGTTAAAGTGGTAAGTGTCTGAATATTCTTGCCAATTAATTCTTTTTTAGGGTGAGTTGCAATCATTCCTGTATTAGACAAAAGAAGTGCATAACCTGTTTCGTAAGGCCTTATTTCACTCAAAACTGCCTGGTATTTTGCTAAATCCAAATCAATAGTAACAACTCCAAGAACTTTACCATCTTTTTTAATAGGAGCAACAAGAGTAGTCATAAGAATTTCTTTTCCGCCGACAGGGTAAACATAAGGCTCAATAATGGCTTCTTCTCCGGTTTTCAATGGAATAAGATAGTAATCGCCAGCCCCTGGTTTATCATAGTCAACCAGAGCCTCAACTTTTACCGTGCCGCTGCCGCGATTCCAATAAGGGATAAATCGGCCTGTAGCATCCGTGCCTTCTGTATTTACAAATTTTTCATCAAGCCCGTCAAGAGCATTTGGCTCCCAGCAGGTACTCATTCCAATAAAATCAGGATTTGCCTCAAGAACTCCTTTAATCAGAGCATTGTAAGCTGTTCGCCTTTTATCGGGGTCAATGCTTTCAAACTCTTCCATTGATTGAGCCAGAGTTCTAGCCACACCCATTGGGAATTCAAATTTTGACTGCACCTCTTTTGCGTATCTGGCCGAAAGATTTTCGTGATTTTCTTCAATTGCTTTTTTCATCATGCTGCCAGACTTGATGTTTATTGCGCCGATAAGAAGTGCAACCCCGACAATATTGAGTGAAAGAACAAAAACAAACAGCTTGACACCTATTTTCATTTTGCTAAAAAAACTAAACATCAGACATCTCCTTATATTTTTTGTTAAAATTCAATAAGTTTTTCCACATCAAGAACAATCTTTACGCTCTCGCCTGTTTTTCCCATAGAACGGACAAATTCGCCACCTTTTTGTTTGCCCATCACAGGGGCATCAACCATTTCAGATTCAGGAATATCAATAACTTCAGAAACTCGTTCAACAACCAGACCTGTAAGTTTTTCTTCAATATTTACAACAACTATGCAGGTTTTTTCATCATAGGCCGTCTCTTCCATCCCAAAACGGAGTCTCAAATCCATGACAGGAATGATTCTTCCTCTTAGATTTATTACGCCGCGATAGAAATTTTCCATATCAGGCACTTTTGTAATTTCAGTGTTCAGGATAACAATTTCACTTACAAATCTTATTTCAACAGCATAGTATTGCCCTCCTATTTTAAATGTAAGATACTTATCTTTTTGGGTATCTTCATCATCATCATCAAAATCGGGAGCAAAAAAATCTCTATCTTTAAATTTTTCACTCATTGCTATCTCCTAAAATTCAATATTTAATTTGGACGAGTCTATAATCATGCTTATTTTTCCGTCACCCAAAATTGCACAACCTGAAATTCCTTTTATTTTCTGCATTGATTCGGGAAGCGGCTTGATAACTGTTTGCTGCTGACCAACAACTTTATCTACAAAAACAGCTTTTTTAAAGGTTCCTGTGTCAATAATAAGGAACATTCCACTAGAAAAATCGGTTGAATCAGGAACAATTGAGTATCTTTTGTAGAGCCTTATTATCGGAATTATTTCTTCTCTAAGCCTGACAGATTCGGTACCGTCCGGGCTGGTTATGATTTTTTCGTTTTTAGGCCTAAAAAGCTCTCTTATTGACATGAGCGGAATTGTAAAGAAGCTCTCTCCAACTTTGACAAGCATTCCCTCAATAATTGCAAGGGTAAGAGGAATTTTAAGTGTAATTTTTGTCCCCTTCCCCTCTTTACTGTCAACCATAATCAAACCGCTGATTGATTCTAAATTTCTTTTGACAACATCCATTCCAACGCCGCGGCCGGAAATCTCGGAAATTGTATCAGCCGTTGAAAATCCAGGCTCAAAAATAAGAGAAAAAACCTGATCATCAGAAAGTTCCTGCCCTTCGTCAACAAGTCCTTTTTCTATAGCTTTTTTAAGCACTTTAGCTTTATTTATCCCTCTGCCGTCATCTTCAACAACAATTCTGATTTCACCCTCTTCATTGTTTGCAATAAGGCGAATCAAACCTTTCTCATCTTTCCCCAGACTTTTTCTTTCCTCTGTGGTTTCTAGTCCATGGTCAACAGAATTCCTGAGAATATGAACAAGCGGGTCTGTAATAAGCTCAATTACGGTTTTATCAATTTCGGTATCTTCCCCAACAGTTACAAGCTCGGCGGTTTTTCCCGATTTCTGACAAAGGTCATAAACAAGTCTCGACATTTTTCTGAAAAGTCCATTAGCTGGAATCATTCTTATAACCATTGAAATTTCTTGGATTTCACGGACAATTTTGCTTAAAAGCTGGACTGATTTTGAAAGATTTCTGTTGTTTTTATCATCTCTTACAAAGCCCTGCGCAACCATGTTGTTTGCCACAACAAGCTCTCCGATTAAGTTGGAAAGAGCATCAAGCTTTGAAATATCAACACGCATATCCTGCTTTTGAGTCACAACTTTTTTATCTTTTGATTCCTTCAAAACCGCAAATTCAGGTTTAACATTTTTTTCAGACTGAACTTTCAGCGCATCAACAATATCTTCTTGTGTAGCTGCACCAAGATCAATAAGAATCTCTCCGACAGGTTTTTGTCTAATTCGGAGTGCCTCATCCATAATTTCAGAGGTAATCACTCCTTTTTCCTGAAGAATTTCACCTATTTTGGGAACTCTTGAAGATTCAATATTCTGGATTGTTTCCTGAATAAACGAGATGTAGAGCTCAAGCTGAGGGGATAATTCCTCTTCCATTTTGCCGGATATCTTCAACCGCTGCTTCAAGAACATCATTGAAGGTTAAAAGAGTCTTTGCAATTTCAGCTGCAAAAACATTTTCATCAGCAACAACATTAAGAAGATTCTCAATTTCATGGGTAAGTTTTTCGATATCACCAAAACCCATAAATCCTGCATTGCCTTTAATTGTGTGAATTTTTCGTAATATAAAATGAACAATTTCTTTCTTATTCATAACTTAGCCACTCCAAAAGGAATTTTTCAATTTCCTGAAGATAAACAGTTGTTTCATTAACAAACTCGCCAACCATCTCTTGTGTAATAATTAATCTAATATCGCCACTTTTATCAGGTGAATCAATACGATTTTCATGAATTCCATCAATTAACTTTATAGCAGTAAAAGCCTCATCAAAAAGAGCTTCATCATTAAAAGAGATTCCCACCTGCCCCGCTGCTTCTTTAAGAAAATCAGTAACATAAACAAGAACTTCCCTGTGTTCATCTTTAAGAACTGTTTCTCCGGAACGGATTTTTGTAAGAAGGTTCTCCGCAGCATGTGCAACTTTTTGCACATTGTCAAAACCCAAAAATCCGGCACTCCCTTTTATGGAATGAAATGTCCTGAAAAGCTTATTGATAACCTCTTCTTTTTCAGAGAGAGATTTTTTGTCAAGAGAGATTATATCAGACTCAACATCCTCAAGAAGCTCAAGAGAATCTTTAACAAAATCGCTAATAATTTCGTTGTGCTCATTTGTATTCATCTGCAACCTTTTTTTATGTTTTGTGTTTCCGGTAAAAAATATCATTTTTTCTGATTATTTACAATAAGATAATGGAATTTAAGATTCAAAAAAAGTGAGATGTCGTTTACAATATGGTTAGAAAAAAGCTGTTTTGCAATCTTAAAAATTATTAAAAATTAGGAGTCAGAAAAGGCAAAAAAATCGGAATCAAAAAAGAGCAAGCTGAAGAAGAGCACGCCAAATTCCAGAAATAAATTCTCGTTTTGCATAAAAAATTAAGTGAAGTCGAAGGATTCAGACTAAATGTTTAACAGAACCATAAAATCCTCCTAAAAAAAAGACCCGACAAAAAATGTCGGGCCCGGCACAATGCGCGAAATGGAGGTCACGCAACAGCATATTATCAAAAAAAATAAGTTTTAACAAGAGAATATTTATACAAAAATATCCAATCACTAATTTCCGAAAGGATACGGCCTTGCCTGTTTTACAGAAAGCTCTCTTTTTTCACCCATGAATTTAAACTCAACATCCATGCCAAAAGGCTCACTCCGGTAAATTTTTATAAAGTGTTCGTGGATTTGCCTAAGCACTTTTACGAGTGTTACAACTTCCTGAAAACTAAGTACTTTTTGGCTATTTGTTTCGCTGGACATGGTTAAATATGTCATCTCGCCTTGTCCTGCAGGCGGTTTGTAGTAAAGAAAAGATTCCGGAGTAACTCCTGGTTCTGGATTTGAAACAGAAACTGCTCCAGCCTGGACATTTACAAAATAGGCAGCCTGACCGTCAGGCGGCGGGTCAAAAGGATTGGCTGTAATAGCGACTCCATTTGCCTTTTCTTCAGAATCTGGAAAACTTTTGTGGACAAGGAGTGCCATAGCTGCAAGTTTATGGTCAACGCGCGCCCACTCTCTTTCTTCAAAAGCAGAGAAATTCCAAAGACTTGCCCACACTTCACGGATTGCGTTTTCTACAGTTTTGGCCGGGTCTTCCGGTTTGTAGCTTTTAGAGTCATAAAGTCCAGCTCCATTAAATGATTCCAAATCTTCAATATTGGAGCTTGAGCGAAAGCGGATTGGGATATTTTCTCCAATTTTTTCAATTATTTTATCTTTAACAAGTTTTACAAAAGCCTCATCAAGCGGTGCTGATTTTATCAGAGTTCTAAGAGTTTTCAGCGACTCTTTTCTATAAATTCCGTCTTCTACAAATTTTGCATCACCAAGCATAGCTTCAATCTTTGTCACAATCCCGTTTTTATTAATAAAATCAAGATAATAAGAGACAGGAATAGAAAAAGCATAATTTATTGGAATTGATGGAACTATTTTGGAAAGCTCTGCATAATGGGCAGCTTTTCCACCAGCAAAGGGAACAGATTTTATATCAAGATTTTCCATCTCCAAAAGGCCTGTTTTTTCAGAATCAAGAGCAGGTTTCTGGATATTTGCAGGTCTTTTTGATTCCCAGAATTTTTCAGCTTCTGCAGGAGTTGAATCTTTTATCTCAAATTTATCAGCCATAACAGAAAGCTCAATCCACTTACCGTCTTTTGCACGCAATTCGCTGTTATTAAAAGCATTTTTCAGCGCCATGTTCGGAGTTTTTCTGTTTTTTGCCAGAAGAGAGACATGAGAAAGAGGTGTCTGAAACTCGCTTGTTATCAGTCCGGCATTTGCTGAAATATCGTTTGGCACTTTGTCGAGCACCACAATTTCAAGCCGGCTGATATATTCGCTCGATAGCTCACTCTCTTTAACAAACCGGAGTCTTCCAATTGATTTGCCCAGATTCATACCTTGATAAGTTGCATCTTTATAAATTTCCTCTGTTGTTATAATTTCTGTGTTTTTCGGTAGACGAGATTCGGTTTCAAGCGCGGTTGAGGTTGGATGGTACTTGATAAGTGCCTGATTGAAAAAGGATTTTTTAACAGTTTCACAGATTTCATCAACCATTTCAGGATTTGCTTTGTCAATAGGCGCAATCTCGACAGCATAAATATTTTGAGCAATATAATAGGTTAAAGTTCCAAGAAAAAGTCTCCGCTGCGGCTGATAATACATCTCGCTGTTAAACGCGGTGAAATCCTCAAAACCAGAAAGCTTATCTTTAGCAAATAGGAAATGACGCCATTTCTGTGAGTCAAAGTAGTGAATTTTATTATTGTTTTGCCTTTCAATCAGAAACATCACACTTCTTGCTGCAGGCAATGCTGTATTTTCAGGCTCCGAGGAAAGAGCTTGATGATCATCAGGACAACCAAGCCTGGAGAGCTCTTCAGGCCGCTCTTTTCCTGTCCATTCACAAAGATAATCTTCATCAGGCAAAGAATCGGTATCAGCAGAAACATCAGAATCTGTGTTGCCTGAAGCTTTTTTTGTTTCATCAGAACAGCTGATGAAAAATAGTGCTGAAATTATTAATAAAAATAAGATTTTCATCAGTTACTCATGCTTCAGGTACAAACCGGAGCGATAGGAAAGGATTAAATCAACGAATCCTTTATTTGTGTTTTCTGTATCTATCGAAATATATTCAATAAATGAGGTGTGCGGCTCGAGACCTACTCCAGTTGTTATTGGGTAAAGTGCTGAAATTTCTTTGGGAATAACAAGTTCTCCAGCAGCAGCATCGACTGTGCAGTAGATTGTTGCATCTGGATCAGCTCCGTGCCAGCCATTATTTATAACAGCTCTGACAATGCCTCCGGAAAAAGGTTCCCACGAAACAATAGTATCTTTATCATCAAAAAGTTCGAGCAAATTATCTTTAATTGATGCAGCAAATATTTCTGGAATTGTTGCCTCCATTTCGAACGCCGGGATAAAATCACCGGATGCTGTTACTGTTATTTTTTCACCTGCAGCAAATCCATTTTCAGGAATAGAACCGTAGTATGGATAATCATTTCCGCCCTGAAGCTCTGTTTTTCCGCCAGGATAAGTGACTGTAATTTTTCCGGCATTTACCCTAACAGCTTTCTTGAGACAGATACTTTCTGATGAGCAATATTCATCCCATTCACAAGCTGGATTACAGGCTAGTGTTGCAGCTTTATAAATTGTGCAGCCACCCTCAGTTAATATCTCTTCCTGAACATCAGGCACAAAAGGAGCAAAAGCATCCATAATAACAGGCATATTCCAGAAATCAGCTTTTATTGAGGTGTCTTTTGAAGCCTCTCCGCCATAAATCATCTTATAAATTGCAACCTCTCCGACCTTAACTCTCGGGAAATCAATAATGTCTGAATCGTCAATCATATCAGAGTCTTGAATAACATCAAAATCTTCTTTTGAATCTATGTCAGGTTCTTCATCAGAATCATTGGAATCTGGTAAGGTGCTGTCTTTGTCAGAAACATTGTCTTCATCACTATTTTGATCCGGCTGCAGCTCATCGCTGTCATTTAATAGATCAATATCGTTTGAAATACAATCCAAATCGCTGGCTTGCTGACTCTTATCCTTTGAATTATCGGAACATGAGCCAAGTGAAAAAATCGCTAGAATAAGAAAAATCGAAAATTTCATCTAAATCCCTCCTCTTTATTAACAACTCCGACCGGAATATTAGTGTACATCAAAGATGGTTTTTATTGAAAATAATTGCCAGAATAAATGATTAGATTGCCTGAAGAGCAGTTACAGCCGTTACATTTACAATATCTTCAACACTGCAGCCACGGGATAAGTCGTTGATAGGTTTGTTGATTCCCTGCAGAAACGGGCCGACTGCCTCCGCTTTTGCAAGTCTTTGAACAAGTTTATATCCAATATTTCCAGACTGTAAATCAGGAAAAATAAGAACATTTGCTTTGCCCGCAATTTCGCTTTGCGGTGCTTTTAACTGGCCGATTTCAGGAATAATTGCGGCATCAAGCTGCAATTCACCGTCAATCTTAAGGTTTGGAGCTTTTTCTTTAGCAATTTTAAGAGCTTCCTGAACTTTTGTAACATTTGGGTGTTTTGCGCTGCCATAAGATGAAAAAGAAAGCATAGCAACTCGCGGCTCGATTCCGCAGAGAATTCTAGCATTTTCAGCAGAAGAAAGAGCAATTTCAGCAAGTTCTGCAGCATTTGGATCAGGATTTACTGCGCAGTCGCCAAAAACAAACATACCGTTTTCGCCAAGCTCACAGTCAGGAACAATCATAACAAAACATGAAGAAACAACATTTATCCCGGGCTTTGTCTTGATAATCTGGAGTGCCGGACGGATTGTGTCGCCAGTTGAGTGAATCGCACCAGAAACAAGGCCGTCAGCATCATTAAGATGAACCATCATTGTTCCATAATAAACTTCATCTGACATGATTTTAAGAGCATCTTCCATAGAAACGCCTTTTGATTTCCGCATGTTATAAAAAGTTTCTGCATACAATCCAAGCTTTTCTGATTTTTTCGGATCTATAATTGTGATTCCTTCAATATTTGCAGATTCGCTTGCTGCAGTTTTCTTTATCTCTTCAACAGATCCGAGAAGAATAACTTTTGCTATTTTTTCCGCATGAATAATTGAGGCAGCTTTAACAGTTCTTTTTTCAGAACCTTCAGGCAGAACAATTGTTTTGTAGCAATCTTTTGCTTTGGCTTTTAAATTTTCTATAAATTTCATCGGGAATTCTCCAAAAAAAAATAACTAAATTACGGCCTTGATATTAACCAAATCACGGTTTTAATCAATGATTTTCTGTTAAAAAATGAAAAAAAATTATTAGACCGGGCTGTTCATTTTTGAACTGGAATGTCATCTGTGTGAAGAGATAGAGCTTCTTGTTTTGTTTTTGTTTTGAGGTTAAATCGGATTATCTTAATGCTGCGGAAAAGGTTTTTATTGTTTGAGAAATATGGTTTTTGTCGGGCAGTGGAATTTTAACAGCAAATGGCGAGACAAAACTTCCTTTTAGCCCATCAACTGTTGACATAAGTTTGCCTACATCTTTCGGGATTGCGCTGGTTGAAAAGGTAAGTGTTACGCTGTTTTCCAAAAGTTCAATGCTGCTGATTCCTGCCTGCGACGCCTCGATTCTCAGCTCAATAAGATTAAAAAGTTCGCTAACAGATTCAGGCCACTGACCAAACATTTCGCGAAAAAGTTCTTTTATCCAGATAAGTTCGTCAGCTTTTTCTATGTCTGAAAGTTTTTTGTAAAAACTCATTCTAAGTTCTGTATCTTCAATGTAGGTTTCCGGAATAAATGCGGGAAAATTTGTCTTGATTTCAACACCTCGGGGCTCGACAAATTCTTTGTTTTTGAGCTGGTCAATCCTTCTTTTAAGCATTTCCAGATATAAATCGTAGCCAACACCTTTTAATTTTCCTGTCTGAGAAAGCCCCAGCACATTGCCGCCGCCACGAATATTGAGATCCTCCATTGCCACCTGATAACCTGCCCCTAACTTATCGAATTGTCTGATGATTGAGAGTCTTGTTGCGGCGTCTTTCGGCAGTGTTTTGAGTGAAGGAACCATGAGGTAGGCATAAGCTTCCCGGTTGCTTCTGCCGACTCTGCCGCGAAGCTGATAAAGCTGTGCAAGTCCAAACATGTCTGCTCGGTTTATAATGATTGTGTTTACCTGCGGAATGTCAATGCCTGATTCAATCAGACTTGTTGAAAGGAGAAGATTGTATTTGCCTGCTACAAAATCAACCATAACTTTTTCAAGAACCTCTTCGTCCATTCTGCCATGAGCTGTGACTATTTTCAGCCCTGGAACAAGGTTTTCAAGCATTTTCTTAATATCTGGAAGAGAATCAATCCTGTTGTGTATAAAGTAAACCTGACCTGAGCGTTCAATTTCCCTGAGAATTGATTCTTTTATGATTTCTTCACTGTATTCAAGCAGATAGGTTCTGACAGGCTTCCTTTCTTTTGGTGCGGTTCTTATTAAACTTACCTCTCGGAGACCTAAAAGTGACATCTGAAGAGTTCTGGGAATTGGAGTTGCTGTCATTGAAAGTGCAGCAATCCCTTTTTTCATCTCTTTTATCCGCTCTTTCTGACCAACACCAAACCTGTGTTCCTCGTCTACAACAAGAAATCCCAGCTCTTTAAACTCAATATCCTTGGATAACAGCCTGTGTGTGCCAATAACAATATCAACGCCACCTGTTTTAATGTCTTCAATTACTTTTTTCTGCTCAGCAGCTGTATAAAACCTTGAAAGCATCTCGATTTTTACAGGAAATTTCTCGAATCTTTCCCTGAAAACCTGAAAGTGTTGAAACGCTAAAACTGTTGTCGGAACTAAAACCGCTGCCTGCTTGCCTGTTGCAACAGCGGCCATACAGCCCCGCATCGCAACCTCGGTTTTGCCAAAACCTACATCTCCGCAAAGGAGTCTGTCAACAACTTTGCCTGAAACAAGATCTGATTCAAGCTCTCTTATTGATTTTGCCTGATCGTGGGTTTCACGGTATGGAAAACTTGCAGCAAAAGCTCTGGCCATCTCGTCATAGATGTTAAACGCAACACCCTCTTCCAAAGAGCGTTCAGCATAAAGCTGGAGTATGTGTTCGGCAACAGATTCTATCTCGGTTCCAAGCTTTTCCTTAGTTTTTTCCCATGTGTTTGTTCTTAAACTACTAAGTCTGGGGAAGTGTCCTTCATCCCATCGGTATTTATAAATAAGTCCCATGTTGTAAACAGGAACAAAAACCTTGTCATCATGATCGTATTTCAGCACAAGACAATCGGTGGATTTGATGTGCTGCATCTCAATAAATTCAGCGATTCCATAGTTGTAGTGGACAAGATATTCGCTTGGATTAAGCTTTTCAAGCACAAGCGGAGGATACTGAACTTTATCTTCCTCTATATCTTTTTTAGATTTTTTAGGCTTTGGTTTTTCAGCAGATTCAAAGATTGCGCTTCCTATAAAAACCATTTTTGATGATGAAAAATGAAGGTAGTGATCAGCCAAAAACCAGGGATTTCCATTAACAACATACAAAACGCCCTTTTCACTTTTTGCCGGAACCCGCTCAACCGGAACAGCTGTGATGTTGTGATCAAACGCTTTTTCCAGCCAATCCTCAGACTCTTTTTCCTTTGTAAAAAGGACGACGGAGGAGCCTTCCAGCTCTTTTTTAATAAGTGCATGAGGCATTGATTTCCCTAAAGAATCTGGCTTGATTGTCGAGCATGGAAACTTTTCAAGATGATCTCCTGAAGAAATAATAGAGGCTGCATGAATTACTTTTGCTGGAAGAGGCGTTTCTTCCTCAGGCATAAAATTTGATGAGAGAGAAAAAGGTGAGAAAGCACCATTTTCCCTTCTCTGAGCCCTCTCTTTCTCAAGCTTTGCGAGCTCTTCTTCAAGGCTTGCTTTTCCTCTCATCTCTTCCCAGAGAAGAAGTGTCCCGTCGAAAACATCTGATATTACCTTATTTCCTACAACAAGCGGGTAAATATCCCAAGGAAGTCCTGTTCCCGACTCGATTAGCTCCTCGAACTCCATGATTTCTCTATTGTTTCTGGCAATTAACAGCTTATGAAGCGTTAGCCTCCAACTCTCTTTAAGATGCGGGGTTAGAAGAAGTGGATGAACTCTAATTTCATCAATATCGCGGCTGTTTCGCTGTGACAGTAGTGAAAACTCTGTTATCCGGTCAATATCCTCATCAAAAAACTCGATACGATACCCGTTTCCAGCATCAGGAGAACTTATATCAACAATATCACCTTTTACCGCAAACTCGCCAAAATCCTGGACAACCGGCACTTTTGTGTAGCCTGATTCAGCCAGTTTTCTTGTCAGTTCCGAGATTGCTATGGTTGCCGATTTTTTGAGTAAAATCGCATCAGAAATATAGGTTGGAATATATAGTCTTCTTGATAGCGGCGTTGTTATAAGAATATCAGGTTTTTTCTCTGCAATATCGGAGAGTGTGTGTTGGATTGCTCTGTCAATTTCGCCCCGCTCCATTAAAAGAAAAGATGGCGAAAAGATAGCACTTTTCAGATCAAAAAGCTGTAATGACTGGTAAAGAAGTGCTGCCTCTTTCGCGCCTGGAGCTTCAATCAGAAGATTGCCGTATTCACGGAAAAGCAAATTCGCAAGAAAAGGAAAAGCATGCGGGGGAGTTTCAATAAAACGGTTCATGTTAGCCTCTCTTAAAATCTGAGCCGGGCGGTATTATAGCGGAAAAGTATGCTGATTCAAAAGAAATAATTCAGTCAATTAAAATTGATTCTTTTTCATACTTCTGTATGATATCGTCTACATTCAAATGTGCAGTTTTTTGAAAAGAAATGTTTATAAATAGTTAGGAGAACATTGTCATGAAACACTTTAAATTAAGCATCGCGGTTTTAGTTTTTTTGTTCACGAATTTGTTAATGGGGGAGTCAAATTACCTTTATTATCCCGAAAAGTTTAATGGAGTTTCCAGAGCAAATTTTATTAATGGAACTGGTGCTCCTTTATTGGTTAAAGTACCAGTTGGGCTACTACCAGTAATTGATATAACGGCTGCTCCTGAAGATATTCTTCTTTCCGCAACCTCTATTGATGAAAATATGCCGATTTCTTCAACAGTCGGGACATTTTCAACAGTTGATCCAGACAGTGACACTTTTGTGTATACCTTGGTTGAGGGTGATGGTGCGGCTGACAATGATTTTTTTTATATTGAGGGCAACGCGCTTACAGCATTGCCGCTTAACTATGAACAGCAAAGCAGCTACTCAATCCGCGTCAAAACCGCCGACCCGGAGGGCAACACTTTTGAGAAGATTTTTACTATTACAGTCAACGATATCTCTGAAACCACAACACCGCATCACCTCTATTATGCAAATCTATTTTTAGGATTATTTAAAGCCAATCTTGACGGATCTGCACCAGAGTCGGTTTATATAAAAAACATGGCTGGCGTTTTTGATTTTGAGGTTGATTATGATGGGCAGAAACTTTATTGGGCTGAAGCTGATGTTAATGATGGCCCTTCAACAATTAAAAAAGCAAATCTTGACGGTTCCGGCGTTGAGACAATTGTTGCAGATGCAGCGCCATCTTCCGGACTCGGGCTTGATCTGAACACCAGAAAAATATATTTCAGCGGAGATAACAACACAACCATAAAAAGAGCAGATCTTGATGGCTCTAATGTTGAAACTATAATTACAGACAACACTGCTAAATTTGCTATTTCAATAACAGTCAGCGCAACTCTTGGCAAAATTTTTTATTTCAGCAATCCTGATAATGCTGCAACCACAGTATATAGCGCGAATCTTGATGGCTCAGAGATCCAATCGCTGCTGACGCGAAACTCGAATAATGATGGCTGGGGCGTATCTGTTGATGAAAAAAATGAGAAACTATTTTATACTCAAGCCTCAACTGATGAGATTTATAAAATGAATCTTGATGGTACTGACAGCGAGCTAATTCTGGATGAAGCTGACGGCGTAAACGGCATTGCCAACATCGCGGTTGATACATCTACCGACGCTATCTACTGGGCCAACCTTTTTGGAGAAAATCAAAATAATAATATTATCCGGAAAGCAAACTCTATTGATGGCTCCGGCGTAACAGATGTGGTCAATACCGGGTTTATGTTTACAACAAATATAGTGGTTCTCAACATTGCTACAGAAACAACACTTTCCCAAAATACCATTAATGAAAACCGCCCGACAGAAACAGTTGTCGGCAATTTTTTAACAAAAGGAATTCATGGGGATGACTTTATTTACACGCTAGTTGATGGTGAAGGATCAGACAACAACGATTTGTTCACAATTGATGGCAAGACGCTGAAAAGTTTAGCAAAATTTAACTATGAGGTGAAACAGAGCTACACAATTCGAGTCAGAACTGCCGGACAGCAAAGCAATACTGTTGAAAACATTTTTGTTATCAACATCAATGACAATCTTGATGAAGGTCACAATTCACTTATCAAAATTACCGACGAACCTGTTGGTGATAACTGTAAAAACGGCGGTAAAAAAATCGAGTCAGGCATTGATCTGAACGATAATGGCACACTTGAAGAAATCGAGGTAACCAGCACTGAGTTTGTGTGTAATGGAACCGACGGCACAGACGGAGTTGATGGAACTGATGGAACCAACGGAACAGACGGAGCTGATGGCAACAATGGCACCAATGGCACGGACGGAGCTGATGGCAACAATGGCACCAATGGAGCTGATGGCAAAGATGGAACTAACGGAACCAACGGCACAGACGGCACTGACGGAACTAACGGAACCAATGGCACTGATGGCAAAGATGGAAGCAATGGAAATGACTCAATCATAAAAATCACAGAAGAGCCAGCCGGCAAAAACTGCGAATTCGGGGGCAAAAAAGTTGAGATAGGAACTGACAAAAATGGAAACACCGTGCTCGATAGCGAAGAGATAGCAGAAACCGAATATCTTTGCAACACCAAAAATAGCGGAACAACTTCCAGTAACCTTGTTGATATAAATGATGAGCCGGCCGGCAAAAACTGCGAATTTGGGGGTCAGAGAATTGATAACGGCATTGACAAAGACAGCAACAGCAAGCTTGACGAAGATGAAATTTCAGCCACAAAATATGTCTGCAACGGCGGAATTAGCAATATTCAAGGAGGCAGCTCTGATTCAGGCTGTAGCATTGTGGCAGTTGAATCAGGCAATCTAAATTTTTCAGCAATTATGACAGCTATAATTTTACTGTTCGCCGGATTATTTTTCATCAGACAGCAGAACTAAGGCGGGGAGCAGATTATGATGAAATATGTTTATCCGGCACTGATTTTTCTCTTTTGTGCACTAGCTTTTGCAGAAGATTTGCAGGTTGATGCTCACAACTACAAATCATCGCCATTCAGCGGAAACGGAACAACATCGCTAAGTGGAAAAACAAGCGAAAATCCTTATCTGCAGCTCGGCTTTCAGCTTGATTATTCGCGCAATCCACTTTCGTTCACTATTGGAGATAAAACCTCGAATACACTCAAAAATCAAGTAATTGGCGACTTGATGGCAGCTGCATCCTTCTTTTCATGGTTTGATGCCGGAATTAGTATTCCGCTAGCCCTTTATCAGGAAGGTGACGGGGTCGCCGGTTTTCAAAAACCTGAATCAGGCAGACTTGGCGATATCCGACTGTTAAGCCGTTTTTTTATGCCTGGAACAGCAAAAGATCTTGTAATATCTTTGATTCCTGAACTTTCGCTTCCAACCGCGACAAGTCCCTACACGGGCAGAACAATGGCCTCTTTCAAGCCGACTGCAACTATTTCCTACAGCATAAACAACATGTTATTTGGCGGAGATATTGGCTACAGGATTGTAAAAAACGAAAAAATTGGAGCTATCCGCCGCATAGATACACTTGAATACGCTGTTAATGCCGCATATAAACTCGAGGCCATGCCGCTTCAAGTGACAGCAGAACTTTACGGTTCATTCTTTGCATCATATCCATTTGAAAAATCTAAGGAATCTCCGCTCGAAGCACTGTTTAGCGGAACCTATGAAATTGGTAACGGCATCAAAACAAATGCAGGTTTCGGCATTGGCGCGACAAACGGCTTTGCAACGCCTGATTACCGCGTTTTTGCGGGAGCTCTTTGGTCAATGCCTCTAAAAAAGAAAGCCTCAGCACCAGTTATCAAGAAACCTGCCGACCATGATAATGACGGGATTTCAGACAATGCTGACAAATGCCCAGAACAGCCTGAAACAAAAAACAATTTGGAAGATGATGATGGCTGCCCAGACATTCTGGACAAAGATAACGACGGGATTGCTGATGAAAAAGACAAATGCCCCGATCAGCCCGAAACAAAAAACAATTTTAAAGATGATGATGGTTGTCCTGATATTCCCGACAGAGATAGCGATGGAATCAGTAATGAGAAGGATATGTGCCCTGAAGATCCTGAAACACAAAACCAGTTTCTTGATGATGACGGTTGCCCAGACACGGAACCAGTGATTTTGGATGCTCCAAAAGAACCTGAGCCAACTGTTGAAATAAAAAAAGACAAGATTGAAATTAGCGACAAAATCTATTTTGAGCTTGGCAAAGCTGAAATTGCGGCTAAATCGTATCTCTTGCTTAATAAAATTGCAGATCTTCTAAAAAACAATCCTAAAATTAAAATTGTGATAGAAGGTCACACCGACAACACAGGCGGCAAAGAAATAAACATAAGAATTTCAGAACAACGGGCTGAATCTGTTAAAAAATATCTTGTCGGACAGGGTGCAGAATCTTCACGGATTAAAACAAAAGGGCATGGCCCGAACAAACCACTGATGGATAACAATTCGCCGGAAGGAAGAGAGCAGAACAGACGCGTTGAGTTTAATATCTCAGAATAATATCTTTACTGAATTGTTCGATTCTCAAATTAATTCTGGCTCAAGTTCAGTTCTGGAACAAAAAAAAATCTTGCTAAGAAAACCATAAAATATTAGTCATAAAAGAATGGTTAAAATATGGGAGAAAGCTTGATATAGCTCTTCTTTTTTACTATCATTTCGCCAGTTAAGTTTTTTGTGGTATTTTAGAAAATGAAATGGTTTTTTACAAAAAGCAAATTATTTCAATAATCATGATTTATTAAGAAATTAGAGGAAATTTATGTCATCAAAATTTTTCACTAATAGCAATGATCGAAATCTTTTTGATAAATTTAAAGGTATTCTTGAAAACATGAAAGATTTATATGCTTTTCAAGCTGTTGTAGGTTATTTCCGTTCTTCAGGCTACTTTGCTTTGCAGCCATATCTAAAAGATTTAAAAGAGATAAAAATACTTGTTGGAATTAATGTTGATCAGATGTTTGCTGAAACCCAAAGAAAAGGGCTTTTTTATTTTGGAGATGCAAACAAAACGAAAGATGAATTCTTAAATTGGTTTATCCAGGATTTGCGGGAAGCAAAATATTCAAAAGAAGTTGAGGATGGCATTGGTCAGTTTATAGCAGATATGATCGAAGGACAAATAGAGGTGCGAGCACATAACTCAAAAGCAATACATGCAAAATTCTATCTATTTTTACCGGAAAACCACACGCAGCACTCAGATGGCTGGGTAATAATGGGTTCTTCAAATTTGACAGATGCCGGACTTGGAATTCGAAAATCACCAAACTATGAACTCAATATTGCATTGAAAGATTTTGATGATGTTGAGTTTACAAAAAATGAATTCAAACAGTTGTGGGAGCAATCCACACCTATTTTATCTGCCGATATTGAATCTTTCAAAAAAAAGACACATATAGGGCAAACTTTTACGCCTTATGAACTATACCTAAAATTTCTTGCAGAGTATTTTGGAAAAAATATTGATTATGATCCTGACACTGTTGGCGATATGCCAAAAAATTATAAAAAATTAAGTTATCAGATAGATGCAGTCAATCAGGGTTTTCAGATGCTTGTAGAACATAATGGTTTTTTTCTGGCCGATGTTGTGGGTCTCGGGAAAACAGTAGTTGCAGCAATGATTGCAAAAAGATTCTTAATAGCGAACGGTTCATTAAATACAAAAATACTTGTTGTATACCCTCCAGCTGTTGAAAAAAACTGGAAAAACACATTTAGGCTTTTCGGTATAGATAAACATACAAAATTTATAACAAATGGTCGATTAGAAAAAATAGTAAAAGGGAACGACTTAAATTACTGGGCAAAAGAAGAATATGATTTAATTCTTGTTGACGAAGCACACCATTACCGCAATCATACTTCTCAGGCTTTTGATCTTTTACAGAGAATATGTAAGTCACCAAGAAATGGAGAGGGACTTGTACCCGGAACAAAAAAGAAAGTTATGTTGATTTCTGCAACACCATTAAACAACAGACCTCAAGATTTATACTATCAACTTTTGCTTTTTCAGGATTCGCGAAGAAGTACACTCCCGGTTACAAATCTTCAGAATTTTTTCGGCCCAATTATTCGGGAATATAAAGAAATAATGTCCCAGGAGAAACCTGATATTGAACATATTAGATCGCTATATCGCACTATTCGGGAAAAAGTTATTTCACAGATTACAGTCCGCAGGACACGGCGCGATTTGGAAAATTACCCGAAATATAAAGATGATCTTAATCAGCAGGGAATTGTATTTCCTGCGATTGCTGCTCCAAAACCGAAATTTTATCAGCTTGATGCCAAAATGAGCAAACTTTTTTATCATACAATTTTTTATCTGACAGATGATGATAAAGTAAAATATTTTCGTTATCAGGCAATACGATATCTAAAAAAAGATTTGAGAGATAATTACTATGATCAGGCAGTTTTAGTGTCAAAATCTCTTGCAGCAATTATGAAAACATTGATGGTAAAGAGACTTGAAAGCAGTTTTAAGGCATTTAAAACTTCTCTTCAAAATTTGGCAACAGCAACAAAAAGAATGATTGAAATGTTTGAGCGAGGAAGCATCCTCATTGCACCTGATCTTAAAATAAATGATCTTATGGAAAAGGGTGTCAGTGTTGAGGCTATTGAAAAAATGATTGTCGAAATGGGAATTGAAAATCCCAGAAATAATATTTTTAAGCCAGAGGATTTTGAAGAACTATTTATTGTTGGATTAACTAGAGATTATGAGTTATTAACAGAACTTATTGAAGCTTGGGATAAAATAGATCAAGATCCAAAACTTGATTCATTTTTGAAGGCTATCAGCGATGAGCTTTTTAGAAAAGAAATAAATCCCACAGGTCAGCTTGTGGTTTTTACAGAAAGTACAGATACCGCTGATTATCTCAAAGAAAAAGTTGAGCAGCACTTGAACACAAAAGTGCTGAATGTATCTTCCGACAATAGAGGAAAACTATTTGATGTTATTCAGGAAAATTTTGATGCAAACTATATCGGAGAACACAAAAATAATTACAAAATACTTGTTACAACAGATGTGCTTGCAGAAGGAATAAATTTACACAGAGCAAATGTGATTGTTAATTATGATACACCGTGGAACGCGACAAGACTTATGCAGAGAATAGGCCGAGTTAACCGTATCGGCAGCGTTGCAGGCGTAATCTATAATTATAATTTTTATCCATCGCAGCAAGGGGATGAGGAAATCAAGTTATATAATAATGCACTTATCAAACTTCAGGGATTCCACTCAGCCTTTGGTGAGGATGCCCAGATTTATACACACGAAGAGCTTGTTGAGCAATTTGAACTTTTCAACGAAGGATTAAAAGATGAGGAGGACAAAAGGCTTCAATACCTTAGATTTATCAGAGAGTTTAAAGATAATAACCCTAAAGAATTTAAGCGAATTAAAGCGTTTCCATTAAAGGCTAGAACAGCAAGAAAAATTAGTTTAACAGGAAAAATAATTCAAGATTCTGGAACAGTTGTTTTTCTGAAATCGCCTTATAAAATGGAGTTCTACAAAGTTTTTGATAAAAAAGTGACAGCGATCACCTTTATTGAAGCTGCCGGCTATTTCGCAGCAAACAGCAATGAGCCTGGCTTTGATTTACCCAATCATCATTTTGAACATGTTCAGGAGGCAATGTTTACATTTGAACATGATTTTCTTGGGAGCACAATTGAAACTGTCACCACAACAGAGAAATTAGATGCAATATCTTCCCAAGCAAAAAAATTTCTTAGAGACATGAAGGGATTTTCAAAAAACGATGAAGTGAAAAGCGCATGTTCAAACCTTATTGATTTAGTAGATAAAGGAACATTCACCACATTACCGAATGAGGTTAAAAAAGTACGACAGAAACTGGATAAAAGAGAAATAACCTATGCACAGGCAGATAATATAATTTTAATTCTTGCAAAAAGATATGATGCCATTGAAAAAGATGATGATTCATCAGAATGCCACATCGAAATTGATGCAAATATCCAGCCTGATATAGTAATTTCAGAAACATTTATTGAGTGAAATTTTATATAATGGCACAAAAAATAAAAAATTATATTGACGGACACACTGGGCGAGAATACAATAACAACATCACACCTGCCGCGCCTCTGTCTTCGGATATGCGTAATTCGGCAGGTTTTTTTGTTTCTGGAACAAATCATGAAATATAATAAACTCCCCAAGACTTTTGAAGAACAGGCAAATATATTAATAGAAAGAGGGCTTGTGGCTGATAAGCAATTGCTTATTGAGCGTTTAAAATCTGTCAATTACTATAGGCTCAGTGGCTACTTACACCCTTTTAAAGAGTGCGGAGAAAACTTCAAAGCAGGAACAACATTTGATACGGTATGGCGCAGATACACTTTTGACAGGCACTTGCGGTTATTAATTTTTGATGCCATAGAGCGGATAGAAATAAAAGCAAGAACTACTGCAGCTTATGTTCTTGCGCATAAAACAGATCCTTTTGACTACTCAAAACATGAGATATTTCCGAGACTATCTGTTGAAAGGCACAGAGAGTGGCTGGAATCTATAAAAAGGGAAGCTGAACGAAGCAATGAACTTTTCACAAAACATTTTTTTACCAAATATGGAGATGAACACGCTATTCTCCCTATTTGGATTGCAGCTGAAATTATGTCTTTTGGCAATATTGTAAGAGTTTTTAAAGGTTATGATTCTTCTCTTACAAAAACATGGGCAGATGAACTTAACATTCCGGACAAGGTTTTGGAGTCATGGCTTTTGACTCTCAATTATGTGAGAAATCTTTGTGCTCATCATTCAAGGTTGTGGGATAGAAAATTATCAATGAAACCACTAATACCTAACACTAAAAAATATAAGCAATGGTCAGATTTTTATGATAAAAATAACGAAAAAATATTTATTGTCATCTCTATCTGTAGTTTTCTATTAAAGATC
>CAZISX010000057.1:22234-22488 GCA_964542005.1 uncultured Spirochaetales bacterium
GCCTCAAAGTCAATGGAAAAATCGTTTTTTTACTTTAATTGAAAAAAATAATGACATTCCTTTGTCAGAAATGGGTTTTCCTGAAACATGGAAAGAGAATGCAATATGGAAATAAAGAAGGAGCAAGCATACAATGGATAAAAAACAACTTCAGAATATTCTTTCAAAACATTACAACCTGGAAGATTGGCAAAAAGTTTTAGCCCAACTTTCGCACCAGGCACTACAAGTCACTGATTTTATTGATTGCTGAT
>CAZISX010000058.1:0-1382 GCA_964542005.1 uncultured Spirochaetales bacterium
TACCTTCTGTGATAAGTTTTTTAAGAATTTCTGTCTTATCAACATAGATACAGTTCCTTTCTCTTAATTCTTTAAAATCCTGTATTCCAATCGGCAACATTCTTTTCATTTTAAAAACTCCTTCAAAAAATCGCCCAATTATATCAGAGGAAGGAGGGAATGTCAAAGTTGACATTAATTTGGGAATCGAACGATTTAGTTAATAAATCAAGGATAATTCCTCCCGGGAAATTTTCAGGAATCGCAATTCCGCTTTTTTTCCACGCACCATTTTTTGTTTTTGTGTACCATATTTTTTCTTTCAGAGATTTCTCAAAAAATTCAAGCTCTTCATCAATATTTTCAAAGTTTTTTTCCTTGCAGAAATTAATCATTCTTGTAAGTTTCCACAAAGCTATAACCATTTCTCTTGTAAAATTTTCTCCGAATTTGTAAAGTGCGGTTCCTCTCATAAGTCTTCTATCTGTCGGAAGTCCCATTTTGTCAAAAATAGGAATGCCGGGAATAAGATAGAGCGGACTGACTCCGATTTTAACAGGAAGCTTTGCAAGTCCTAGAATATCCTGAAGAATTGACTCAGGAGAATTTTCAGGAAGCCCTAAAATCAGAAAAACCAGAATCTCAATTCTACCGTTTGTTATTTCTGCGATTTTTCTTATTGAATCAAAAAAATCGGGTCTTTCAATCGCTTTTCTTGTTTCAAAATCTGTCGAAACAAGCGACAAATTGAACTCAATAAAGCCTGCCTCAATTGCCTGTTCTGCAAATGGCACAAGGTTTGGTGCGGTTATTCCGTTCATTGCTGAATAGCTGAGGCCTCTTTTGTGGTAAGTTGTTAGCATTTCTAAGAATTCCATGCTCCACTCACTATTGTAAAAAAGATTGTCATCCTCAAAATCAACAATTTCAACGCCGATTTTTAGCAGATATTCAAGCTCTTCGGCAATTTTCGGAATACTTCTCACAACAAAATTTCTGCATTTATGAACAGCACAGAAAGCACACTTATTGAAACATCCTCGGCTCACCGTTACTTTTGCTATTTTTTTACCTTTAAAATAATAAGAGTTGAATCTTTCCGGATAGTTAGCTAGAAAAAAACTGCTCATTTTTTTTGACTCAGGGTTCAGAACAATTTCATCACCGCGCCGCCAGATAAGCTGAGGCACCTCCTCAAAACTGATTAAACCGTTAAGTGCTCTAATAAACTCAGGAAAAGCATCTTCCCCATTGCCATAAACAAAGAAGTCGGCAAAAGAATCTTTAAAGAGTTTCTCTTTTTCAGCGTCAATTGCCCAACCCCCCGAAACAACTATTGCTTTTGTCTCTTTTTTGATTCTTGCGAAAAGCTCTTCGCAATCGGGATGATAGCCTGAAAAAAG
>CAZISX010000058.1:1392-12092 GCA_964542005.1 uncultured Spirochaetales bacterium
ACTGCGGCGACATCAAAATTTCCTGAATTAATTTTATCAATTATTTTATTAAAACTCTCTCCAAACCTCTGATATTTTGAGAAAAGAGAAAAAGGAGAAACATCCTCAATATAAATAGAGCTAAGATGCTGAAATGAGTCAGGAATTTTCTGAGGCTTCTTTTTCATTCCCGCAGAATCAAAAATCTCAAAATAAATGCCATCCATATTTTTGAGAGATTCCATAATATAGTAGAGGCCAAGCGGTTCTCTTCTTGCCGGTGTGTTGTAAAAATCAAAGATTGGAGGTGAGATAAAAAGCACTCGCATAGAGATAATCTAAAGAGATTACTTTATAAGTCAAAACTTTTATGAGAAATATTAGAGGTGTTTCATAGCCATTTCTTTGTAAACATCTTTTGGAGCTGCGCCAACAAACTGCTCAACCTCTACTCCGTCTTTGAAGATTTTAACAGTTGGAATGCCGCGGATATGGAATTTTGCAGCAAGAGCCTGCTCTTCATCTGTGTTGATTTTTGCAAACTTTATATTCATATTTCCCTTAAATTCTGCTGCCAATTCTTCAAAAACAGGGCCAACCATACGGCAAGGTCCGCACCAAGGCGCCCAGAAATCAACAACAACTGTGCCCTTAAATTCTGCTACTTCTGCTGCGAAATTTGTACTTGTAAGATTTAACATGCTCGTCTCCTACTTAAAAATAATTGATTTTATACTGTTTTTCTCGGTTTCTTTCAGTGTAACTTCAAGTTTCTCCTGCGAAACATTTCCTTCTGCGCCTTTATCTTTAATTGTAATTTTGTAAAGGAATCCCTCTGCTTTCTCTTTTTTATCACCTTTTGAAATATGGAAAGTAAACTTGAAATCATCAATAATTTCAGCATTTCCCTTTGCTTTTGCAGTTACAGGTGCATCAATCTTATAAACCATTTTCTGCGTACAGAAAGATCTGATAGGCTGAAAAGAGGAATCTTCAAAGCAACTTACGCTGTCACCTTTGTGTAGGAAAGTTATTGATTTCATTTTATCAAAAGGAATAGGATACTCAGCATTTCCCTGTGCAACGGTTATGGCTGTAACCTCTCTTTTCTGAGTTCCATCATACTTTTCAACCTCAACTTTTTCCAGCTTTCCTTCCATTTTGCTGCCATTCATAAATGTAATTGCAACATCAATCGCAAAAATATTGTGGAAAAAAAGGACCAAGGAAAAAAGTGTAAAAATTCGTTTAGACATCGTTATCTCCATAAACTGTTAATCGGCAGTCAATTATATACCTAATTTGTTCAATTCCGCAATTAATTTATATTGCAGCAAGAAACCATATAATAACAAAAACCGAAATATCAAGGTTTTGCTTTAATTTGTTGACTAGAGCTCTCTTTTAAATAATCTTTGGGTGGACTTATTTTGATGGTTGGAACTATGAAAAAAGAACTTGTAATACACGGAAGAAAATTTAAAAGCCGCCTTTTTCTGGGCACAGGAAAATACCGCTCAAACGAAGAAATGATGAAAGCTGTTCGCGCCTCAGGAACAGAAATGGTTACTGCAAGCCTGCGGAGAATGGATCTTAACACAAAAAACGAATCAGTTCTTTCACCTCTTCTGGAGTCGGCTGATATTCTGATTTTGCCAAATACAGCAGGTGCAAGAAATGCGCAAGAGGCTGTTTTTTATGCAGAAATGGCTTATGAAGCAGGACTGCCTAAGTGGGTGAAACTTGAGCTTACTCCAGAGCCGAGATATCTTCTTCCCGATCCTGTTGAAACGCTCAAAGCTGCCGAAATTCTTGTGAAAAAAGGTTTTGCAGTGCTGCCATACATAAACGCAGATCCGATGCTTGCTTTAAGACTTCAGGATGTCGGAGTCGCAACAGTTATGCCGCTTGCAGCTCCGATTGGAACAAACAAGGGAATCATAACCGAAGAGATGATTAGAATAATAATTGAGCAGGCTAGAGTTCCGGTTGTTGTTGATGCCGGACTTGGAAGCCCGGCGGATGCGGCATTAGCTCTTCAGATGGGTGCTGACGCGGTTTTGGTTAATACTGCAGTTGCGACCGCAGGAAATCCTGAGCTTATGGGATTAGCCTTCAAAATGGCTTGTGAAGCGGCTGAAATCGCCTACTTCGCAGGAATCCCGTCAAAATATAACTCTGCCCAGGCATCATCGCCGGAGCTTGATTTTATAGAGAGTTTGTGATGTTTATACCTGATTATGAGCTGACGGCCAGATTGTTAAAAAAATCTTTGGAATCAGATAGTTATGATATTGAGCATGTTCTTAAAAATGAGTCTCCCGATATTGAGGATTTTGCAACTTTAATAAGTCCCAATATTACAAAAACAGATATCAAAAAAATGGCTGAAAGAAGCTATCATCTCACAAGGCAAAGATTTGGGTTTGCGGTTTCACTTTATGCACCTCTTTACTATGACAATCGCTGCATAAATGGCTGTACTTATTGCGGATTCAGCGCAAAAAATAAAATTGAAAGAAAATCACTCACACTTGATGAAATTATTGCTGACGCAGAAATTTTAAAAAACGAAAAATTCAAAAACATACTCCTTGTTGCTGGCGAACATCCAGAAAGCTCAGAACCGGAAAATCTTTCCAACATAATAAAATCACTACACAATCTTGATTTTTCATGCGTATCAATCGAGATTGCACCGCTTTCAACCGATGATTACAAAAAACTTGTTGATGCACATCTTGACGGGCTTTTTGTTTATCAGGAAACCTACAATCAGGAACTCTACAAAAAAGTCCATCCTTTTGGCAAAAAATCTGATTACAGCTGGCGTCTGGGAACTGCAGAAAGAGGAGCAGCCGCCGGAGTCCGTAAAATTGGAATCGGCTTTCTTTTAGGCCTTGGAAACTGGCGTGAAGAAGCGATAAATCTTGCACAGCACTTAATCTATCTCCAGAAAAATCACTGGAACGCAGAATACTCAATCAGCTTTCCAAGAATCAGAAACGCAAAAGGACTCTGTGAAGATTTCAATCTGGTTTCAGATTCCGATTTCATCAATCTTTTCACAGCATTAAGACTTGTTTTCAAAGAGGTTGGAATGTCTCTTTCAACAAGGGAATCCGCCTCATTCCGCGACAAAATAATACCGCTTGGGTTTACAAATCTCTCCGCAGGCAGCTCAACCGCGCCAGGCGGATATTCAAACAAAAAAAGCACTGCTCTTGAACAGTTTGAGATTGATGACAGCAGAACGCCGCTTGAAATCGAGAAAGTTTTAAGAGCAAACAAGTTTGATCCAGTCTGGAAAGACTGGGAATAAATTCAATATGTTAAGCAAGGTTTGAGCGGTTGGGAATTAAAAACGAATCCGTAAAAGAGAACCTAAAAATTTAAAGATTCAGCGTCCCGTCAAAAACCAGCTGTCTTAGCTCTTTTATTCTGTTTCGCCAGTCAGGTTTTTCCGGATAAGGATGGGTTCTGTTTGTAAGAAAGGCTGTGACCGATTTTGATTTTATATCCATCAAAAATGCGGTTCCTGTAAATCCGAGATGACCTCGTTGATAACTCTTTGCTTTTGTTCCGTAATTTGATGAATTACCCTCTGGTCTGTCAAAACCTGCGCCGTCAAGTGCCAGAAACCATTTTTCAAAAAATGGCTGCTCCATTAATAGATTAAGATAGCCAACAACTGATTCCGCTGAACCAAACAATCCGGCGTGTCCGGCTAAGTGTCCGTAAAAATAGCAGTTTTCGTCCTCGACAAAGCCGCAGACCGGGTTTTTTCTCACTTCAGAATACATTGTCGAAGCAACATTTTCCGTTATGCCGGATGGTGCAAAATCAAGTCTCTTCGGGATTTTGTTTTCTACAAGAAAATCATCCCAGATCTCTGCAAGATTTTGTTTGAAGATAATTTCAAGTATAAATCCGAGGAGAATAAAGTTGAGATCGGAGTAAACAGGAGGGAAAACTTCAGATATTTCAGATATTTTCCTGACAGTTTCAGATTTTCTCTCTTCAATGAAAAGAGTGCTTTCAATTTCTTTATAAAAAGGAATGTAGGAAGGCAACCCAGAAGTATGGTTAAGCATTGATTTTATTGTGATTTCTCTTTTTATAGCAGGAAAAAAAGAAGACAAAAGTGTACTCTCCGCAATGCTTTTTTTCTCAAAAAGTGAATAAATCAAAGGGGTTGTGAAAAGTGCTTTTGAGAGAGATGCCAGATCAAATTTAGTGTTTGCATCAACTTTATTAAATAAACAGCTCTCTTTATATTCGGAAAATGCTGTTGTGCCGCCATGAAATTCAAGTAAGTGTTCGCTTTTGCTGGAAAAAGAGAGTTGAAAACCGGAGAAAAACCTGTTTTCAACCTCTCTTAAAATAGAGTCTTTAAATTTAGAATACAATCGAACAGCCGCAGCCAGTTGTTTCATCTGCAATCAGAACAACATCTGAATCAGTATTTTGAGAAGGATTTGTATCATTCTGCGTTGGATCGTCACTTGTCGGAATAACAGTTCCGTCAGAATCGAAACCTGTAATATCTGAATCAGTTGTAGAAGGTGGTAAATCTGAATCACCAAGAGGTGTTGAGTCTGGAGTAGGATCATCATCAATTGGGTCTGGCGGATCTTGCGGAGTTATTGCCCCAGGCATTGTAGATGCTTTTGTAACAGCGTTAAGTGCGTTTAATCTTCCATAGCCGTAATTGTCATTGAATCCACTGCCATTGTAGCTAACACCGCCAACTTTATCAGATGTTTCCTTGAGAAGTGTGTAAAGCTGATCTTTTGTAAGTGTCGGATTTATTGAAAGAATCAGACCAATTATGCCAGATGCTAGAGGCGCGGCTGATGAGGTGCCGCAAAATGTAGCATAGTATTTTCCTTCTGCATCTCCTTTTTCAGAGTCTGGTTTTTTGTTTACATAACCCGCGCCATCTACTCCGTTAACTGGTGCGAAATTATCTGTTGTCCATATTCCATCGGTAAGAGAACCGGTCGCATTGTCGCAGCTTGGGGTAACAAAATCAAGTTCAGGTCCAAAATCTGAGTAGGCAGCTTTTTTGCCATAAGAATTTGTAGCTCCTATTGCTATAACTTCAGGGTTTGAGGCAAAACCGTCAGTGTTTATTGGCTCTCCTCCATTGCCGGATGCAAAGATAATAATCATCCCCTTGCCGTTTCTCCCCTCAGTTACCATTTTGTGGACAAGCTCTTTTAATGGCGCACTCATATCAACAAGTGTTGTGTTTTTATCACTCGGCCCCCAGCTGTTTGAAACAATATCAGCCCCCTGCTGTGTAACATATTGAAATGACTCAATCGCTACATCATCAAGTATCTTGACACTGAGGTCTATTCTTACCGGAATAACAGTACAGCCCGGACAAGCTCCCGCAACTCCAATACCATTATCAAAATTTGCAGCCGCAACTCCGGCACAAGCTGTACCATGACGGTTACCGCCAGTTGCTACATTAACAGATTGATATATAGGTCTATCGGCTACAGAAAAGAAATTTGTATTTAAATCTTTTTCCCCAGACCATCTTCCGACAAAGTCCTCATGTTCTAGATCAAATCCGTCATCAATTATTGCGAGCTTCACATTTGCGCCAGGAGAGACCATTCCCCATTTTTTTATCATATACTCCCAGGCATCAGCAACGAAAGCGTGATCCTTTCCCTGAACTCCCTGGGTTCCATCATTGAAAAGGTGCCATGATTTATTGAAGTATGTGTCATTCGACTTGTAAGCCTTGAGTTCAACAGGACGGTAAAAATTCGGCTCTGTATATAAAGCGGCACCTGATTCTTTTAATTTTGCCGCTACTTCAAGAGTATTTCCTGATGTTTCTACAAGATACCAGTCTATATATTTATAGTTTTTGATAAATTTGAGATTGTTCTCTTTCAGCCATTTGTTAAGAGCATCACCTTTAAGATTTCCGGCTGGCTTAACAAAAATTGTCTTATTAACATTAAAATTTTCGGTGCTGTTTTTAAATCTGTAAGCAGATTCGATTTTTCCAAAAGCAGAGAGCTTTGTTATCTCTTCATTTGAAAGATTTTTGAAAAAATAGACATTTTCCTTCTGAAGATGCGCTTTTGAGATTATTGCTGAAGGAAGAATTGAACGGAGAGATGATTTTGTAACAAAAGAATACTCGTTCTCGACCTCCTCAAGCTCAACTTTTTTGTCATAATGATAATAATGTGCAGCAGAAAGCATAAAAGGAACTGCCGCTGTCAACGCTGCAATCAATAATTTTTTTAAATCCATAATTGTCTCCATAAATTTCTGAACACCAAAGTTGTTTAACATTATAGATATAGAGCTATTATTTGGCAAGCAAAATTTTAGTAAAAACAAAAAGTTATGATTTGGCAAGGATTTTTGGTAGTATAAAAAAAGAATAGGGAGGAGAAGTCGAGAAAATTAAATGTTGCTGAATTTAAGGAAGTTTTTGAGGTAAATTACTCTTGTTAATTTACCGTGAATCAAATTACAGTTTATTGAAATCACTGAGAAAAAAGGTGGCATCCCCAAGGGGGTTCGAACCCCTGTTACCGGCGTGAGAGGCCGGAATCACACCTGTAACTTGTTGAAATCATTGGTTGTGTCAAGGCTATATTTCTGAGGGGTGTAAAAGAGGGTGTAAAACTTGTCTTGACATAACTTTCGGAAACATATATAATCACGCAGAAACTATTTATAAAAGAGAGGTGTTCTTATGGTAAAGCCTTTTAAAAAAGCAGGCAAAGAAAATTATTACTTTCAGGTGATGATTGACGGCAAGCGTATTTGTGAAAGCACTGGCACGCAAAACCACAAAGAAGCGGTTAAGATAGCATCGGCAAGAATTACAGAGCTTACAGGCAAAGCTAAGTATTCAGAACTATTAAAGAGATTGATTGACTGTATTAATGCTGAAGATGTTTTAAATCAAGATGCTGTTAGAAAAGAATGTATTGCAGCACTCGAGACCGGCATATTTATCAAGATGAAGCTCTCTGATGTTTATACAGAGTTCAGGAAGAAATATAAAAAGAATATCTCAGAAAGAGCTTTTGCTGATTACAGCAATCTTTGGGGCAAGTTCTTGTTATGGATACAACAGAATTATTCAAACCTTGAATATATGAACCAGATAACAGTTGATGTTGCAGAAAGCTTTCTTGAGTTCGAGAACTCAAAAGGAATATCGGGAAGAACCTACAATGAGCGGATAAAGAAGTTTAGAACTATCTGGTCTGCCTTAGCTCAAGAAGCTGGTGTTGAAAATGTATGGAAGCTGACACAAAAGAAAGTAGAAAACACTATTAGCAAAGAGAATCTAACGAATGAACAGCTGAAAGCTCTTTTTTTAACTGCTGACGAGAGGCTTAAGTATTTGTTCTTAATCGGGATTTACACCGGCCTGAGGCTGAACGATTGCTGTTTCCTCAAATGGTCTGAAGTTGACTTCAGAAAAAACCTTATTATCAAAACACCTTCAAAAACCAAATCCCATAATAAATCTATCTCAATTCCGATACATGAGATTTTAGCTCAAATGTTGGTGCATCTTCAGGCCGACAACAATAATAATGAATATGTTTTGCCGGATATAGCAGAGGAATATCAGAGAGTTAGAACCTCTTTAACAAGGCGTATTCAGAGAACTTTTGAAAAGGCCGGAATCACAACAAAAGCTGATAGAGCTGGAAGTGATAGAAAAACTGCTCAGTACGGGTTCCACTCTTTTAGACACTCCTTTATATCCCTATGTGCTGAAGCAAATATCCCGATGCACACGGTGATGAATTTAGTTGGTCATAGCTCAGAGGCTATACACCGAGTTTATCAACACGCATCAAATGAGCAAAAGATAAAAGCTATAAATATTCTTCCTGATATAAACTTTAATGAAGAGGTGTAAAAATGGATAATAAAGCGGAAATTTTAAAATTATTGGAAAATAGCGATAATCCGAAAGAGATTTTGGAAGAACTTCTAAAAGATTTACAGGAAAAAAGAACTCAGTCAATCTCAGAACAAATTTGCAACATGGCTGAAAAACATGAGGCGGATTCTGAGGAAGGAATTGCGATAATTTTGAAATATGCAGAGACCGAATATTATAAGAAAAACAAACAATATCTGCCTGAATTAAAAGAGATAGATTTTACAAAAGCCTTTCCTAACGGTGTTGCAGCAATGGACTTTGACTTTTTTCATGAGAATATTATTGAGAAATTAAACTTTTTTTATATCGAGGTAGCTAGCACCAACAAAGTCAAAGAACAACTTATGAAGAGACTGCCTGATTTACTAAAAAATAATCCCGACAACAAGGAACTAATCAAGCCGGTCATTGAATCATTTTTAAGCTTAAACTCAGAAACCTCTATTTCTGGGGTTATTATAAATATGCTTCTTTCCTGTAAAGTTGACGAAGAACAAATAAAAAAATTGGAGGCAGATAAGAGGCGTGAACAGTTGGTTGAAATATTGAAAATAATAAAGAAAAAAGAAGCAGGTTCTGGGACTTATAAAGACTGCTGTGTCAGGAGCAGCATGGAGGAGCAGTTGTTCAAAAAGATTATTGACGGCACAACACCGACTTATTCTAAATTATACAAAATCTTAGTTGAGATAGCCGGAAAAGAATGTAAAAATAAGGAGCTCTTTGAAGCTCTAAATTCTGAGCAAATCAAAAAATATCTTGAGAGTGAAAAAATTTAACATTTCACTAAATTAAATTTCCGGCTTTCACTCAGCAATTAAATGATAAGCACTTGTTTCTATTAGCTATTCAAAGCAAAAAGTATTTGTAACCACATCGCTTGCACTTCACTTTAACCGCTATATATTACAATTAACAAAGCGTGCACGGCTTGAGTTGAATATGTTTATTATAGTTATATATTAAGGGGTTATAAGATGAAAACAGTTCAAATTATCGAGTCAATTTTAAAGACTGACTCCAGCGTTTCAGAATCGGTTGTAGCAAAAATTATTGCATTATTGACAGGTAGGGAAGAAAAGCCGGCTGAGCTGCTTACTCAGAAAGAGGTAGCAAAGCTATTTTTGGTTTCAAGAATCACTGTTTGGAAGTGGGAAAAAGAAGGGAAGATAAAATCCATTTTAATCAATGGCATCAAAAGATTTAAAACTAAAGAAATCGAAAAGCTTATGGAGGTGTAAAGATGAATGATATTGTTAAAAAAGTATGCGTTAATTTCAAGTCAGATTATACAATGACATTCGCTTGCACAATAGAGCATAATCTCGATTGCGTCGATGGTTTACTAGAAAAGATAACCGCAGCGATTGCGGATTCTATTGAAAAAGAGAGGTCTTAACAAATGATTTATGATGATAACAATGCCGGCGTAAAGCCGGCTAACTCTTTGAACTTAAACGATTTTAGCGATTGTTTGAGTATACCAAAATCACCAGAAAAGGCAAGTATTCTGATAGCAAAATCTGCGAGCAGTTGGTTGAATGAGTGCAGGGGTAAACCCATGCCAAAAATGTTATTTGGCGAAATCTTCTATGAGGGGTATCTGCTTCTTTTATATGGGGATACAAACACAGGTAAGTCCTTGCTATCTATGGAAATATGCAACTCTATAGCGATGGGTAAAAGCAATATTCTTGAGATAGAAACGCCAGCTCAGAAGGTCATATATTGCGATTTTGAAATGAAAAGCATTTTTTGGGCAAAAAGATACACGGCATCAGACGGTAGACCATACGAATTTTCAGACAATCTCTTGAGAGTTGAGCTTGACCACACCAAAGGCGTTTTTGACCAAAATATAATCCTGCAAGAAATTGAAAATCTCGTTATAGAGACCGGTGCAAAAGTTGTTTGCATTGATAATCTCTCTTATATCTTTGGCGGCGAGACCGAGAAAAGGAGTAATGCAACTCCGTTCATGCAGCAGCTACAGCACTTAAAGACAAAACATAATCTTTCCATTTTGGTTATCTGCCATACAACAAAAAGAAGCCCTGAGGCTCCATTAACTACTTCAGGAATTGCAGGAAGTAAAGCCTTAGCCGATTTTTCAGACGGGATTTTTGCTGTTGGCGAGTCATACAATAACCCAGACCAGAAGTATATCATCCAGCTCAAGGGTCGGTCTGGGATAAAACCGTATGGTAGGGAAAATGTTATCCTCTGTAATATTGAGAAGAAAGAGGGATTCCTACATTTTGTAAGAATAGGTTTTGCAGATGAAAAAACCCTGCTAAAACCAAAGGATAGTAACCGAAAAAGCCAACAAAAAGAAGAGCTTGCGGAAAAGATTTTTGCGATTAAAAAGGAAAATCCATATATAAGTGACCGCAAGATAGCTGAGCAATTGGGGTTGAGCAACTCAACCGTTAGCAGGGTATTATCTAGTAATATATAATATATATGACAATAAATACTGAAACACACACAACAAAAGCCACACTGCAACACTGGAACACCTGCAACACACGCCACACATCGCACAGTGAAACAGAAGCCACAAAAGCCACAAACTGTGCGATTTGTTGCAGGTGTTCCAATAAAAACAATCGCACACTTGAAACAGTCTGTTAAGAGAGGTTAAATTTTGAGCAAAATTGATGATGCAAAGAAAATACCGATAGCTTTTTTCCTTAATCGCTTAGGTGTCCGCCATGATAACAAATTTTATTTTTGTCCTTTTCATTCCGAGAAGACCGCCAGCTTG